>CAMLGG010000116.1 GCA_946479475.1 uncultured Ideonella sp. | reverse complement strand
AGTACGGCCGCTGGCTGCCGCTGATCAACTACGAGAACCGCCAGGGCGGCATCCTCACCGCCAAGGCGCTGATGAAGGAGGGCGGCGTGATCCGCTGCGATGCGCCGCGCCATCCCTTCGCCGAGATGAGCCCCGAGGTGCGTGCCGGCCTGCTCGATGCCGCGCGCCGCCTCGACCCGCTCGTGCTTCGCTGGGGCAGGTAGGCGCAGCCACTGCCGGACCAGGCATGAAGTACCTCCTGGTGATCCTCGCCTGGCTGGCCTGTGCCGCGCAGGCCGCGGCGCTGCAGGGCGACACCCTGGCGCACGACCCGACGCTGTGGCCCGCCGAGGGCGGCGTGCTGCACGTCTTCACCACCGGCCAGGGCATCCAGCACCTGCGCTCGGCCGATGGAGGCAAGACCTGGCGCCGCGAGGCGCCAGTGCTGGCGGCACGCCCCGGCTGGTGGGACGAAGCGGTGCCTGCCCACAAGGGCCTGGACGTGTGGGCGCCCAAGGCCTTCTCGCACGCCGGCCGCTTCTGGCTGCTCTACAGCATCTCCACCTTCGGCAAGAACCGCTCGGCCATCGGCCTGGCCAGCAGCAGCGGGCCGGATGCGAACGACTGGCGCGACGAAGGCCTGGTGGTGCAGAGCCGGCCCGAGGACGACTTCAACGCCATCGACCCCGACTTCATGCGCGATCGCGATGGCCGCCTCTGGCTCGCCTACGGCTCGTTCTGGAAGGGCATCCGCCTGACCGAGCTGGATCCCCGCAGCCTGCGGCCCCTCGGGGAGCCGCGCTTCATCGCCAGCCGCAAGGCAGGCATCGAGGCCCCCACGCTGCTGCGCCGCGGCGAGTGGGTCTACCTCTTCGTTTCGCACGACCTGTGCTGCCGCGGCGTGGACAGCACCTACAACATCCGCATGGGCCGATCGCGTGAAGTGACCGGCCCCTACCTGGACCGGGACGGCCGGCCCCTGCTCGAAGGCGGCGGCACGCTCGTCGAAGGCGGCGGCGCGCGCTGGAAGGGCCCGGGCCACCAGGACGTGGTCGGCGACTTCATCGTGCGCCACGCCTACGACGCCGAGGACAGCGGCCGGCCCCACCTCAGGCTGGGCCGCCTGAGCTGGTCCGACGACGGCTGGCCCCGCCTTCGCGCAGAAGAATGACCTGGAGACACCCCACGTGGCTGGCCTGAAGCTGGAGAACGTCTGCAAGCGCTATGGCGCGGTGCAGGTCATCGAGAACCTGTCGCTCGACGTGGCCGAAGGCGAGTTCGTCGTCTTCCTCGGCCCTTCGGGTTGCGGCAAGACCAGCCTGCTGCGCATGGTGGCGGGGCTGGAGGAAGTGAGCGACGGCCGGGTGCTGATCGGCGGGCGCGACGTGACGCATGCGGCACCGGGCCAGCGCAACCTCGCCATGGTCTTCCAGCACTACGCGCTGTACCCGCACATGACGGTGCGGGAGAACCTCGCGTTCGGCCTGAAGAACATCGGCGTCGAAGCCGCGGAGATCGCCCGGCGGGTGAAGGAGTCGGCCCGCATGCTGGAGCTGGATTCGTTGCTGGAGCGCAAGCCCGGCCAGCTCTCCGGCGGCCAGCGCCAGCGCGTGGCCATCGGCCGCGCCGTCGTCAAGGAGCCGGGCATCTTCCTCTTCGACGAGCCCTTGTCCAACCTCGACGCGGCGCTGCGCGGCCGCACGCGGCTGGAACTGGCGCAACTGCACCACCGGCTCGGCGCCACCATGGTCTTCGTCACGCACGACCAGATCGAGGCCATGACCCTGGCCACGCGCATCGTCGTGATGAAGGATGGCGCGATCGAGCAGGTCGACACGCCGGCCGGGCTTTACCGGCGCCCCGCCACCCGATTCGTCGCCGGCTTCATCGGCACGCCGGGCATGGGCTTCGTGCCGGTGCAACGTGCTGCAGACGAAGGCGGATGCGCGGCCGTCACGCTGCCGGGTGGGCGGACGCTGGCGACTCGCGTCGCGGCCGCAGGGCTGCCTGCGGATGCGCAGGACTGGAGCCTGGGCGTGCGGCCCGAGAACCTGCGCGTCGCGTCGCAAGGGCCGCTGCAGGGCCGGGTGGAGCTGGTGGAGTTCCTGGGCGAACGCACGCTCGCGCACCTGCGCCTGCCGGGCGAGAGTCCGCTCATCGTCACGGTGCCTGCCGGTGCCGCGCCGAAGGTGGGCGACACGGTGGCGATCGAAGTCGACCTGGCCGAGGCGCACCTGTTCGACGCGAAGGGCCGCGCTCATCACGCGCAAGAGGCATGGCAATGACCGCCGTCGGCCTGCGCGCCTCGCGGCCCGCGTACGCCCTGTTCGTGCTGCCCTTCGTGGCGCTCTATGCGCTGCTGCTGCTGTGGCCGCTCGTCAAGGGCGTGTGGATCAGCTTCCACGACCACGACCTGCTGTCCGACGACAGCCTGTGGACAGGCCTGGCGAACTATCGCGAGCTGTGGGGCGACGAGGTCTTCCACCAGGTCGTCGGCAACACCCTGCGCTTCGTGGCCATCAGCACGCCCATCTTCGTCGGCCTGTCGCTGATGCTGGCGCTCGCCCTGAACCGGCCCGGGCGGCTGGCCACGTTGCTGCGCGCCACCTTCTTCTGCGCCTCGGTCTTCTCGGTGACGCTCATCACCCTGGTGTGGAAGCTCGCGCTGATGCCCGAGCGCGGCCTGGTCGCGCAGGGCTTTGCGGCGCTCGGCTGGCCCGAGCTGCCCTGGCTGACCAGCGACCGGCTCGCGCTGTTCACCATCGCGCTCGTCACCGTCTGGTGGATCATCGGCCTGCCGATGATCCTGTTCCTCTCGGCGCTGCAGCAGATCCCGAACGACATCTACGAAGCCGCCGCGCTGGACAACACGCCGCGCTGGCGCGTGCTCACCCACATCACCCTGCCCAGCCTCAAGCGCGCCATCGTGCTGGCCGCGCTGAGCGAGGTCATCCGCCAGCTGCAGGTCTTCCCTCAGATGCTGTTGATGACCAACGGCGGCCCCAACAACTCCACCCGCTCGGTGGTGCAGTTCATCTACGAGCAGGCCTTCATGCAGCTCTCGCTCGGATACGCTACGGCCGCCTCGCAAGTGCTGCTGGCCATCATGCTGATCGGCGTGTCGGCGCAGCTCTGGCTGGAGCGCGACAAGGGAGGGCAGCGATGAATCCTCTCTTGCGTCGAGGCTGGTTCGACCGCCTCGTGATGACGGCGCTCACGCTGCTGGCGCTGGCCTGGGTGCTGCCGCTGCTGTGGGTGCTGGCGCTCTCCTTCAAGCCCAACGAGTTCCTGCTGCGGCACACCGACGTCTTCTTCGGCCCGCCCTACACGCTGGACAACTACCTGGACATCCTGCAGACCTCGCAGGTCTTCCGCTGGCTGGGCAACAGCGTGGTCGTGGCCCTGATGCAGACGGTGGGCGTGCTCGTGCTCTCGTCGCTGGCCGGCTACGGCTTCGCGCGCTGCGAGTTCCCCGGGCGGCGCGTGCTGTTCGCCGTCGTGATGTTCGGCCTGGCCGTGCCGGCGCAATCGGTCTTCATCCCGCTGCATCGCCTGTTCTCGGACTGGAACCTGCAGAACACCCTGGCCGGCCTGGCGCTGCCCGGCCTGGCCGCCCCCTTCGGCGTCTACCTGATGACCCAGTACTTCAAGGCCATCCCCACCGAGCTGGAAGAGGCGGCGATGCTCGACAACGCCTCGCGCCTGAAGACCTTCTTCCGCGTCGTGCTGCCCTTGACGCTGCCGGCCCAGGCGACGCTCGGCATCTACACCTTCCTGGCCAGCTGGAACGACTACCTCTGGCCGCTGGTCATCGCCACCAAGCCCGAGATGTACACGCTCACCCGCGGCCTGGCCTCCACGCAGACGAACTTCGCGCAGTCCGAGGGCCTCGGCTTCCTGATGGCGCAGGCCGTGTTCGCCGGCGTGCCCGCGCTGATGCTCTACCTGTTCTTCCAGCGCCAGCTGGTCACCGCCGTCGCCGGCACGGGCAAGTCATGATCAGGCCACTTGTGTTCATGCTTTGCCTCGTGGTCCTGGCCAGCTGCGGCCGCCAGGCCGACACCTCGGGCAAGACCGAGATCACGCTGATGCGCTTCTTCGGCAGCTGCGATGCCAAGTACGCGAACGTGACCAAGGCCTCCGAAGGCGTGGGCGAGTGCGGGATCATCACCACGCTGGTCAACGAGTTCAACGCGACCAACCGCGACGGCATCGTGGTGCACACGCAGATCGGCGAGTGGGGCCCGTACTACGACCAGCTCACCGCGCGCCTGGTGGCCAAGGACATCCCCACCGTCGCCGTGATGCACGAGTCGGCGCTCGGCGACTACGTGCGCCGCAAGCTCGTGTTGCCGCTGGACGAGGACTTCGCGCGCATCGGCATCGACAAGGCGGATTTCACCGAGCACGCCGCACGCGGCACGGCCTTCAACGGCCAGACCTATGCGCTGCCCTTCGACACCTGGGCCTGGCTCTGGCACATCAACACGAAACTGATGAAGCAGGCCGGCCTGACGAAGCCCGACGGCCAGCCGCGCCTGCCGCATTCGCCCGAGGAACTCCTGGCCCAGGCGCGCGCCTTCAGGCAGAAGACCGGCAAGCCCTATTTCGCCTGGGCCGTGGCCAACGAGACGGCGGCCAACGACCGCACCTTCCTGACGCTCGTCGCGCAGCAGAACGCCCAGCTGTTCTCCGAGGACGGCAAGACCATCCACATGCACCAGCCCGCGGTGGTCAACGCGCTGGCGCTGATGCAGCAGCTCTATGCCGAGGGCCTGGTCAAGCCCAACCTCGACTACGCCGCGGCCAACCAGGCCTTCCTGAACGGCGAGGTGGGCGTCGTGGTGGTCGGCACCTGGACCATAGACCAGTTCCTGCGCGAGTCGCAGAAGCCCGAGTCGCCATTGCAGGGCGGCTACGCGGTCGTGCCGTTCCCGCAGCTGTACGAGCGGCCGGCCGTGTTCGCCGATGGCCACTCCTGGGCCCTGTTCAAGGGCGGCAGCACCAGCGCGCGCGAGCACGAGGCGGCGCTGAAGTTCCTGAAGTTCATCTGGGACCGCAGCGCCGAATGGTCGCGCACCGGCCACCTGCCGGTGCGCCAGTCGGTGGCCCGCAGCGACGCCTTCCGGGCACTGCCGCTGCGCGAGCCGCTGGCCGAGATCACCCGCACCGGCATCGGCATGCCGGGCAACGTGCCGACGCAGCGCGCCATCGAGCTGCTGATCGGCGAGGACGTGGCCAACCTGATGCTGTCGGCCAAGCCCATCCCCGAAGTCCAGGCCAGTGTCGAGAAGCGCGTCGACACGGCCTTGAAGAAGGCCCGCCGCTGATGTTTTCCGCCCGCCTCGCCGTCGACCGCGACTTCGAGATCGCGCCGCTGGACCGCCGCCTGTTCGGCGTCTTCGTCGAGCACCTGGGCCGCTGCGTCTACGGCGGCATCCACGAGCCCGGGCATCCCACGGCCGACGAGCAGGGCTTCCGGGGCGACGTGGCCGATCTCACCCGCGAGCTGGGCGCCACCATCGTCCGCTACCCCGGCGGCAACTTCATGTCGGGCTACGACTGGGAGGACGGCGTCGGCCCGAAGGACGGGCGCCCGCGCCGGCTGGACCTGGCCTGGTTCTCGACCGAGACCAACCAGGTCGGCACGCACGAGTTCATGCACTGGTGCCGCAGCGTCGGCATCGAGCCCATGTTCGGGGTGAACCTCGGCACGCGGGGGCCGGACGAGGCTCGCCGCTACCTCGAATACTGCAACCACCCCGGCGGCACGGCGCTGTCGGACCAGCGCCGCGCGAACGGTGCCGAGCAGCCCTTCGGCATCGGGTTCTGGTGCCTTGGCAACGAGATGGACGGCCCCTGGCAGATCGGCCAGAAGACGCCCGACGAGTACGGCCGCATCGCGAAGGAGACGGCCAAGCTGATGCGCTGGGTGGACCCGAACGTGGAGCTGGCCGTGTGCGGCTCTTCCGCCTACGACATGCCGACTTACGGCGTGTGGGAGGACCGCGTGCTGGAGCACTGCTTCGAGCAGGTCGACTACCTCTCGCTGCACAGCTACTTCGTCAAGCCGCCGGACGACACCAGCACCGAGAGCTTCCTCGCGCAGATCGAGACCAACGCCCGCTACATCGAGGACACGGTCGCGATCGCCGACGCGGTGGCGGCGCGCAAGCGCTCGTCCAAGCGGCTGATGCTCTCCTTCGACGAGTGGAACGTCTGGTACCGCGCGCGGCATGGAGAGCATCTCAGGCAGGCCGGCTGGCCCGAGGCGCCGCGCCTGCTGGAGGAGGTTTACACCGCCGAGGATGCGCTGCTCATTGGCGGCATGCTGACCATGATGATGAACCATGCCGATCGCCTGAAGGTGGCTTGCATGGCGCAGCTGTGCAACGTCATCGCGCCCATCATGACCGAGCCGGGCGGGCCGGCCTGGCGGCAGACCATCTTCCATCCGTTTGCCCAGGCGGCACGCTGGGCTCGCGGCCGGGTGCTGCGCCCGGTCATCGAATCGCCGGGCCATGCGAATCCGAGGCACGGCGAGCTGCCCTACCTGTGCGCCAGCGTGGTGGACGACGCGGCCACCGGCCGGACGGCGGTCTTCCTGCTCAACCGGCACCTGGCCGACGAGATGGACCTGTCCATCGCGCTGCGCGGCCTGGGCGGCGAGCGCGAGCTCGTGCGGGCCGAGCAACTGCATTCGGCCGACCTGAACGCCAGCAACACCCGCGACGACCCCGATCGCGTGGCGCCGCAGCCGCTGGAGTCGGTCGACATCGACGGCGAGCAGCTGCGCGTGCGCCTCAAGCCCGCCTCATGGACCGTCATCGTCACCAAGGCGCATCGCGCATGAATTGGCATAACCCCCTGATCGAACAGCGGGCCGATCCGCACCTGAGCCTGGTCGACGGCCGCTATTGGTTCACCGCGTCGGTGCCGGGCTACGACGCCATCGAGCTGCGCCGCGCGGACACCATCGGCGGCCTGTCCAGTGCATCGGCCCATGTCATCTGGCGCAAGCACGACAGCGGCCCGATGAGCTGGCACGTGTGGGCGCCCGAGTTGCACCGCATCGACGGCCGCTGGTTCGTCTACTTCGCGGCCTCCGAGCGCGACGACATCTGGAAGCTGCGCATGTACGTGCTCGAGTGCCAGGGTGAGGATCCGCTGCGCGATGCCTGGGTGGAGCGCGGGCGGATCGTCACGCCGCAGGAGGGCTTCTCGCTCGACGCCACGCCCTTCGAGCACCAGGGCCGGCGCTACCTGTGCTGGGCCCAGAAGAGCCCGCCGACCGAGAGCAATCTCTACCTGGCCGAGCTGGCCAACCCTTGGACGCTGGCCAGCGCGCCGGTGTGCATCAGCCGGCCCGAGCTGGCCTGGGAGCGCATCGGCTTCCACGTCAACGAAGGTCCCGCCGTTCTCGAGCGACACGGCCGCGTCTTCATCGGCTACTCGGCCAGCGCCACCGACGCCAATTACTGCATGGGCCTGTTGTGGGCGGACGTTTCCGCGGACCTGCTGGACCCGCGGAACTGGAGCAAGTCGTCCACGCCGGTGTTCGCGACGGACGCGTCCGCGGGTCAGTACGGCCCCGGCCACAACAGCTTCACGACCACGCCGGACGGCGCGACGGACCTGCTCGTCTACCACGCCCGCCCCTACCGCGACATCGTCGGCGACCCGCTGAACGATCCCAACCGCCACGCCCGCGTGCAGCCCTTCGGCTGGCGCGACGATGGCTTTCCCGACTTCGGCACGCCGGTGGCCGACGGTCCCTGCCCCCTCTGAACCATGCGCCTCACTCTTGCATCGCTCTTGCTCGCCTTGCCCGCCCTGGCTCACGCGCTGAGCAGCCCGGATGGGCAGCTCCAGGTCGATGTGTCCGTCAATGCGGAGCAGCAGCTCGTCTACCAGGTGCAGCGCGCCGGCCAGCCGGTGCTGCTGGCCTCGCGCCTGGGTCTGGTGCTGGAGGAAGGCGATTTCGCGAACGGGCTCAAGCTCGTCGGCACGTCGCCGGTGCGCGCCCATCGCGAGCACTACACGCTGGCCACGGGCAAGCGCCGCGAGGTCGACTTCCGCGCCAACGAACAGGCCTTCACGGTCGCCAACGCGAAGGGCCAGCGCATGCTGCTGACCGTGCGCGCGGCGAACGACGGCCTGGCGTTGCGCTACTCGGTGGAAGGGCCCGGCCGCAAGCACTTCCGCGAAGAGCTCACCAGCCTCGCCTTCGCACCCGAGGCGCGCGCCTGGCTGCAGCCCATGGCGGTCGCCAAGACCGGCTGGAGCCGGGTGAACCCCTCGTACGAAGAGCACTACCAGATGGACATCCCGGTCGGCACGCGCTCGCCCACGCCGGCCGGCTGGGTCTTCCCGGCGCTGTTCCGCAGTGGCGCGAACTGGGTCGTGCTGACCGAGGCGGGCATGGACGGGCGCTTCCATGCGTCGCGCCTGCAGGCCGACTCGGCCGGCGGCGTCTACCGCTTCGGCCTGCCGGACGCGCGCGAGGTCTTCACCGGCGGCGGGCTGCTCGCCGAGGTGGACGGGCCGCTGACCACGCCGTGGCGCGTCCTGGCCGTCGGGCCCTTGAAGACGGTCATGGAGTCGACGCTCGGCACCGACCTCGCCGCGCCGGCCGTGGAGTTCGAGCGCAGCAAGGTCCAGCCCGGCCCCGCGTCGTGGAGTTGGGCACTGTTGAAGGACGACGGCACGGTGTTCGAGGTGCAAAAGCGCTTCGTCGACTACGCGGCCGACATGCACTGGCCCTACACGCTCGTCGACGCCGACTGGGACCGCAAGATCGGCGACGCGAAGATGAAGGAGCTGGTCGACTACGCCAAGGGCAAGGGCGTCGGCATCCTCGCCTGGTACAACTCCTCGGGCGACTGGAACGACACCCCCTACACGCCCAAGAGCGCGCTGCTGACGCGCACGTCGCGCGCGCGCGAGTTCGCCCGGCTGAAGGGCCTCGGCGTCAAGGGCGTCAAGGTCGACTTCTTCGGCGGCGACAGCGCCTCCATGCTGGCCTACTACGTCGACCTGCTGAAGGAGACGGCCGAGGCCGGCCTGCTCGTCAACTTCCACGGGGCCACGCTGCCGCGCGGCTGGGCCCGCACCTATCCGAACCTGATGACCACCGAGGCGGTGAGGGGCTTCGAGTTCGCGACCTTCACGCAGGAGGACCAGGACCAGGTCGCCAGCCACGCGGCCATGCTGCCCTTCACGCGCAACCTGTTCGACCCGATGGACTTCACGCCGGTGGTCTTCGGCGACATCCCCAACATCCAGCGCCGCACGCGCAACGGCTTCGAGCTGGCGCAAAGCGTGCTGTTCCTCTCCGGCATCCAGCACTACGCGGAGACGCCCGAAGGCATGGCGACCGCGCCCGAGAGCGTGCGTGGCCTGCTGCGCGAGCTGCCCCGGCAGTGGGACGAGGTGCGCTTCCTCGCCGGCGAGCCCGGGCGCTACGTCGTCCTCGCTCGCCGTGCTGGCCGCCAGTGGTTCGTCGCGGGTTTCAATGCCGACGAGAAGCCTCGCGCCGTGGAGCTGGACCTCGCCTTCCTCGGCAAGCGCCAGGCGCAGCTGCTGACCGACGGCGAGGGTCCGAAGGACTTCGCCGAGTCCGTCCTCTCGGCGCCCCGCGCGAGGCTGACGATCGCGGCGCGCGGCGGCTTCGTCGCACGCTTTCGCTGATGGCATTTGATAGCCTCGCGCCCATGCGATCCCGAGCCGACCACTCCACCTACGCCGCCCACTCCGAGGGCAAGAGCCAGCACGGGCGGATCGTGAGCGAGCTCGGCCTGGCCATCGTGCGCGGCGAGCTGAAGCCCGGCGACAAGCTGCCGCCCGAGGCCCAGCTGCTGGAGCGCTACGAGATCAGCCGCCCGGTGCTGCGAGAGGCCGTGCGCGTGCTGGTGGCCAAGGGCCTGGTCATCTCGCGCCAGCGCGCCGGGGCCATCGTGCGCCCGCGCAACGAGTGGCACCTGCTGGACCCGGACGTGCTGTACTGGCTGATCCAGGCCCGGCCGCAGGGCGACTTCGTGCAGACGCTGATGGAAGTGCGGCAGATCTTCGAGCCGGCCGCGGCAGCCTTGGCCGCGCGTGCCGCGAGCGACGAGCAGCTGCGGGGCATCGAAGCCGCCTACGAGGGCATGGCCGCGGCGAAGACGACCGGCGAGCTGCTCGAGCCCGACCTGGCCTTCCACCGCCGCATCGCCGAGGCCACCGGCAACGACCTGCTGGCCTACATCGGCAACATGCTCTCGCTGGCGCTTCGCGAGTCCATCATCCTTTCCAGCCAGCTGCCGAACACCCACGAGCTCTCGCTGCCGCGCCACAAGGCCATCCTCACGGCATTGCAGGCGCGCGACCCGCTGGCCGCGCGCCAGGCCACGCTGCTGCAGCTGACCGAGACCGGCGACGACATCAGCAACGTGCTGGCCGGCACCGGCCGCGTGAACCTCGCGTGAGGGATGCGATGGAAGACGATGACGACGTCCCGGGCGATGCCGGCCCGAATCCCAACTGGTTCCTTCGCGCCCGGCTGAAGACGCGCCAGCTGCTGCTGCTCATCGCGCTGGACGACGAGCGCAACATCCACCGCGCGGCCGACGCGCTGTGCATGACGCAGCCGGCGGCCTCCAAGCAGCTGAAGGACCTGGAGGACATGCTGGAGGTCAAGCTCTTCGAGCGCCACTCGCGCGGCATGGAGCCCACGCTGTACGGCGAGACCATGATCCGCCACGCGCGCATGGCGCTGACGAGCCTGTCGGCCGCGCACGACGACATCGTCGCGTTGAAGAACGGACTCAGCGGCCAGGTCGAGGTCGGCGTCATCATGACCCCGGCCATGAGCCTGCTGCCTCATGCGATCGCGCGCATCAAGCTGGCGGCGCCGCGGCTGCGCATCGGCGTGCACATGGAGTCGAGCACGGTGCTGCTGGACATGCTCAACCGGGGGTCGCTGGACTTCATGATCGGCCGCATCCTGGAGGGCAACAGCGCCGTCGGCCTGCACTACGAGGAGCTGGCGGTCGAGCCCGCCTGCGCCGTGGCCCGCGTGGGCCATCCGCTGCTGAAGGAAGACAACCTCAAGCTTGCCGACCTGGCCGACCAGGCCTGGATCCTGCCGCCGCCGGGCAGCGTGCTGCGGCACCGCTGGGAGCTGATGTTCCGCCGCGCAGAACTCGAACCGCCCTTCAACGCGGTGGACACCACCTCGCTGCTGCTCATCACGGCGTTGTTGCGGCAGACCGATTCGCTGCACGTCATGCCGGTGGAAGTGGCGCGCTACTACGCCTCGCTCAACGTGCTGGCCATCCTGCCCATCGAGCTGCCCTGCCACATGGATGCCTTCGGGATCATCACGCGGGAAGGGCACCTGCTTTCGCCGGGGGCGCGGCAGTTGCTGCATGAGGTCCGGCGGGCGGCTCGGGATCTTTACTGACGCGGCTTCTGCTCTGCGACTGGCGTGGACGCCAGCGCGCAAGCAGCACCCCGTCAACGTTGCCAAATCATGTGGGACGTCAACTGCGCCACAGTGCGACCGCGCAATCCCCGAGACCGCTTTGGCGTCATGGACGGCGCAATGGACAGGCTATACGCCTTGGGCGTATAGTTCGTCCATGCTCACCGTCGTCGAGACGCTCCTTTTCCAGCGGCAGTGGCCACTGTACTGGACGGAAGAGGAGCGCGGCGCTTTCGCCGCCTACATCGCTGAGCACCCCACCGCCGGAGATGTCGTGCCCGAGTCCGGTGGCATTCGCAAGGTGCGTTGGGGCCGAGCAGGCTCGGGCAAGTCCGGTGGAGTGCGGGTGATCTACTTTGCCCGAACCGTTGAAGGTGAGATCGTCTTGCTCACGCTCTACGCGAAGTCGAAGACCGACAACCTCACCGGGCAGAAGCTGAAGGAGATCCGCCGTGCCCTCGAAGAGTAAGCCCCTTGGCGACGCCGAGCTGGCAAAGTACGAAGCAACGCGCGATCTTGCGGCGGAGTTGCTGCAATCAGTGCGAGAGATGAAGGCAGGTCGCGTTCAAGTCGTCTCATCGCCCGTCATTGAAGCGCGCAAGAAGACTGGCCTGTCTCAGTCCCAGTTTGCGGCCCTCATGGGCGTGTCCGTACGGACCCTCCAAGGCTGGGAGCAAGGCCGCAAGCAACCCAGCGGTGCCGCCCGCACCTTGCTTGCGATCGCAAGCACCAACCCCAAGGCACTTTTGGCTGTCGCCACCAAGTGAGCAGAGGGCGCCGGTACGACTGCATCGTCGTCGACAACCACCACGTCAACAACGTCATCTTTGCTCTCATCGACCCGGACGGTGTCACGCCGCTCGCTCCAGCGGCGAAACGGTGCTGCGTCCGGTGGATTCCACGCTGGACCTGGACGTGACGCATCTTTCTGCCGATGAAGCCGCCGATCGGATCCTGGCCCATGTTCATGCGCAGGCCTACCATACCGAGTGAGTCCCGAGACTTCAGGGAGAGCGCCCATGCATGAAGGTTCCTGCCACTGCGGCGCCGTCCGATTGAAGCTGCCCTCCACGCCGGAGGTGGCCACGGCCTGCAACTGTTCCATCTGCCGGCGCAGCGGAGGGCCGTGGGTCTACTTCGAGTTCGGCACCGTCGAGATCCAGGGACATCCGGAAGCGACCGCCGAGTACATCTGGGGTGACAAGACCCTGCGCCGCATCTTCTGCAAGACCTGCGGATGCGCGACTCACTGGGAGCCGCTGCAGCCAACGCCAGGCTGCAAGCAGGGCGTCAACCTCGGGAACTTCGACCCCGAGCTCATCGCGGCTGTGCGCGTGCGCCGGTTCGATGGCGCCGACACCTGGAAGTTCATCGACGAGTGAAGCGGATGACGACCGGTCCTTCATCCGCCCGGATGGCCGAGCCCCGGCTTTCGACGATCCTCGATCTTGAACGAGAGGTCTGGCAGGCGCTGGTCCGGGGTGATCGTTCGGCCGATGCCCGGCTCCTGCACGAGGAGTTCCTGGGCGTCTATTCGACAGGATTCGCCGGTCGCGACGAGCACGTAGGCCAACTCGATGGTGGGCCCACCGTGGCGGCCTTCGAGATGCTTGACGCTCGTCTCAAGGTCCTGAAGCCCGACCTGGTCCTGCTCGTCTACCTGGCAGTGTTCCGGGGCCGGTCGGCCGCTGCCGAGGCGCCACCCAGAAGGATGTACGTCTCATCCTTGTGGCAGCACCATCCGGAAGGCTGGCTCAATGTCTTCAGCCAGGACACCGATGCGGCTTGACCCTTGTCCGCTGCCGGTGACTTGGCGAGAGACTTCCCAGGGGGTCCAGCGGCAAGGTCGGCCAGTCTTGAGTCAACGCGGCCCGGCGCGAGCCCGCTCGCTCACCGCCCCCGGCCCCCCATCGCCAGCACCCGCTGCCCGGCGCAGAAGACGAACAGCAGCGCCCCGATGACGATCCTGGTCCACCAGGAGCTCAGGGTGCCGTCGAAGGCGATCAGGGTCTGGATCAGGCCGAGCACCAGCACGCCAGAGAGCGCGCCCGCCACGTAGCCCTGGCCGCCGGTGAGCAGGGTGCCGCCGATGACGACGGCGGCGATGGCGTCCAGCTCCACGCCCTGGCCGTGCTGTCCGTAGCCGGAGAGCATGTAGAAGGCGAAGAGCAGGCCGGCCAGCGAGGCGCAGAAGCCGCTGAGGCCGTAGACGGCGACCTTCGTCCGGGCCACCGGCAGGCCCATCATCAAAGCCGAAGTCTCGTTGCCGCCGATCGCATAGACGGTGCGGCCGAAGGCGGTGAAGTGCGCCAGCCACAGGCCGGCGCCGAGCACCGCCAGCGCGATCAGCGCGCCCGGCGAGAGGTGGCCGCCGGGCAGCGGGATCTGGGTCTGCGACAGGCTCACGAACAGCGGGTCGTCGATGGTGATGGAGTCGATGCTGATGAGGAAGCACAGCCCGCGCGCGAGGAACATGCCCGCCAGCGTGACGATGAAGGGCTGCAGCCTGAAGCGCTGGACCAGCCAGCCCTGCAGCGCGCCGAAGGCAGTGCCGCCGAGCAGCGCCGCCACGATCACGGCCCATGCGGGCCAGTGCGCCACCTGCAGCAGCCAGGCCGCCGCCATGGTGGTGAGCGCGAGCACGGAGCCCACCGAGAGATCGATGCCGCCCGACAGGATGACGAAGCTCATCCCCACGGCGATGACCAGCAGGAAGGCGTTGTCGATGAGCAGGTTCAGCCCCACCTGCATCGAGGCGAAGCCGGTGTAGGCACAAGCGCCGGCGCCGAAGAGCAGCGCCATCAGCGCCACGCTGACCCAGGCGGTGAACGAAGGCGCATTGAGCAGGCGCTTCATTCCGGCCTCCGGCGCAGTTGCAGGGCCGAGGATTGCGAGATGCACACTGCAAACACGACGAGGGCCTTGACCACCATCGTCACCTGCGGCGGCACGCCGAGCGCGTAGATGGTGGAGGTCAGGGTCTGGATGATGAGCGCGCCGACCAGGCTGCCCGCGAGGTTGAACTTGCCGCCGCCGAGCTGGCCGCCGCCCAGGGTGACGGCGAGGATGGCATCCAGCTCCAGCAGCAGGCCGGCGTTGTTGGCGTCCGCGCTCTTGATGTTCGAGGCGATCATCAGCCCGGCCAGGCCGGCGCCCAGGCTGCAGTAGACGTAGGCGAAGAAGATCACGGCGGCGGTGCGCACGCCGGCCAGGCGTGCCGCCACCGGGTTGATGCCCACTGCCTGGATGAACAGCCCGAGCGCCGTGCGCCGCATCAGCAGCGTGGTGACTATCGCCACCGCGGCCACTACGTACATCGACACCGGCAGGCCCAGCAGGTGGCCGGCGCCGAGCACGAAGAAGCCGGCCGGCTCGTAGACGGTGAGGATCTGCCCATCGGTGAAGAGCTGGGCGATGCCGCGCCCGGCCACCATCAGCACCAGCGTGGCGATGATGGGCTGCAGGCCCAGGGCCGACACCAGCAGGCCGTTCCACAGGCCGCACAGCAAGGCCGCGCCCAGGGCCGCCGTGAAGGCGAAGGCCACGCCGTGCGAACCCACCAGCAGGCAGGCCACCGTGCCGGCCATCGCCACCACGGCGCCCACCGAGACGTCGATGCCCCGCGTGGCGATGACGAGCGTCATGCCCATCGCCGCCAGCATCAGCGGCGCGGCGCGGTGAAGGATGTCGACGAGGTTGCCGTAGAGATGGCCGCCCTTGATCTCGAGCTGCAGGAAGCCGGGGACGAGCAGGGCCGCGACGGCCAGCAGCAGCGCCAGCGCGGCGAGCGGACGCGCCAGCGGATGCGCCCACGCGCGTCGCGCGGGAGTGGAGGAGGGCATGGTGAGCTTCGCCGTGTTCATGCGTGCGCCACCGGCTCGGCGGCGATGACCTCCAGCACGCTGCGCTCGTCGAGCTCGCCGCGGCGGTACTCGCCGATGGCGCGGCGGTCGCGCAGCACCAGCACGCGGTCGCTGCAATGCAGGACCTCGGGCAGTTCGGAGGA
>CAMLGG010000115.1 GCA_946479475.1 uncultured Ideonella sp. | reverse complement strand
TGCAGGCCGTGCAGGGCGTGCCCATCGGCCTGGTCCACACCGCCTGGGGCGGCTCGATGCTGGAGACCTGGGTGCGCCGCGACGCCGCCTTGAAGGATCCCGATCTCGCGCCCGCGGTGCGCGCCCTTCCGGCCGACAACGCCGCCTTCGGCGCTGCCCTGCGCCAGCGCGCCTACGACCGCGTGGCGGCCTGGCAGCCGGGCCTGCCGCTGGAAGGCGTGGACACCAGCAACTGGTCGGCCGCCGCGGACATCGACGGCAACTGGCCCACGCTGCAAGCGCCGCACGAGTGGGAAAGCCAGGGCCTGGCCAACGTGGACGGCGTCGTCTGGATGCGCAAGCGCATCGAGCTTAGTACCGCGCAGGCGGCCGGCGCGTCCGAGTTGCGCCTGGCCAAGGTCGACGATTGCGACGAGGTCTGGGTCAACGGGCAGAAGGTCGGCGGCCAATGCGGCTACGACCTGCCGCGCCGCTATGCCCTGCCGGCCGGCATGCTGCGCGCGGGGTCCAACTGGATCGCCGTGCGCATCACCGACACCGGCGGTGGCGGCGGCTTCCACGGCGATGCTGCCGAGATGCGCCTGGACACGGCGGCCGGCACGGTTGCCCTCACCGGCGCCTGGCGGGCGCGCGTGGAGCAGATCGTCGCTCCCACGGCACCCGCCGCCAACGACGGACCCGCGCTCGGCCACAACGGCCTGATTGCGCCGCTGCAGGGCCTGTCGGTGCGCGGCGTGCTCTGGTACCAGGGCGAGGAGAACTCGCAGCGGGCGGCCGCCTATGCCGAAGGCTTCAAGCGCCTGATCCAGGACTGGCGCGGCCAGTTCGGCGACCCGGGGCTGCCCTTCTTCTTCGTGCAGCTGGCTTCCTGGCAGCCGCTGGCCAACAACCGGCCGGGCGCAGGCAGCTGGGCCGAGCTGCGAGCCAGCCAGGCCGCGGCGCTGACCCTGCCACACACCGGCATGGCCACCGCCATCGACGTCGGCGACGCGGTCGACATCCACCCGCGCGACAAGCGGACCGTGGCCCGGCGCCTGGCCGCCCTGGCCCTTCACGAACTGGGCCTGCGCGCCGCGCCGGCCGACGGTCCGCGCGTGGTCGGCCACGAAGCGCGAGGCAGCGACTTCGTCCTGCGCTTCGCCGCCACCGCAGGCGGCTTGCGCACGGCCCGCGCCGGCGAGCCGCTGCGCGGCTTCTACCTGGCTGGCGCCGATCGCCGCTGGGTGGCCGCGCAGGCCCGCCTGGAAGGCGACCGAATCGTCCTTCGCAATTCCGCCGTGCCGGCCCCTGTCGCGGCCCGCTACGCCTGGGTCGACAACCCCAGCGAGGCCAACGTCGTTGGCGGCGACGGCCTGCCCCTGCCGCCACTGCGCACCGACGACTGGCCCCTGGAGACGGCGGGGCGCCGATACGCGCCCTGAGTCCTGAAGGCGCCGGGGGCGCAGCAATGCAGGACAGGCCCCCACTCGCCGGCAACCACCAGCGCCCCGCGCTCACTCCTCGAAGATGGCCACCGCCCGGGTCCAGCCGGCGGAGGCCGCGCGGATCTTGTGGGGGAAGCAGCTGATCATGAAGCCGGTGGCGGGCAGCGCCTCGAGGTTGTGCAGCTTCTCGAGGTGGCAGTAGCCGATGTCGCGGCCGGCCTTGTGGCCTTCCCAGATGTTCAGGGGGCTCCAAGGTCGCGGAGTTGGCTCGCGTGAATCCATGTCGGCTCTCCGTCCAGTCGTGAAGAGCATTTCGGCCGGTCCTCGGGCCGCCAGCCAACGGAAAGTCCGCCCTGATGGACGGGAAGCGGCTCCGCGGCCGGGGGAGGATGTTTCCGAGTTTTTCCAGTATGTTGGAAATTTCCAGAAGACCTGGAAAAATGCCGACATGCTTCCCGATCCCTGGCGGTTTGCCCGGCCCGACACCGCTGCCCACTACGCCGGACTCCTCGCGGATGCTCCCAGGCGCCCGCTCGCGATCTTCGGCCCGCGGCAAATCGGCAAGACGCACTTCCTCACCCACGACCTGGCCGAGGCGGCCGAGGCGCGCGGCTGGAGCGTGCTCTACGCGGACCTCTGGGGTCAGCCCGATCCCCTGGGCTCGGTCAACACGGCGCTGGCCGCGATGCTCAGGGGCCTGCAGACGCGCACCGGTCGCACGGCCGTGACCAGCGTCGGTGCGCTCGGCGTCAGCCTCGGCATGGCCGCCCCGGCGCCGCTCACCACGCCTCAGGATCCGGCCGCCCTGCTCGCCACCCAGTTCGCCGAACTGCGCCGACTGCAGCCCGACCAGCCCGTGTTGATCATGCTCGACGAGGCCCAGACACTCGTGCGTTCCGGCGCGGGCGACGCCGCGATGAAGGCGATCCGATCGCTGTTCAACAGCAATCCCGGCGCCGTGCTCCTTCTCTTCACGGGCTCGTCCAAGTCGCAGTTGATGGCGCTCGTGGGCGACCACAGCAAGACCGCCTTCAAGCTGGCCGCGCACATGGACTTCCCACTGCTCGGCCAGGGCTTCGTGACCTTCATCGCCTCGCGGATCAGGACGATCTCCCAACGCGACATCCCCGTGGCCGACCTCGACTGGGCCTTCTCGCAGTTGCTGCACCGGCCCGGCGAGATGATCGACTTCGCGCGCTTCATGGTGACCGAGGTGCCCCAGGCCGATGTCCGGACCGCACTCGAGGCCTTCAAGCAGCGCAACCAGCCCGACCTCGCCATGCAGACCCGTTTCGCCGGCTGCACGCCGCTGCAGCAGGCGCTGATGCTCGAAGTGGCCTCGGGCGCGAAGCTGTTCTCTCGCGAGACCAGGGAACGGCTCGCGGCCTCGGTCCGCCAGCCAACGACCGTCGCGCCCGCGACGGTCCACAACACGCTCTCCCAGCTCGAAGCGATGGGCATCCTCGCCAAGCGCGAGCTGCGGGGTCAGTACGAGTTCGAGGACGAGCAGTTCCGCAACTGGGTCGACCACGTGGCCCGGGACCAGGCGGCACCCCCGCGGCGAACCTGAGGCCCGCGACCAGCTCGCTTCATGGCCCGCTCCAGATGCAGGCCTTGAAGAAGCTTTTGAGCTGGGCATACAGCGTGTTCTGCGCGATCCCTTCCTTCGCATCGAGGCCCTTGGCCGGCCGGAGGCCAGGCGCCAGCTCGGCCATGTCGGTCGCCTTTCCAAGCAGGAAGGCGCCGGCATTCACGGGATCCGTCGGATACGGCGCCAGGCCGCGGGACCGAAGGCAGGCGCCGAGCTCCGCAGCGACCGCCACCGGCACCGGGACCCGCCGCAGGCGGCTGCCCTTGCCGACCACGCTCAGCAGCCAGCCTCGAACGGGGTCGTGGTCATCCGCATCGGGCGGGTACTCGACCCACTGCAGATCGTCGACACGGGCGGCGACGACCTCCGACAGGCGCAACCCGGTGGCATAGCGCGAAACGCAGCCGCAGCCCCGTGGACGTCGCGGGGAGCCGTTCGGCCTGGCCCTGCACGACGCGCCACTGCGCCACGGTGAAGCTGCGACCCGTGTTGATGCACGGCGTCGAAGACCGCTGAGGCGTCACGCCGGTCCACGGGTTGCCCATCACGTAGGTCTTGTCGACCCAGACCGCATAGGGGTTCTTCAGGACGGTCAGGGCGTAGCGCTGCGAAGTGCCGTCCAGTGACTTCTCGAATGGACGTCACAAGGGCGACCAGCGTTCGCTCAGCGCTTGGTGCAGCACCTCGACGAACGGCGCCAGCTTGGTCGGCCCAAAACGACAACGCCGACAAGCCAAGTGCTTGTCGGCGTTGGGTATTTTGGTAGGCGCGATTGGATTCGAACCAACGACCCCCACCATGTCAAGGTGGTGCTCTAACCAACTGAGCTACGCGCCTGCGAAGCCTCGCAGTATAGCAGTGTTTTCAGGCACCTCGCCAGCACCTCTCACTTGCGCCTCACGTGACGCACGCCCGCCACACGGGCGACCTGTGTCATCACCTGCTTCAGCCGCGAAGCATCGGCGACTTCCACCGTGAAGGTCATCCACGCCGTCTTGCCCTCGGCGTCGCGCACGGACTGGGTGTGGACGCCCGTGACGTTCATCTTCTCCTTGGCGAAGACCTCGGAGATGTCGCGCAGCAGGCCCTGCCGGTCGCTGGCCTCGATCTGCACGTCCACCGGATAGGCAGCGTCGCGACCGGCGGGCGTGGCACCCCACTCCACCGCGATGACGCGCTCGGGCATCTGCTCGGCCATGTGGCGGAAGTTGCTGCAGTCGCGGCGATGGATGGCGACGCCCTTGCCCCGCGTGACGAAGCCTCCGATCGGATCGGGTGGTGCCGGCCGGCAGCAGCGCGCGAGGTTGGTCAGCAGCGACTCGACGCCGACCACCAGCACCCCGCCCTTGGATCCCGTGAGGTCGGCTCGCGAGCGGCGCAGCGCCGGCATCTCGTCGGCATCCGGCACCGGCTCCGGGGGACGCAGCAGCGTCTCGATGTTGCGCAGCGAGAACTCGTCCTTGCCGACGACCTCGAACAAGGCCTGGGCGTCGCGGAAGCCCAGCTTGTCGGCCAGGTCGTCCAGCTTGAGCGCCGTCTTGCCCTCGCGCTGCAGGAGCTTCTCCACGAGCTCTCGACCGCGGGCGATCGTCTCGTGCTGGGCCAGCGCGTTGAACCAGGCGCGTACCTTCGAACGTGAACGCGGGCTGTGCAGGTAGCCCAGCTCGGCATTGAGCCAGTCCAGTGAAGGGCCGCCCTCCTTCGTGGCGATCACCTCCACCGTCTGGCCGTTGGCCAGGGGCGTGTTGAGCGGCACCATCGCGCCGTCGACCTTCGCGCCGCGGCAGCGATGGCCCAGGTCGGTGTGAACAGCGTAGGCAAAGTCGATCGGCGTCGCACCGGCCGTCAACTCGATCACCGTGGCCTGCGGCGTGAAGACGTAGATCCGGTCGTCGAAGGCCACGCCTTCCGCCGCGGCCGCATCGGCGCCCTGGGCCGAGAAATCGCGCTCCCAGGCCAGGAGCTGGCGCAGCACGGCCTTCCTGGCCTCCGCGATCCTCTCCTCGAACTCGCCGGCTGCACTGACGCCGGCATAGCCCCTGGTGCCGGCCTCCTTGTAGGCCCAGTGGGCCGCCACGCCGTACTCGGCGTGCTCGTGCATGGCCTGGGTGCGGATCTGCACCTCGACCGGGCGGCCGTCGTCGTCCAGCACCACCGTGTGCAGCGAGCGGTAGCCGTTGGGCTTGGGCTTGGCGATGTAGTCGTCGTACTCGCCGCTGACCGCGGTGTAGCGCTCGTGCACCCGGCTCAGCGCCGCGTAACAGGCCGGGACATCGGCCACGATCACTCGCAAGGCCCGCACATCCAGGATGCGGTCGAAGTCCAGCCGCTTGCCCTGCATCTTCTTCCAGATGCTGAACAGATGCTTCGGGCGCCCGTAGACGAGCGCCGCCACGCCATGCGAGTTCAGGTCATCCGCCATCTGCTGGCGCACCGCCTCGATGCGTGCCTCGCGCTCGACGCGCTTCTCGTGCAGCAGGCCGGCGATGCGCCGGTACTCCTCGGGCTGCAGGAAGCGGAAGGCCAGGTCCTCCAGCTCCCACTTGATCTGCCAGATGCCGAGGCGGTTGGCCAGCGGGGCGAACACCTGCTGCGTCTCCGCCGCCAGCGCCGCCGGGCACTCGCGCTTGGCCGCCGCATACCAGCGCAGCGTCTGCAGCCGCGATGCCAGGCGCAGCAGCACCACCCGCAGGTCGCGCGAGAAGGCGAGCAGCATCTTGCGCACCCGCTCGGTCTGGCGAGCCTGGAACTCCTGCTCGACCTGCGCCTCGCGCGCTGCGCGCTGGATCTGCACCAGCTTGCGGGTGAGCGAGACCAGGCTCGCGTACGAGTCGCCGAAGGCCTTGGCGACGACCTCCTCCGGCCGCTGGAGGAAGTCGCCTGCATAGACAAGATAGGCGGCCGCCTGCAGCGCCGGCGCCCCGCCGATGGCCTTCAACACCGCGGCCACGCCCTCTGCGTGGTCGAACGCATCCTCACCGGTGTCGAGCTGGCGACCCCGCAGGAGCGGCTCGGCAAAGGCCCGCGCACGCTCCAGCGCATTGGTGCTCGCCTGCGCCGGCGTGGCCGGCCCGGCCACCGTCGGCAAGGGCGTGGCGCTCAGGTCATCCGCCAGGACGACGATGGGCGCGGACGGTTCGTCGAGGGTCGCTTGCCGGCTCTTCATGGGCCGAGCAGGAACTGCCGCACGACCTGCACCTGATCCGGTTGAACCATCATCGGGGCGTGGCCCACGCCGGCGAACTCATGCACCAATGCGTGCGGGCCGCGCCGGGCCATCTGGGCCGCGGTCTCGCGGCTGAGCAGGTCGGATTGCGCACCGCGCATCAGCAAGGTGGGGCAGCGGATCTGGTCGTAGGTCTGCCAGGCGATGGCCTCGCCGGCCGCCGCAACCTGCGCAGTCACCGCCCGAAAGGGCAACGCGATCGCCGGATCGTAGTGAGGCCTGAAGCCTTCACCATCGGGCTTGAGCTGCGGCTCGCTCAGGGCCAGCCATTGCTCGCGCGTGTGCGGGCCGAAGCTCTGCGAGATCGCCCACAGTGCGTCGGCCGCCTCTTCCAGCGTGGCCCAGTGCGCAGGCACGCCGAGGTACTGGCCGATTCGCACCAGCGCCTCGAACTCGATCTTCGGGCCGACGTCGTTCAGGACGAGCCGGCCGATCGGCGAATCCTTCATGCCCGCCAGCGTGAGGCCGATCAGCCCGCCCATGGACGTGCCGACCCAGTGCACCTCCTGCGCATCGAGCCGCGCGAGCAGCGTCACCATGTCGCCCACGTACTGCGGGATGCCGTAGCCCATGGGGTCGGCCAGCCAGTCGGAACGGCCACGGCCCACCACGTCCGGACAGACCACCCGGTACTCCGCCGCCATGGCGCGCGCCAGCGTGTCGAAGTCACGCCCCTGGCGCGCAAGGCCATGGGCACACACCAGAACCTTCGGGTTGGCCGCATCGCCCCATTCCGTATACGACATGCGGTGCAGGCCACGCGAGTCCAGGCATTGCACGCTGCCGAAGCGGGGAAAAGGCGTGGCATTCATCTTCCAGCAAGCTCTCCATCCAGATAATCGACTGTAGCAACCCCCTTCGGAGAATCGACATGCTCAACGCAAAGACCGCGCTCGTCACCGGATCCACCAGCGGCATAGGCCTCGGCATCGCCCAGGCGCTGGCGGCCCAGGGCGCGAACGTGATGCTCAACGGATTCGGCGACGTGGACGCTGCCAAGGCCGAGGTCGCCAAGTTCGCCGCCGCCGGCGCCAGGGTCGGCTACCACGGGGCCGACATGAGCAAGCCCGCCGAGATCGAGGCCATGGTCAAGGCCTGCGAAGAACAGTTCGGCGCGCTCGACATCCTGGTCAACAACGCCGGCATCCAGCACGTGGCGCCGGTGGAGGAGTTCCCGGTCGACCGCTGGGACGCGATCATCGCCATCAACCTGAGCTCCGCCTTCCACTCGATCCGCGTCGCCTTGCCTGGCATGAAGATGCGCGGCTACGGCCGCATCATCAACGTCGCCTCGGTGCACGGCCTGGTCGCGTCGGCGCAAAAGTCGGCCTACGTCGCGGCCAAGCACGGCATCATCGGCCTGACCAAGACGGTGGCGCTCGAGACGGCGACCACGCCGGTCACCGTCAACGCCATCTGCCCCGGCTGGGTGCTGACGCCGCTGGTGCAGAAGCAGGTCGACGCCCGTGCCGCCCAGGCCGGCATCACCAACGAGGAGGCGAAGCGCCAGCTGCTCGCGGAGAAGCAGCCTTCGCTGCAGTTCACCACGCCCGAAGAACTCGCCGGCCTTACGGTGTTCCTCTGCTCGCCGGCCGCTGCGAACCTGCGCGGCGCGGCCATCAACGTCGACGGTGGTTGGCTCGCGCAATAGTCGGCGCGCCCAGTGAATCGTCGATAAATGACTCCTGGAAAGGGCCTCTTGGGGCCCTTTTGGCGTCTGAATCCGAGGCGGCGCAACATTTGTAACAGAGGGTCAGTCCTACGGGATCGACCTTTTTCGGCCTGCACAATGCCTCTGTTACAAATTTGGCCGCTGCTCGCAGCGCCAACAAGGAGATCCACATGAGCACCACCGCCAACGCCCGCCCGGACCGCATCGTCGTCGTGGACGACGATGCCCGGATCCGAGACCTGCTGCGGCGCTACCTCACCCAGGAGGGGTTCGAGGTGCTGCTGGCCGAGGACGCGAAAGCGCTGAACCGCCTGCAGACGCGAGAAACCATAGACCTCATCGTGCTGGACCTGATGCTGCCGGGCGAAGACGGCCTGTCCATCTGCCGCCGCCTTCGCGCAGCTAACGATGCCACGCCGATCATCATGCTCACCGCCAAGGTGGAGGACGTGGACCGCATCGTCGGCCTGGAGGTCGGCGCGGACGACTACCTGCCCAAGCCCTTCAACCCCCGCGAGCTGCTGGCCCGAATCCATGCCGTGCTGCGCCGCCGCCCGGCGCAAGAGGCGCCCGGCGCCCCGGCCAAGGATCCGCAGGTCGTCACCTTCGGCCCCTTCGAATTCGATCTCTCCCTGCGTCGCCTGACCAAGGACGGCGAGCAGATCACGCTGACGACCGGCGAGTTCTCCATGCTGAAGGCGCTGGTGCGCCATCCGCGGCAGCCGCTCTCGCGCGACAAGCTCGCGCAGCTGGCCCGCGGCCGAGAGTTCGAGCCCTTCGACCGAAGCCTGGACGTCCAGATCTCGCGCCTGCGCAAGATGCTGGAGCCCGATCCCTCCAACCCGCGCTACATCCAGACGGTCTGGGGCGTGGGCTACGTCTTCGTGCCCGGCGACGCTCCCTGATCCGGGCCATCGGCTAGATGGCCTTCTCCCGCCCGCCCTTCGCGCTGAACCTCTTCTGGCGCACCTTCTTCCTGCTCGGCATCCTGCTCGTGGGAGGCGTTTTCGCCTGGGTGCAGACGCTGCGCCAGCTCGAGTTCGAGCCGCGTGCCGTGCTCGCTGCCCAGCAGGTGGCGAGCCTGGTGAACCTTTCCCGCGCGGCGCTGCGCTTCTCGGATGGCATCAACCGCATCGCCGTGGTCAAGACCATGAGCGAGCAGGAGGCGGTGAAGCTCGCGCCCCGCGAGCCGGGCGACCGCTGGGAGCCCTTCGAGACGGATCGCTTCACCCGCGTCGTCGCCAACGAGCTGCGCAACCGGCTCGGCGAGGGCACGCTCGTCGCGAGGACGGTCAACGGCGTGCCGGCCCTCTGGGTCGGCTTCAACATCGAGCGCGATCCGTACTGGATGCAGACGGACGCGACCCGGCTGCAGCCGCTGACACCGGGCACCTGGTTCGTCTGGGTCGCCATCGCCTTGAGCGCCACCATCATCGGCTCGGTCGCCATCGCCCGCGCCATCAACCGGCCGCTGCAGGACCTGAGCTTCGCGGCCAGCCGCATCCGTGAAGGCGAGTTCGATTCGCGGCTCGACGAGTCGACGCTGACCAGCGAGATCCGGGCGGTCAATATCGGCTTCAACCGCATGGCGCGGGAGCTTGCCAAGGTGGAGGAGCAGCGGGCCGTGATGCTGGCCGGCATCAGCCACGACCTGCGCACGCCGCTGGCCCGGCTGCGACTGGAGGCCGAGATCAGCGTGGCCGACGACGAGGCACGCCGCAACATGGCAGCCGACATCGACCAGCTCGACGCCATCATCGACAAGTTCATGGACTACGCGCGGCCCGACGAAACGCGCACCGGCCCGGTCGACCTGACGCAGGTCATCGTCCGCGAGGCCGCGGCCTTCCGCGACACCTCGCAGATCCGCATCTCGCTCAAGCTCACGCCGGGCCTGGTGGTCAAGGGCGACGACACCGAGCTCGGCCGGGTCTTCGCCAACCTGTTCGAGAACGCCCGCCGCTACGGCCGCAGCATCGACACCGGCATCACCAAGGTGAAGGTGACCCACGTGCAGACCAGCGAGTCGGTGATCATCACGGTGCGCGACTACGGCCCGGGCGTCGCGCCGGAGAAGCTGGAGCACCTCACCACGCCCTTCTTCCGCGGCGATGCGGCGCGCACGGCGGCCACCGGTGCCGGCCTGGGCCTGGCAATCGTCAAGAAGTCGCTGCAACGCATGGACGGCAACCTGGAACTCGCCAACGCCAAGGATGGCGGCCTGGTGGCCCACATCCGGCTGAAGCGGGCCTGAGCCCGTCGGGCTGGTCAGTAGCTGCTGCGCGGCTCGGTGCCCAGCAGGGCATCGCGCAGTTGCGCATCCACTGGCTGGGGCCCGAGCCAGATGCGCAGCACCATGCCGAAGAACTCGGCATCGCCCACCGGCGCCCCCTGCGCCTGGCCCTGGATGTAGAACTGCGTGCCCTTGCCGGGCAGGTAGTCCATGGCGAAGCCATCGCCCGAGGCCAGCTTGGATTTGCCGGAGAAGATCTCGATCAGGCGGGTCGACGAAGGCGTGTGCCGCTGGACCGCATCGGCGCCGTTGTTCGCCTGCAGGCCCTTGATGAACGCCAGGCCGAGATCGGTGCCGGGGATGTCCCGCAACGCGATGAAGGCCAGCCGCTTGGGGCCCGGCATGTCGATCGCGGCGGCTGCGTTGGCGGCCTTGGCCGTCAGGTACAGCGCCATGTCGTACACCTTGAACATCAGGCGGTAGCGCGTGCCGCTGCCGTTGAGCGTCAAGGCGCTGCCGGCCACCTGCGCCGTGGCGTCGAAGCGGTTCACGCTGGCGGCGCGCGCACCGCTGGTCAAGACACCGGCGGCCAGCGCCACCGAAACGCGACGGCGTCCCTCGTCCATTCCCCACTCCCTCATGCAGTTCTTCGCAAGGCGCCGATGGTATGCGTGCGCCGCACCTGGCGGCCAAACTGAACGGATGCTCCGCGGGAAAACCTGGGACGCTTTTCGCGCCCGCCGTGCACTACTTTGCGCGGCGGGTCATGGGCGCACCAGCAGGCAGACGGCGCGGGTCTCGATGGCCCGGCCCTCGCCCACCGGCCCCATCTTCTCGGCCGTCTTGGCCTTGACGTTGACCTGGGCGGCACCGACGCCCAGGGCTGCGGCGATCCGCTCCTGCATGGCGGCAACGTGCGGCGCCAACTTCGGCGCCTGCGCCACGATGGTGGTGTCGACGTTGACCAGTTCCCAGCCAGCCGCACGGACGCGGCGCATCGCCTCGGCCAGCAGCGCGGCCGAGTCGGCCCCCTTGAACTCCGCGGCCGTGTCGGGAAAGTGGCGGCCGATGTCGCCGAGGCCCGCGGCGCCCAGCACCGCATCGGTGATGGCGTGCAGCAGCGCGTCCGCGTCGGAATGGCCCAGCAGACCGTGACTGTGGGGAATCGTCACGCCGCCGAGCACCAGGGGCCGGCCAACCACCAGCGCGTGGGTATCCCAACCCTCGCCGATGCGAAGCGGGGGCAGTTTCGTCGGTACATCGCTCATGTCATTCCTTGCTGGCCAGGAGCCGCTCGGCCAGCGCGAAGTCGCCCGGCCAGGTGAGCTTGAAGTTCTCCCAGTCGCCGCGGACCAGCTTCGGCTCGTGGCCCAGCGCCTCCACCGCGCTCGACTCGTCGGTGACTCCCGGCCCCGCGTGGGCCAGTGCCGGGGCGAGGAGCCCGATTCGGAACATCTGCGGCGTCTGGGCGGCCCACTTGCCGGTCCGGTCGACGGTGGCCGCCACGCGAGTGTCCCGCCCTTGCGCCTTGAGCGTGTCGGCCAGGGGAAGCGCAAGCAGGCCGCCGACTTCATCTTCCATGCACTCGTCGATGAGGCGGTCGACCCACTCGGGCCTCACGAGGCAGCGCGCCGCGTCGTGCACGAGCACCCAGTCCTGCGGCTGCGCGCCTCGCTCACGCAAGGCCGCCAGGCCGTTCGCGACCGTTTCGGCGCGCGTGCTCCCCCCCCGGCGTTCGACCCAGGCACGCTCGCCCGCGAAGCCGGGCAGCAGCGCTTCGAACTGGCCATCCTCCGGCGAAAGCACGACGAGCGTGGCGGCGATGCGCTCCACCGCCGCCAACGCGTCGAGCGTGTGGGCCACCATGGGGCGGCCGGCGAGAGGCTCGTACTGCTTCGGCCCGGCGGTGCCGGCACGCTGGCCGACGCCGGCACAAGGTACCAGGGCAAAGCAGCGGGGCATGGTGCCTGGAGGGTCGACGATCATTCGTTGAATTCTAGAATCCGGCTTTCGCCCCACGCCGACCGAGTCGCCGCGGGGCGCATTGCATTGCACCTGTCTTCTTCATGCAACTGCCTTCCATCGCCCCCGGCAAGCGCTTCACGCTGCCCCGCCCCACCGGCTCGGCCGACGCGCTGCTGCTGGCCCGCATCGCCCAGGCCCGCACGGCCGAGAAGCGCCTGCTCGCGATCGTCACCGCCGAGCCGGGCGATGCGCAGCGCCTGGCCGACGAGCTGCCCTTCTTCGTCCCCGGCCTGCGGGTGGCCGTCTTCCCGGATTGGGAAACGCTGCCGTACGACACCTTCAGCCCGCACCAGGACCTGATCTCCGAGCGCCTGGCCACGCTGTGGCGCATCCATCAGCGCGACGTGGACGTGGTGCTGCTGCCCGCGACGACCGCCCTCACCCGCATCGCCCCGCCCTCCTTCCTCGCGGCCACCACCTTCCAGTTCAAGCAGAAGGCCAAGCTGGACGAGGCGGCGTTCAGGAGCCAGCTGACGCTCGCCGGCTACAGCCACGTGAGCCAGGTCGTCTCCCCCGGCGAGTACGCGGTGCGCGGCGGGCTGATCGACCTTTTCCCGATGGGCTCGACGGTGCCCTATCGCGTCGACCTCTTCGACAACGAGATCGACTCGATCCGCACCTTCGACCCGGATTCGCAGCGCAGCCTCTACCCCGTGCCCGAGGTGCGGCTGCTGCCGGGCCGCGAGTTCCCGATGGACGATGCCGCGCGAACCCGCTTTCGCCAGCGCTGGCGCGAGCACCTCGAAGGGGACCCGACCAAGTCGCGCATCTACAAGGACATCGCGCAAGGCATCGCCACCGCCGGCATCGAGTACTACCTGCCGCTGTTCTTCGACGAGCCGGCGACGATCTTCGACTATTTCGAGCCCGGTGCCATGTTGGCCCTGCATGGGGAGGTCGACGAAGCCCTGCAGCGCTTCTGGGCCGACACGCGCGAGCGGCACCGCTTCCTGCAGCACGATCCGGACAGGCCGGTGCTGCCGCCGGAAAGCATCTTCCTGCGCGTCGAGGACTTCTTCGGGCGCGTCGGCCAGCATGCAGCCTTGAGCCTGCGTGGCAACGAGCCCGTGGAGTGGGCCCGGCCGCTGCCGGACGTCTCCACCGACCGCGGCGCGACCGAGCCGCTGGCCGCCCTGGAGAGGCACCTCGGCTCCACGCCGCACCGCGTGCTGCTCGTGGCCGAGAGCGAAGGCCGGCGCGAGAGCCTGCTCGAGCTGCTGCGAGACCACCAGATCGACGTGCCGAGCGTCGGCTCGCTGGCCGAGTTCGAGGCCGGCGGCGAGAAGGTCGCGATCACCGCCGCCCCGCTGGCAGCCGGCTTCCACTGGCACGAGCCCGAGGCCGGGATCCAGATCCAGTTCGTCACCGAAACCGAGCTCTTCGCCAGCGCACCCAGCACGCGCCGGCGCAAGAAGCAGGAGCAGACGAGCAACGTCGACGCGCTGATCAAGGACCTGTCGGAGCTGAAGATCGGCGACCCGGTCGTCCACGCGAGCCACGGCATCGGCCGCTACCAGGGCCTGCTGCACATCGACCTCGGTGACGGTCCTTCCGAGTTTCTGCACCTGACCTACGCCGACAACGCCACGCTGTACGTGCCGGTGTCCCAGCTTCACCTCATCAGCCGCTACACCGGCGTGAGCGCCGAGGAGGCGCCGCTGCACAAGCTGGGCAGCAACCAGTGGGACAAGGCCCGCCGAAAGGCGGCCGAGCAGGTGCGGGACACCGCCGCCGAGCTGTTGAACCTCTACGCGATGCGGGCCGCGCGCGAGGGCCTGGCCCATCGCTTCTCACCCCACGACTACGAGGCCTTCGCCGCCAGCTTCGGCTTCGAGGAGACGCCCGACCAGCGCGCGGCGATCCATGCGGTGATCCAGGACATGATCAGCCCGAAGCCGATGGACCGCCTGGTCTGCGGCGACGTCGGGTTCGGCAAGACCGAGGTCGCCTTGCGTGCGGCCTTCGTCGCGGTGCACGGCGGCAAGCAGGTCGCCCTGCTCGCGCCGACCACGCTGCTGGCGGAGCAGCACTACCAGACCATCGCCGATCGCTTCGGCAAGTGGCCGGTGAAGGTGGCCGAACTGTCTCGCTTCCGCACCGCGAAGGAGGTCCAGGCCGCGCTGGACGGCATCGAGGCCGGCACGGTCGACATCGTGGTCGGCACGCACAAGCTGCTGAGCAAGGACGTGAAGTTCAAGCGCCTGGGCCTTTTGATCGTCGACGAGGAGCACCGCTTCGGCGTCCGCCACAAGGAGGCGATCAAGGCCATGCGCGCCGAGGTGGACGTTCTCACCCTCACCGCCACGCCGATTCCGCGCACGCTCGGCATGGCGCTGGAGGGCCTGCGCGACCTCAGCGTGATCGCCACAGCCCCGCAGCGCCGCCTGGCCATCAAGACCTTCGTGCGCAACGAGGGCACCGGCACCATCCGCGAGGCCGTGCTGCGCGAGCTCAAGCGCGGCGGCCAGGTCTACTTCCTGCACAACGAGGTCGAGACCATCGAGAACCGCAAGCAGAAGCTCGAAGAAATCCTGCCCGAGGCGCGCATCGCCATCGCGCACGGCCAGATGCCCGAGCGGGACCTGGAGCGCGTGATGCGCGACTTCGTGGCGCAGCGCTACAACCTGCTGCTGTGCTCGACCATCATCGAGACCGGCATCGACGTGCCGAGCGCCAACACCATCGTCATCAGCCGGGCCGACAAGTTCGGCCTGGCCCAGCTGCACCAGCTGCGCGGCCGCGTCGGCCGCAGCCACCACCAGGCCTATGCCTACCTGCTCGTGCCCGATGTCGAAGGGCTCACCAAGCAGGCCGCGCAACGGCTGGAGGCCATCCAGGAGATGGAAGAGCTCGGCTCCGGCTTCTACCTCGCCATGCACGACCTGGAGATCCGCGGCGCCGGCGAGGTGCTGGGCGACAGCCAGAGCGGCAACATGATGGAGGTCGGCTTCCAGCTCTACAACGACATGCTGTCCGAGGCGGTGCGAGCGCTGAAGAACGGCCAGGAGCCCGACCTGCTTTCGCCCACGTCGGGCATCTTCGGCGGCACCACCGAGATCAACCTGCATGCACCGGCCCTGCTGCCCGACGCCTACTGCGGCGACGTGCACATGCGGCTGAACCTGTACAAGCGCCTGGCGAGCGCCGACCGCCTGGAGCACCTGGACACGCTGCTCGAAGAGGTCACCGACCGCTTCGGCAAGCTGCCCGCGCAAGGCCAGACGCTGTTCGACACCCACCGCCTGCGCATCCTCGCCAAGCCCTACGGCGTGCAGAAGATCGATGCCGGCCCCCGGCTGATGAACATCACCTTCCGCCCCAATCCGCCCATCGATTCGATGCGCATCATCGAGCTGGTCCAGAAGAACCGCCACATCAAGCTGGCCGGCAACGACAAGCTGCGCATCGAGCGCG
>CAMLGG010000114.1 GCA_946479475.1 uncultured Ideonella sp. | reverse complement strand
TGTCCACCCGCACGTCCGCCGGGTTGATGTCGATCTCGATCGAGTCGTCGATCTCCGGGTAGACGAACAGCGAGGCGAACGAGGTGTGGCGGCCGCCGGCCGAGTCGAACGGGCTCTTGCGCACCAGGCGGTGCACGCCGGTCTCGCTGCGCAGGTGGCCGTAGGCGTAGTCGCCCTCGACCTTGATGGTGGCGCTCTTGATGCCCGCCACGTCGCCGGGCGTCTCGTCTTCCAGCGTGGCCTTGAAGCCCTTGCGCTCGCAGTACTTGAGGTACTGGCGCAGCAGCATGCCGGCCCAGTCGCAGGCCTCGGTGCCGCCGGCGCCGGCCTGGATGTCGATGAAGCAGTTGCTCGGGTCGGCCGGGTTGCTGAACATGCGGCGGAACTCGAGCTTCTCCACGATGTCGCGCAGGGAAGCGGCGTCGGCCTCGATGGCCATCATGCCGGCCTCGTCGCCTTCCTCCCGGCTCATCTCGAACAGCTCGCTGTTGTCCGAGAGGTTACTCGTCAGGTGGTCGATGGTCTCGACGACCTCGTCGAGCTGCTTCTTTTCCTTGCCGAGTTCCTGGGCCCGCTTGGGGTCGTTCCAGATGTCGGGGTTCTCGAGGGTGGCGTTGACTTCCCTCAGCCGCAGGACCTTGCGGTCGTAGTCAAAGATACCCCCGTAGGGCTTCGGTCCGCTCGGTCAGGTCGGCGAGCGTGGTCCCGATGGCGTTGATGCGTTCGATGTCCATGGTGTCTTCTCTCGGGTGATGGAGGGACGCTGCGCGGTGCCTTCCCGGGCGGGGCATCCGTGCCAGGCGTCAAACCGGCGATTTTCGCTCAAGCTTCGCCTGCCGCCCCGGGCGGGCGGCAAGGGCCGTTCCGGGCAGGGTGTGCGCGAATGGGCGGACGCTGTCCCGGCCGGCAGAATGCGCGTTGTATGCAACGCCTCGGGGCCTCACTCGCCGCCATGCCCTCAGGGGCCGGCTGGGCCCTGCGATGCGTCCTGGCCTGGCTCGCGATAGCCGCCGGCCGGCCCGCGGCGGCGCTGGCCCTGGCGGAGCGCCTGTGCCGCGAGCGCCCCGCTTCGCCCTGGGCGCAGGCCACCCGATGCCAGCTGCTGGCGGGGACGGGGCGGCAACGGGAGGCGATGGAGGCGGCCCGTGCCTGCGTGGCTGCGTACGGCGGCGGGAGCGGGCGGCGGGCCGCTGCCGCCTGGTTCAACCTGGGCTACCTGCTGGAGGCCGGGGGCCGGTCCGAAGAGGCTCGCCCGGCGTTCGAGCGGGCGCTCGAATGCGATCCGGCGATGGACCGCGCCTGGTACGGCCTCGGCCTGGTCCACCTGAACGGCGGCCGCATGGACGAGGCGGCGCAGGCCTTCACGGAATGCACGCGCCTGCAGCCGATGGCGCCGCCGGCCTGGTACCAGCTCGCCCGCCTGGCCGCCGAGCGCGGCCGGCTCGACGAGGCGCGGCAGCTCATCGCCCACCTGCGCCGCTTCGAGCCGCGGGTGGCCGCGCAGCTGCAGCGCGAGACGGGGCTGGAGTGCAGCGCCGGATGACGCCGCCCCCGGCCGACGATGACCAGGCCGTGCGCCGGCGGCGGCACTGGCGTGCGCTGCGGGCCTGGACGCTGATCCTGCTGGTGGCCTGGGCGGCGGTCACCTTCGGCGTGGCCTACGAAGCCCGCGCCCTCAGCATCGCCTTCTTCGGCTGGCCCTTCAGCTTCTGGGTGGGCGCCCAGGGCGCGGTGCTGGTGTACCTGGCGCTGGTCGGCCTGTACGCGTGGGTGGCGCGCCGCCTGGACGAGGCTGCCGACCTGGACGAGCAGGATTGATGGCCTCCCCGCCGCGCCGCTCGCATCCGCCCCTGGCCAGCCGGGTCGTCAGCATGGCCTTCCGGCGGCGCCTGCACCGGCTCTATGCCGCCTACACCGTGTGCTTCGTGGCGTTCCTGGCGACGATGACGCTCGCCGAGCGCTACGGGCTGCCGAAGAAGTGGATAGGCTTCGTCTTCCTGGCCGCCCCGGTGGTGATCTACGCCGTCATCGGCATCGTCTGCCGCACGACCGAGGCGCCCGAGTACTACGTGGCCGGCCGGCGCGTGCCGGCCATGTACAACGGCATGGCCACCGGGGCCGACTGGATGAGCGCGGCGTCCTTCCTCGGCATGGCCGGCACGCTGTACCTCACCGGCTACGACGGCCTCGCCTTCGTGATGGGCTGGACAGGCGGCTACTGCCTGGTCGCACTCCTGCTGGCGCCTTACCTGCGCAAGTTCGGCCAGTACACCATCCCCGATTTCCTCGGCATGCGCTACGAGGGCAACCTGGCCCGCCAGATCGGCGTGGCCGCCACCATCCTCGTCTCCTTCGTCTACGTGGTGGCGCAGATCTACGGCGTGGGCCTCATCACCACGCGGCTGACCGGCATCGCGTCGTTCGAGATCGGCGTCTTCCTCGGCCTGGGCGGCATCCTGGTCTGCTCCTTCCTCGGCGGCATGCGGGCGGTCACCTGGACGCAGGTGGCGCAGTACATCGTGCTGATCGTGGCCTACCTGGTGCCGGTGGTGTGGCTGTCGGTCAAGCAGACGGGCGTGCCGGTGCCGCAGGCCGTCTACGGCCAGCAACTGCAGAAGGTGGGCGAGGCCGAGGCGCGCCTGATGGCCGACCCGAAGGAGCAGCAGGTCATCGCGGCCTTCCGCCAGCGCGCCGACGAGCTCGGCGAGCGCCTGCAGGACGTGCCCAAGGCCCTGGCCGACGAGCGTGCGGCGATAGGCGACCGCATCGCATCGCTCAAGGCGATCGGCGCGCCGCAGCGGCAGATCCAGGCCGCCGAGCGCGCGCTCACGGCATTGCAGCGTGACCCGGTCGCGGCGGCCGAGGGCTGGGCGCGCGAGAAGGCGGAGCTGGAGGACCGCGCGCGGCCCCTAGGCGGCATGCCGCCGCATGCCCGGCCCTTTGCCGGCGACCCGGCGGGCGACGAGGCGGCGCGGCGCAGCTACGAGGAGTCGCGCCGCAACTTCCTGGCGCTGGTCTTCTGCCTCATGGTCGGCACCGCCGGCCTGCCGCACATCCTGATCCGCTACTACACGACGCCCTCGGTGCGCGAGGCGCGCGAGTCGGTGGTCTGGTCGCTGCTGTTCATCAGCGTTCTCTACCTGACGGCGCCGGCCTTGGCGGTGCTGGTCAAGTTCGAGGTCTTCACCTCGCTCGTCGGCACGCCCTTCGACCAGCTGCCCTCCTGGATCGCCAACTGGGCCAAGGTCGATCCCCAGCTGATGTCGGTGATCGACATCAACCACGACGGCATCCTGCAGCTGGGCGAGATCAAGATGGGGGGCGACATCATCGTGCTCGCCACGCCCGAGCTGGCGGGCCTGCCCTACGTCGTCTCCGGCCTGGTGGCGGCCGGCGGCCTGGCGGCGGCGCTTTCGACGGCCGACGGCCTGCTGCTGACCATCGCCAACGCGCTTTCCCACGATTTCTACTACCGCATGGTCGACCCCAACGCCTCGGCTGCGCGGCGGGTGATGATCTCCAAGGTGCTGCTGCTGGTGGTCGCGTTGGCAGCCGCCTTCGTCGCGGCGCGCAAGCCGGCCGACATCCTCTTCCTCGTCACCGCGGCCTTCTCCCTGGCGGCCTCGGCCTTCTTTCCGGCGCTGGTGCTCGGCATCTTCTGGAAGCGCACCAACCGCTGGGGCGCCATCGCCGGCATGCTGGCCGGACTGGGGGTGAGCGTGTACTACCTGGCCACCACACAGCCCTGGCTGCGCGACGTGCTGCACCTGCGCGGCCCGGTGCAGCTCTGGTGGGGCATCCAGCCCATCTCGGCGGGGGTCTTCGGCGTGCCGGTCGGCCTGGTGACGGCGGTGGTGGTGAGCCTGCTGACCCCTCGGCCCGCCCCGGCGACCATCGCCTTCGTCGAAGGGCTGCGTTATCCGCGCCAGCTGCCCGCCGGTGAGGCGGAGTTCACGCCGCGTCAGCGTCCAGAAAGGCCTTGAGCCGTGCGGCCAGCTCGGCCGGCTGGTCGTGGTGAAGCATGTGGCCGCAGTCCCGGAGCAGCACCTTCTCGACCTTGGGCACCACGGCCAGCCGCGCTTCGAAATCCTCTCGCGGGTAGCGGTTGCCCCACCACTTGGTGACGTCGGTCTCGTTGCCCTCGACCCAGAGCACCGGCGCGGTGATGAGCTTCCACGCCTCGAGGATCTCCTCCTTGCGGTAGAGGACGGGGTTGGCGCGCTTGTGCGCCGGGTCGCCCAGGATGTGCCAGCGGCCGTCCTCGCGCTCCTCGGCCCAGTGGCGGGCGAGCCAGGCGGCGTGGGCCGCATCCAGCCGGGGGTTGTTGGCCATCAGGCGTTCGGCGACGGCTTCGGCGCTGGCGTAGTCGCGAAGGCTCATCCCGGTGCGCAGTTCATCCAGCCATTGCCTCAGGCGCTTCGGCGCATGGTGGGGCCTGGTCTCGGGCAGGCCGAAGCCTTCGAGATTCACCAGGCGCCGGATGCGCTCGGGCCGCACGCCGGCGTAGCTCATCACCACGTTGCCGCCCATGCTGTGGCCGAGCAGGTCGAGCGGCACTTCGTGGTCGGCCAGGCCGAGCGCCTCGTGGTGGAGCAGGGCGTCGAGGTCGCCGAGGTAGTCGGCGAACCAGTAGCTGTCGACCGGCGGCACGCGGGTGAGGCCGAAGCCGCGCCAGTCCGCCGCGAGGACGTAGCGCGAATCGCCTTCGAGCTCGGCCAGGGCATCGACCACGAACTGGAACGAGGCGCCGACATCCATCCACCCGTGCACCATGAACAAGGGGGGTCGGTCGCTCGTGGCGAGCGAGGGTTCGCCCCAGGTGATGACGTGGTAGTCGAGGCCGCGCACGGGCACGAAGCGATCGATGCCTGCGCGGCGAGGCTGGTAGGCGGGAGAGGGCATCGGCCGAATGTAGGGCCTAACCTGATCCGTCGCTGCCGCGGGGGTGACAGAGAATCGCCTCATGACCGCTGCCGCCTTCACCTTGCGCGCTGCCGAGCCGCGCGACCTTGCCGCCATCGTCGGCCTCATCGGCGAGCTCGCCGAGTTCGAGAAGCTCACCCACCTGCTTCAGGTGACGCCCGAGAAGCTCGCGCCCCACCTGTTCGGCCCGAAGCCCGTGGCCGAGTGCTGGGTGGCCGAGCTGGCGGGTGGCGAGATCGTCGCCTTCGCGCTCACCTTCACCAACTTCTCCACTTTCCTCGCCAAGCCGGGCCTCTACCTCGAAGACCTCTACGTCCGGCCTGCCCACCGCAGCGCCGGCATCGGCAAGGCCCTGCTGGAGCACCTGGCCCGCATCGCGGTGGAGCGCGGCTGCGGCCGCTTCGAGTGGAGCGTGCTGGACTGGAACGTCAACGCCATCCGCTTCTACGAGAAGATGGGCGCGACGGTGATGCCCGACTGGCGCATCTGCCGGGTGGCCGGCAAGGCGCTGGAGGACTTCGGGAAGAACTAGCCCAGCTTGGCGAGGCGCTCCTTGGCATCCTCGATGTTCTTCGGATGCCCGCGGCCGGCGTTGACGAAGCGCTGCAGCAGCGCCTTGGCCTTGGCGGTGTCGCCCACCCCGAGCCAGGCCAGCGCCTCGCGGTAGTCGATCGGCAGGCCGGCATGGCCCCGCAGCGTGCGGGCCTGGGCGTAATAGCGAAGGGCTTCCTGCGGCGCGCCGGTCTCGGACTTGACGCGGCCCAGGCCGTAGACCGCGAAGGCGCGGCTCGGGTCGGCCTTCATCAGCCGCTCGAAGAGCGATTGCGCTTGTGCAGGCTGCTTCGCGTTGAGCTTCTGCGCGCCCAGCTGGCCAAGGGCTCCGTACACCTCGGATCGGAGGGCGTTGTCGTTGCCCGGCTGCACCGCCCAGAGCAGTCTTTCGGCCTCGGCGTAGTGCTCCTCGCTGATCTCGACCATGGCTTTCAGGCAGCGTGCCTGCTCGGGCTGCCGCACCTGGGTGGCCGCGACGAGTTCGCGGGCCTTGTCGATGCCGCCCCCCGCGATGCCCGGCGCGGCGAGGTAGAACTGCATCAGCCCGACGCGGTGGTTGAAGACGTCCGGGCCGAGGTCCACGGCCTTCTGGAACGACTCGCGGATTCGCCCCGCGAGCCGCATGCCCTGCAGCAGGCCGCCGCGCAGCGCTTGCGCGCCGAGCAGGTTGCCCAGCATGTAGTGGCATTCGGCCGCTTCGGGGTGGCGCGCGATGCAGGCTTCGGCCATTGGCACCGTGGCATCGACCGTTGCGGACTTCGCGTCGGACAGCACCGCGAAGCCCAGGGCCAGCGTGGCCTGCGGATCGCCGGGCTCGGCCTTCAGGCGCTGGCGGGCCAGGACTTCCAGTTCGGCATGGCGATCGTCCTCGAGCAGGGCCTCCCAGGCCGGGTCCCTCAGGCTCTGGGCGCTGGCGGGCAGGGCGCTGAAGAGTACGCCGAGGACGAGGGCAGTCAGCAGGACAGGGCGATTCAAGGGCATGGGGTGGACGGGTTGGACAAGATCACCGGGCCAGGGTCGACCCGGTGGAGCGGGCAGCCGCGGGCGGCTTACGCTTGGCAGGATGAACGACACCCACAGCGCCATCGTTGACGAGGCGGATGCCGACGCCCACGCCGAGCTCCATGGGCAGTTCCGCTGGCAAGTGCCGGCGCATTTCAACATCGCCGAGGCCTGCTGTGCCCGCTGGGCCCGCGAGCGCCCCGAGGCGGTGGCGATCCGGGCGGAGCGGGAGGATGGCAGCCTCACGCTGCATCGCTACGGCGAGCTGCAGGCCGAGGCCAACCGGCTGGCCCACGCGCTGCGTCGCTTGAAGGTCAAGCCCGGCGACCGGGTGGCCGTGGTGATGCCGCAGCGCTTCGAGACGGCGGTCGCCCACATGGCCCTGTACCAGCTGGGCGCGGTGGCCATGCCCCTTTCGATGCTGTTCGGCCCTGAGGCCCTGCAGTACCGGCTGCAGGACAGCGAGGCCGCCGTCGCCATCGTCGATGAGTCGGCCATCGCGAACCTGCTGTCGGTGCGTGCCGAATGCCCGGGCTTGAAGACCGTGCTCGCCGTGGGTGGCGCCGAGGGCCGGGGCGAAATCGACTGGCGGGCCGCGCTCGCCCGGGAGGCCGCGACCTTCAGCGCGCGCCGCACCAAGGCCGACGACCCCGCCGTGCTCATCTACACCAGCGGCACCACCGGGCCGCCCAAGGGTGCGCTCATCCCGCACCGCGCGCTGATCGGCAATCTCCCGGGCTTCGTCTGCAGCCAGAACTGGCTTCTTGGGGCCCCCGAGACGCCCGCGGCGTCGGCCCCCCGAGGGGGCACGCGCGGGCTTGGGGCGGCCCTGCACCCGCGCACGGGGAAGCTTCCGCCGAAGAGGAAGCTCGGCCCGGCTGGCGCACCGGCCGACGCCGTCTTCTGGAGCCCGGCCGACTGGGCGTGGACCGGCGGCCTGATGGATGCGCTGCTGCCCGCGCTCTATTTCGGCGTGCCCATCGTGGCCTTCCAGGGCCGCTTCTCGCCCGAGCGCGCGCTGGAGCTGATGCAGCGCCACGCGGTCACCAACAGCTTCCTCTTCCCGACGGCGTTGAAGGCGATGATGAAGGCCGTGCCGCATCCGCGCGAGCGCTATCCGAAGCTGAAGCTGCGCGCCGTGATGAGCGCCGGCGAGGCGGTGGGCGACGCGGTCTTCGCCTGGTGCCGCGAGGAGCTCGGCCTCGTCGTCAACGAGATGTTCGGCCAGACCGAGATCAACTACATCGTCGGCAACTGCAGCCAGGTGATGGGCACCGACGGGCATCCCCGCGCGGGATGGCCGGCGCGCCCGGGCAGCATGGGGCGCGCCTATCCCGGCCACCGCGTGGCGGTGATCGATGACGAAGGGAATGAATGCCCTCGCGGCACGCCGGGCGACGTGGCGGTGCACCGCCTCGATGTCCACGGGGACCCGGACCCGGTGTTCTTCCTCGGCTACTGGAAGCGCGACGACGCGACACGGGCCAAGTTCACCGGCAGCATGAACGCCAGCTGGTGCCGCACGGGCGACACCGCGGTGATGGATGACCAGGGCTACCTCTGGTACCAGGGCCGCAGCGACGACGTCTTCAAGGCCGCCGGCTACCGCATCGGCCCGAGCGAGGTCGAGAACTGCCTCGTCAAGCACCCGGCAGTGGCCAACGCGGCCGTGGTGCCCAAGCCGGATGCCGAGCGCGGAGCGCTGGTCAAGGCCTACGTCGTGCTCGCCCCCGGCTTCGCGCCCGGCGAGGCACTGGTGGCCGAGCTGCAGCAGCACGTTCGCGGCCGCCTGGCTCCCTACGAGTACCCGAAGGAGATCGAGTTCATCGAGGCCCTGCCGATGACGACCACCGGCAAGGTGCAGCGGCGGGTGCTGCGGCTGCAGGAGGAGGAGCGGGCCCGGCGCTGAAGTCACTTGGTCGTGCACTTCCCGCTGGCGACCATGGCGGCCATGATGGGCAGGCCGAGGATCCCGCCCGGCGCCTGCATCTTGGCGCAATCGGGCTTGCCGGCGGAGGCCACGCCGCCGGCCATGGCCGTGTCGTTGCGCCCGATGTCCTCGCCCATGGCCTGGGCCGTGCGCTCATGCAGCAGCGGTTGCCGCGCCGACTGCCTGATCGCCATGCGTGTCGCCTCGGTATCGAGCAATCGCTCGACCGGCGGATCGGAGGGCTCGGAGGCCGCGCTGGCGGCCGGCGCAGCAGCCACCGGCGCGGGCTGGACCCAGGTCGATTCATGAGGCGGCGGGGGCACCGGCGCCGGTGGCGCGACGGGCCGCGGCGGCGATCGTTTCGCTGGTGCGGGCGGGGTGGCCTCGGCCGGCGGGGCCACCGGCGCCTTCGGCGGCTGCAGCCACATCAGCGCCGCGCGATCCGGCGCCACGTCGACTTCGCGGGTCCGCAGCGCCTGCCACAGCGCGAGGGCCAGCAGCAGGTGGATCGCCACGACCGCCATCGCCAGCCCCGGCCCGCGCCGGCCTGCCTGCCAGGTTTCAGCCCGCCGCATCTTCGCCATCGTCCGGGCGGTACTCGAGCAGGTCGCCCGGCTGGCATTGCAGCACCTGGCAGATCGCCTCCAGCGTGTCGAAGCGGACGCCGCGCACCTTGCCCGACTTCAGCAGCGAGATGTTCTGCTCGGTGATGCCCACGTGCTCGGCCAGTTCGCGCGAGCGCATCTTGCGCCGGGCCAGCATCACGTCGAGATGGACGACGATAGTCATCAGACGAAGCCCTCGTTCTCCTCCGCCACGCGAGCCGCCTCGGTCATCACCCGGGCGATCGCGACGAAGACCAGGGCGCCGAGCAGGAGCGCGTAGTCGCTCGAGCCGAGCATGATGACGATCTGGCGCTGGCCCGGAGGGTTGTCGAGCGAGATCGCGACCGACATGAGAACCTGGCTGACGGGGCTGGCGAGCGCCAGCGCGACCAGCAGCGCGGCGAAGCGGCGCAGGCAGGCCAATGCACGCAGGCTGAAGACGGCGCCGCGGCGGTACTCGCCGAAGAGGTTCCACAACTGCCAGAGCACGGCCAGGCCCAGGCCGCAGGGCAGCAGGCTCGCGACGGCCACGCGGATGCGCGCGGCCAGCGTGAAATCGCCTTGCATGAGGTAGCGCATGTCGATGCCCGGGGCCTGCCCCGCCCCGAAGGCCCCCAGCGAGTCGGGGGCGACGAGCACCAGCAGGGGCCAGGCGCCGAGCACCACCGCGGCCAGCACGCACAGGCCGCGAACGAGTCGCGCGAGGCGCCCCAGGCGCTGCGCCAGGGCGGTCGAGGGCAGGGGGCTGAAGGACGGGGAGCCGGAGAGCATCTGATCCATGGGGTTTACTGTAAAACAGTAAAAAATAGCCGTCAAACATGAATCGGACGGGCCATCGCCCTGAGGCAAACTCGGTGGCTGCATCCCACTCCCGCCATCCCATGAACCTTGTGACCCTGGGCCGCAGCGACCTGCGAGTCAGCCCCATCTGCCTCGGCACCATGACCTTCGGCGAGCAGGTCGGCGAGGCCGAGGCCCATGCGATCCTCGACCGCGCGCTGGAGCGCGGCGTCAACTTCCTGGACACCGCCGAGATGTATTCCGTGCCGCCGAGGCCCGAGACCTTCGGCGCCACCGAGACGATCCTGGGCCGCTGGTTCGCCAGCCGGCCCGGCGCGCGGCAGAAGGTGGTGCTGGCGACCAAGGTGGCAGGCCCTTCGCGCGGCATGCCGTGGATCCGCGGCGGCACGCCAGACCTCTCTGCGGCCGACATCCTGGCCGCCTGCGAGGCGAGCCTGAAGCGCCTGCAGACCGACGTGATCGACCTCTACCAGATCCACTGGCCCAACCGCAATGCGCCGAGCTTCGGCGCGCTGTACTTCGATCCTTCGCGCGACATCGAGCAGACCTCGATCCACGAGCAGCTCGAGGCGCTGGCCCGCCTGGTGAAGGCTGGCAAGATCCGCCACGTCGGGCTTTCGAACGAGACGCCCTACGGCGTGGCCGAGTTCGTCCGCGTGGCCGAGGCCCACGGCCTGCCGCGCGTGCTGACCGTTCAGAACCCGTACTGCCTCATCAACCGTTCGCTCGACAACGGGCTGGACGAGACGATGCACCGCCTGGGCGTCGCGCTCATTCCGTACTCGCCCCTGGGCTTCGGGCTGCTGACCGGCAAGTACGACGAGCGCGGCTTCGACGACGCCGGCAACCGCGGCCGCATGGCGCTGTTCGAACGCATGAAGCAGCAGCGCTGGGGCCGTCCCTCCTCGCTGGCTGCGGCCCGCCGCTACAACGAACTGGCCCGCTCGCATGGCCTGACGCCCACTCGCATGGCCCTGGCCTGGTGCTACACCAATTGGCGCGTTGCCTCCACCATCATCGGCGTGACCTCGGTCGCCCAGCTCGACGAGGACCTCGACGCCTGGGGCACCACGCTGCCGCCTGAATTGCTGGCAGCCATCGACGCTGTACGCCTCGAGATGCGTGACCCCGCGCAATAAGTCGACCCCCAAGGCTCATGGCAAAGAAAGACAGGCACGTCAGCGAAACTCCCGCGACCCAGTGGCTCAAGGCCCAGGGCGTGGCCTTCACCGAGCACGTCTACGACTACGTCGACCATGGCGGCACGGCGGAATCCTCGCGCCAGCTCGGCCGGCCCGAGCACGAGGTCGTCAAGACCCTGGTGATGCAGGACGACAAGGCCGAGCCGCTGATCGTGCTGATGCACGGCGACCGGCAGGTCAGCACCAAGAACCTCGCTCGGGCCATCGGCGCGAAGAGCGTCGAGCCCTGCAAGCCCGAGGTGGCGCAGCGCCACAGCGGCTACCTCGTCGGCGGCACCTCGCCCTTCGGCACGCGCAAGGCGATGCCGGTCTACGTCGAGCAGAGCGTGCTGGCGTTGCCCTCCATCCTCATCAACGGAGGCCGGCGCGGCTACCTGGTGGGCATCGAGCCGAAGGTCCTGACCGACCGGCTCGGCGCGAAGCCGGTGCAGTGCGCCCTCGGCTGAAGGCCTGCTGACATTGCGGTGTCAGCTGGGGCGGCGCACAGTCGCGCTCTCTTCGATTGCCCAGGAGACCTGTGATGACCATCCGACCCGTGCTGGCGCTGGACCAGCAGCCCCTGCAGGAGCGCCCGCCCGAATACCGCCCGGACGGGCCGGCCGCCGAGCGCTTCCACATTCGCCGCGCGATGCTCGGCAAGGAGCTGGGCCTGAAGAAGCTCGGCTGCAGCCTGACCGAGGTCGAGCCGGGCAAGGCCGGCTATCCGTTCCACAGCCATCGCGTCAACGACGAGATGTTCTACATCCTGTCCGGCCGCGGCGAGCTGCGCCTCGGCGAACGGCGGCACCCGGTGGCGGCCGGCGACGTCGTCGGCTGCCCGGCCGGCGGGCCCGGGACAGCACACCAGCTCATCAACACGGGCAAGGAGCCGCTGCGCTACCTGGCGATCAGCAGCGAGCTGGATCCCGAGATCTGCGAGTACCCGGACTCCGGCAAGTTCGGCGTCTGGGTCGAAGGAGCCGATGGCGGTGCCGGTTTCATGCACCTGGGCCGCGGCAAGGATGCCGTGGACTACTGGGATGGAGAGTAGGCCTACCGGCTGTCCAGGCCGCCTGCCATGGTGGTGGCGCTGCCGGCCATCACGGCGTCGATCTGACGCAGCACCTCGTCGAAGGCCAGCGGCTTGGTGACGTAGGCGCGGGCGCCGGCCGCGATGGCGGCGTTGACCGTCTCGTCCATCGCATCGGCCGAGACCATCACCACCGGCAGGCGGCGAAGCCGCGGGTCGGCGGCAATGGTGTGAAGCAGGTCCAGGCCGCGGCCGTCGGGCAGCTGCATGTCGAGCAGCAGCAGGTCCGGCTGCCGCGCCCTGAGCTGTGCGAGGCCCTCGGCCAGGGTGCCGCACACCTCCAGCGTGAGGTCGGGGCGGCGCCCGACCAGCGCGGCCATCACCAGCGCGTTGACGGCATCGTCCTCGATGTAGAGCAGGCGGCGCTGGCGGCCCGGGGCTTCGCTCTCCTCGCCGAGGTAGTCGTCGTCGGATTCGATGACCTCGGCGGGCGCCGCCTGCGCCACCGGCAGGGTCACGGTGAACTCGCTGCCTTCGCCCGGCTGGCTGCGCACGCTCATCTGGCCCTGCATCAGCGAAACCAGCGTGCGGGTCACGACCAGGCCGATGCCGGCTCCCGGCTTGCCGGATGACTCGCGTCCCAGCCGGTTGAAGGACTGGTACAGGCCGTCGAGCTGCACCTGCGTCATGCCCAGGCCGGTATCGCGCACGGCGATCTGGACGAGTCCCGCATTTGGCCCCCGCCGAGCGCGCAGCAGCACCTGGCCACCGGGCCGGTTGTACTTCACCGCGTTGCTCAGCAGGTTGACCAGCACCTGCTCGACGCGGGTCGGATCGGCATGGACCCAGCGGGCATCCTCGGCAATGTCCAGCTGGCAGCGCACCTGCTCGCGCTCGGCATCGGCCGCGACGAACGCCAGCGCGTCCCGGGCGAGCGGGGCCAGGTCCACCGGACCGAGCGACAGCCGCAGGCGGCCGGACTCGATGCGCGAAAGGTCCAGCACGTCGCTGATCATGCCCGTCAGGTGCCAGCCCGCCCGCTCGATCAGGGCCACGCCTTCGCGCCGCTTCGGATCGGACTGCACCTGCGGATCCTGCGCCAGCGACTGGGCGAAGCCCACGATGGCGTTCAGCGGCGTGCGCAGCTCGTGGCTCATGCGCGAGAGGAACTCGGTCTTGGCCAGGCTCGCGGCCTCGGCCGCCGCGCGCGCCTGCTCGGCGGCGCGTGTGCGCAGGGTGTCCGAGATGTCGGAGACGACGATGATCCAGACGACATCGCGCGCGCCGGTGACGGGCGTGAGCTGCGCCTGTGCCTCGAAGGCCGGGCCCCGCGCGGGGTGCAGGGTTAGCCGGTCGGTGCGGGGCTCCCGGCGCTTGAGCCGCGGAAGCAGCCAGTCGGCGAAGTCGCGCTCGCCGTTGGCCGTGACCACCTGCGCCAGCCCGGCCAGCGAGCCACGCCGGGCCAGCTCGTCGGCCGCCTGCCCGAGCAGTCGGGCCGCGGCATCGTTGGCATAGCGAACGGCGCCGGCCTCGTCGAGCGCCAGCAGGCCGTCGCGCAGCGAGCCGAGGATGGCGGAGCGCTCCTGCAGGCCCTCGCGCAGCTGCTGCTCCGCCGCTTCGCGCCGCTGGCTCTCGGTGGCGCGCGCCTCGAGGAAGCGGTTCAGGGCCTGGCTCAGCACCACGACCTCGTCGCCGTTGCCTTCGCCGACCGCCTGCACGGGCAGGCGGGCGCTCGGATCGTCGGTCTTGAGTGCGCGCAGGTTGTGCACCAGGGCGAGCAGGCGGCGGGTGACGAGCCGGTGCATGACCAGCAGCATGCCCAGCGTGATGGCGACGACCTTCAGCAGCTCCCATGGCAGGCGCTGCATCGCGCGGTGCTCGATCTGTGCATCGATCTCGGCGAAGGATTCGCTGATGCGCAGCGTGCCTATGGGCGCGGGACGCGAGGCGACGCGCAGCGGCATGTCGTCGGTCTGGCCGGGCTTGACGGGCTGGAAGCCTTCGCGCCGCACGTCGACCAGCGCCTTGCCGTCATCGGCCAGCACCTGCACGCGCACGATGGCGCCATCGCGCACGAGGTTGCGGGCGAGCAGGTCAAGCGTGGCGAGGTCGTAGTTCCACAGGGCCAGCGCTATCGGCGGCGAACTCAGATTGAGCGCCGCATCGGCCCGCACGTGGGCCGCGCGGGTGAGCTCGCCGCGCTCGCGCCAGAGCTCGACCGCCCCGACCAGCACGAACACCAGTACGCCGAAGGCGGCAACCGACACGATCATGCGGGTGACCAGCGACGAGTTGAGGCGCAGCAAGCAGAGATCCCTTGGGTACGGCGGGCGGGTTTGCGTGCGCCGGTCGTCGATGGGTCGATCCGGACGGCGCTTCCTGCGGGTCGCAGACCGTCGAGCATACCCAAGCGGGGACGATGCGCCAACCGAACGCCTGTACGGCAGGTCAACAGGCCCTACACTGCGGCCCCGGCCTTCCCGCCGGCCCGCTTCTTCCTGGTCGTCGCATGCCTGTCGTGTATTCCATCGCCGCGATCGTGGCCGCCTACCTGGTGGGCTCTCTGTCGTTCGCCGTCATCGTCAGCCGGTTCATGGGCCTGGCCGACCCGCGCTCGTACGGCTCCGGCAATCCGGGTGCCACCAATGTCCTGCGTTCGGGCAACAAGGCCGCCGCGTTGCTGACCCTGGCATTCGATGCACTGAAGGGTTACCTGCCCGTGATGGCCGCGCTGTGGTGGCAAGGCGGGATGGGCTGGGGCGAGACGACGGTCGGGCTGGTCGGCCTGGCCGCCTTCGTCGGCCACCTGTGGCCGGTGTTCTTCCGCTTCCAGGGCGGCAAGGGCGTGGCGACCGCGGCCGGCGTGCTGATGGCTCTGAACCCCTTGCTCGGGGCTGCCACTCTGCTGACCTGGCTGATCGTGGCCTTCTTCACCCGCTACTCTTCGCTCGCGGCCATCGTGGCGGCCGCCTTCGCGCCCTTCTTCCAGCTGCTGCAATGGGGGGCCTCGCCGATGGTGCTGCCCATCACGGTGATGAGCCTGCTGCTCGTGTGGCGCCACCAGGGCAACATCCGCAAGCTGCTGGCGGGCACCGAATCCAAGCTGGGGCAGAAGGCCCCGGCCGCCGCGCCGCACCCTCCGCATTCGCCCTCCAGGCATTCCCGCAAACACTGAAAAGAAAGTTCACGATGAGCAGCATCCAGCGCTTCGACGTCGGCCCCCGCATGTGCGAGATGAGCGTCCACAACGGCGTCGCCTACCTCGCCGGCCAGGTCGCGGCAGACGGCTCGCAAGACATCGGCGGCCAGACTCGCCAGGTGCTGGCGGCAATCGATGCGCTGCTGGGCCGCGCCGGGAGCGACAAGTCGAAGATCCTGCGCGCCCAGATCTTCCTCGCCGACCTGGCTGATTTCGCCGGCATGAACTCGGTGTGGGAGTCGTGGGTCGTCCCCGGCCACACCCCGGCGCGCGCGACCGTCCAGGCCGCGCTGGCCAAGCCGGAGTGGAAGGTCGAGATCGTGGTGACCGCGGCCGTGTGAAGGAAAGCCCCCACGGCCCCCTGCCAGGGGCCGCCTTGCAGGCCGCGCCGGGCCAGCGACCCGGCCCCGCGCCCCGGCAAAAACAGTACCACCCCCGCTTGAAGTTCCGGCCGAGCGCCCCGCCGGGGCGGGCGGCCCGGAGC
>CAMLGG010000113.1 GCA_946479475.1 uncultured Ideonella sp. | reverse complement strand
GGCGTCAGCCCGCTCGCGGGGGACTGCACCCCCTCCCACCACACCCGCACCGGCGCCGCCAGCCCGCGCGGCGCCCCGGTGGCAGCGCGTGCGCCGGCGCCGGCCGCCGCGGCCCCGGAGCCGCAGCCGGAGCCGGTGCCGGCTCCGGGCGAGGCGACGCCGCAGCCGCTGCCCGATCCCGCGCCGGCGGCGGCAGCGCCGGTGGCGGCAGCGCCCGCCGTGACCCTCAAGCCACCCGCCGGGATAGTCACCGACAAGGCCCTGGCCTCCGATCCGGCCCCCGTCGCGCGGGCCTCCACGCCGGCCGCCACCGGCTTCTGGCTGCAGCTCGGCGCCTTCGGCCAGGGCTCGGGCGCGTACACCTTCCAGCAGCGGCTTTCGCAGGAGCTGGACTGGCTGAGTCCGCTGCTCACGGTCTTCGCCGAGAACGGCCTGTTCCGCCTGCAGGCGGGGCCGTACGCCTCGCGCGACCAGGCCCGCGAGGCGGCAGAGCGGGTGCGCGCCGCGCTCGCCCTGGTGCCGATGATCGTCGAGCGGCGCTGAGCCGCGTTCACCGGCCGCGCCGCTCGTCGGCAGCGCATGCAGCCTGTCCCGGCGGCCGGTGCGTGTGTCGCGCCGGGCTGGCGCTTGCGCCCCGGCTGCGTAGAGTGCGCAGCATCCAAGCCTCTCGCCAGCGTCGCAGTTGCCCGCCGTCCCCATGAGCAGTCTCACCGCCAATCCCGGATCCGCCTGGAGCAGCCGCTGGCAGCGCTTCGCCGCCACCGTCGTGCGTGCCTTCCACGCCTACGGCTCCTGGCTCGTCAGCATCACCTGGTGGCGCTTCGGCCTGCTGTCGGTGCTGCTCATCGTCATCGCGAACATCCTGCAGTCGCTGCCGCCGTTCACCTGGACGTACACGGAGACGGTCGTGGAGGAGCCGGGGCCGATGTTCCCGCCCAAGCCGCCGAAGCTGCCGCGCAAGGCGCCCAGCGAGAAGCCGGCCGAGAAGATCGCTGCGCCGGCCTCCGGCACCGGCCGGCACGAGGGGGTGGACATCTCGATCGACCACTCCGGCGTGCGAATCAACTCCCGCGGCGCGGCCGCGAGCGCGGCGGAGGCGGCCAGCGCTGCCGCGTCCGCGGCTTCGGCGCCCGGCTTCAGCGTCAAGATCAACGGCGAGCCGGTGGTGGAGATCAACGCCGGCGACCAGGACGTGCGCATCGCCGTGCCCCCCGGCGCCAACTCGGAGGAAGTGCGCCAGGCCGTCGAGGAAGCGAAGCAGTCCGTCATCGAGGCCATCGAGGATGCGCGCCAGGCACGGGAGGACGCCGCCCAGGCCCGCGACGACATCGAGGAGGCGCTCAACATCGGCCCGCGCGTCTCGCACCGCCAGGTTCACTACGGCGAGAGCCTGCCGCAGCTGGCCGTGCTGTGGGTGCTGCTGTCTGGCCTGCTCAAGGCCACCTACAAGGCCCGCATCCAGGCCGAGAAGAAGGCCGCCGAAGCCACGGAGACGGCCGAGGCCGAGCAGCTGCGCCGCCAGGTGATCGAAGCCCGGATGGCGGCCATGCAGGCCCAGGTCGAGCCGCACTTCCTGTTCAACACGCTGGCCTCGATCGACCACCTGATCGAGACCGACCCGGCGCGCGCCAGCCAGATGCAGAAGAACCTGATCGCGCTGCTGCGCGCCAGCATGCCGACCATGCGCGACACCGCCGACGGCGGCCCGCGAGACCTCGGCCGCGAGCTGGCGGTGGTGCGGCCCTACGTCGAGATCCTGAAGGTGCGGATGGAAGAGCGCCTGGCCGCCCACATCGACGTGCCCGAGGGCCTGCTCTCGGCAGAGTTCCCGGCCATGATGATCCAGACCCTGGTCGAGAACAGCATCCGCCACGGCCTGGAGCCCAAGCCCGAGGGCGGCACGCTGACGGTCAAGGCCGAGATCGTGCACGGCAAGCTGCAGGTCACGGTGGCCGACACCGGCGTCGGCTTCGGCAACGGCGGCACCTCCGGCACGGGTGTCGGCCTGGCCAACATCCGCGAGCGCCTGCAGCTGCTGTACGGCGACAAGGCGACGCTCACCGTCTCGGCCAACCAGCCCAGCGGCACCGTGGTGACCATCACCGTGCCCTACCGGACGGTCAGCGCGCCCGGCCAGACTTCCAACGGCAACGGCCGTCCCGCCTGAACCCCATCACGAGGAGCGATAGCGATGCAAGGCAAACGATCCGGTTCGGTGTGGCGCTGGGTGGCCGGCTTCCTGCTGGTCGGAATGCTGGTGACGGCGATCGCCACCGCGCTCTCGCTGGCCGCGGTGTTCAACGAGATTCCCTCGGACCTGCTGATCACCATCGACGGGCAGCCGGTGGACCTGCACGGGATCACGGCGGGCCACGCCTGGCTGGTCTTCGGCCTGGTCATCACCGCGGTCGTCGTGGTGGTGATCGTCGTGCCGCTGGCGCTGCTGTTCGGCGTGGGCGTGCCCTTGCTGCTGGCCGGCCTGGGCATGCTGCTCGCGCTGGTCTGTGCCGGGGTGGCGGTGGCCGTGGTCGGCTCGCCGCTGATCCTGCTGGGCCTGCTGCTGTGGTGGGCGGTGCGGCCGAAGAAGCGCCCGCCGGCGCCGCCTGCCCCCAGCGCGCCGCCGCCGGTGCCGGTCATCGGCCAGCACACCGACAACGCCACCCCATTCGCCTGACGCCGGCCGTAGCATCACGCCATGACGAATCCTGCCGACACCCCCGCCGCACCCCGCGCCGTCCTGGCCGACGACGAGCGCCTGATGCGCGACCAGCTGCGCGCCCGTCTGGCCGAGGCCTGGCCGGAGCTCGAGATCGTCGCCGAGGCCAAGAACGGCGCCGAGGCGGTCGAGATGGTCGAGCAGCACCGGCCCGAAGTGGTCTTCCTGGACATCCGCATGCCGGGCATGACGGGCGTCGATGCAGCCCGCCAGATCGCCCAGATGGACGTCGGCGACGAGGGCTTCCTGCCGGAGATCGTCTTCATCACCGCCTACGACCAGTACGCGGTCGAGGCCTTCGAGCAGGGCGCCGCGGACTACATCCTCAAGCCGGCCGAGCGCGACCGGCTCAGGCTCACCGTCGAGCGCATCCGCAAGCGCCTGGCCGCGAGGCAATCGGGCGAGGAGGGCGGCAACGAGCAGCCGATCCAGCAGCTGCTGCACCGCCTGGCCTCTCAGGGCGGCGCCAGGCCGGCCTACCTCAAGTGGATCCAGGCGACGGTCGGGCAGGCGATCCAGATGATCCCGGTCGAGGACGTGCTGTTCTTCATCAGCGACGAGAAGTACACGCGGGTCCAGACGCCGCAGGTCGAGGCGCTGATCAGGAAGCCCATCAAGGAGCTGGTCGACGAGCTGGACCCGGAGCGCTTCTGGCAGATCCACCGCTCGACCCTGGTGGCGGTCAATGCCATCGCCTCGGTCACGCGCGACTTCCGCGGCCGCCAGATCGTGGCGGTCAAGGGGCATCCGCAGAAGCTCGAGGTCAGCCGCAGCTACACGCACCTGTTCAAGGGCATGTAGAGCGCCGCCCTGCGGCGATGTCACGCGGCCAGCGCACGGCCGCTGCGAAGCGGCTGCGCACCCTCTGGGAGGGTGGTGGCGGTACTGGGCCGCCGGGTGTCCTACTTCGAGGCTTCCAGCGTGTAGGTGCCGGCGGAGCCGGTCGTGCCGGAGACGCGCTTGACGCGCAGGTAGACGGTCGCGGCCGTACCGCCGCCGTTGCGCCAGCTGACCGTGTCGGTCAGGCCGGCGCCGCGCAGGCTGCTCTTGAGCACCGTGCCGGCGCTGTTGCGCAGGTACAGGTCGTAGTTGGAGTTGACGTTCGAGATCAGCCGCGCGCTCAAGGTCTGGCCAGGGTCGACGCTGACCTTGAAGTTGTCGAGGTCGGTGCCGCTGGCCATCGTGCCTTCGATCTTCACGGGGAAGCTTGACAGGGCCTGTGCCGTTGCGTTGCCCTCGTTGGGCTCGACTTCGCTGACGCTGCTCGCGGCCGAGGCGCCGACGAAGACGGCGTTGACCGCGGCCGCCGCGTTGACGATGCCCTTGCCACAGCCGAGGCTGCACGAAACGGGGAGCTTGCGGGCGGTGCTCTTGAGCAGCACCTCGACCTCGTCGGGCGTCAGGTCCGGGTTGCGCGCCAGCATCAGCGCGGCCACGCCGGCGACGTGGGGCGCCGCCATGGACGTGCCCTGGTAGTAGGCGTAGCTGTCGTTGCCGGGCGTGCTGTAACCGTCGTTGAGCGTCGAGAGCACGCCGTTGGCGGTGCCCGTGTTCTGGTTGCCGCCGGGCGCGGAGACGTCGATCTTGGCCCCGTAGTTCGAGTAGGACGCGCGGCCCCCGTTGCGGCCGGTGGCGGCCACCGTGACCACGCCGGCGCAGTTGGCCGGGGCGTGCAGGCTGGCATCCTGGTTCGAGTTGCCCGCGGCCACCACGATGACGGCGCCGTTGGCCCGCGCCTGGTTGATCGCGTTCTGCATCGTCGTCGGGCAGGAGGACTTGCCGCCGAGCGACATGTTGATGACCCTGGCGGGCTGGCTCGGGGCGGCCACGCCGCCCACCGCGCTGCCGGAGGCCCACAGCACGCCGTCGGAGATGTCCGAGAAATAGCCGCCGCCGCAGCCGAGCACGCGCACCGGCAGGATCTTCGCGCCGTAGGCCACGCCGGCGCCGCCCTCGCCGTTGTTGGTCACCGCCGCGATCGTGCCGGCTACGTGCGTGCCGTGCCAGCTCGAATGGCCGCCGTTGCAGCCGTCGCCCGGGTCGGCGGGGTCGCCGTCGCGGCCGTCGCCGTCGTTCGAGGCCGAGGTGCTGCTGATGAAGTCGTAGCCGGTGAGGAGGTTGTCCGCCAGGTCGACGTGCGGCCGGATGCCGGTGTCGACCACGGCCACCACCACGCCGGAGCCGGTGGAAAGGTCCCAGGCCGACGGCAGGTTCAGGCCGCCGGTGGGTTCGAAGTAGTGCCACTGGCTGCTGTAGAGCGGGTCGGTCGGCGTGGCCAGCGCCCGCACCTTGCGGTCGGGCTCGGCGAAGAGCACGTCCGGATCGTCGGCCATGATCTGGCGGGCCAGCGCCTCGAGCTCGCTCACGCGCGCACTGCGGTTCAGGTGCAGGACGTGCGAGCCCAAGCCATTGCGGTGCACGGCCTGGGCCTGCAGGCCGGCCATCTGCAGGCGCTGCACGGCGAGGGCGGTGACCCGCGGCGGCGCCTGCAGCGCAGAACGGCGGTTGCCGCCCGTGGAGCCACGGTAGTGGACGATCAGGCGGTCGGTGGTGGCCTGCTCGTCGGCTTCGCCCGTGCGGGCGGCCAGCCAGCCGGGGTCGGCCGGCTCTGCCACCACCCGCGTCGGGCCGGTGGCCGCCTGCGCCGCGCGGGGAGTCAGCAGCGCGGCGCCCGCCAGCAGCACCCCGAGCGCCGTGAGCGCGAAGGCGGGGTGGCAGTCCAGTCGGCGGGCGGCGGGGGTCGGACGCATGCGGGCTCCAGTCGTTCGGGGCAGATGCAACGGCAAAAGGCCCGCGGCGGGGACCGCGGGCCTTCTGCGTTTCGGCCGACTGGCCGGTGAAATGAGCCCTTCTCCGGCTCTTGCGCGTGAACTAGTTGGTATAGCGGGCGGCCGTCACTGGCTCAGCCCCAGCGTGTAGGTGCCGCCGGCCCCGGTCGTGCCGGAGTAGTACCTGACGCGCACATACCAGGTCACCGCGGAGCCGCTGGTGTTGGTCCGCACGATCTGGTCGACCTGGCCGGTGCCGTTGATGCTGCTGGCGAGCTGGGTGCCGGACGAGTTGTACAGGTACAGGTCGTAGTCGGAGCTGGCGTTGGGCGTGAGCGTCGAGGTGAGCGTCTTGCCGGCGCCGACCGTGAGCTTGTAGTAGTCGCCGTCGGTCGACGAGGCCATGGTGCCCGAGACGGTGGCCGGATTGACGCTGATGGTCTGCGGCGCCGAGATGGAGTTGTTGGGCTCGACCTCCGCCACGTTGTTGCCGCCGCCGCCACCGCCCGCCGCCGCATCGACCGCCGCACTCGCGTTGACGATGCCCGCGCCGCACTGGTTGCAGTTGCCCGGGAAGGCGCGCGCGGTGGACTTCAGCATCGACTCCACCTGGTCGGGCGTCAGGGCGCTGTTCTTGGCGAGCATCAGGGCCGCCACGCCGACCACGTGCGGCGTGGCCATCGAGGTGCCCTGGTAGTAGGCGTAGGTGTCGGAGCCTGGGGTGGTGGTGCCGGTGTTGAGGGTCGAGTAGACGCCGTCGCTCTGGCTGCCGCTCATGTCGCCGCCGGGGGCGGCCACGTCGACCACCGAGCCGTAGTTCGAGTAGTAGGCGCGGGAGCCGGTGCGGCCGGTGGCGGCGATGGTGATCACCCCCGAGCAGCTCGCCGGCGAGTAGTTCGCCGCGTTGGCGTTGGAGTTGCCCGCGGCCACGACGACGACGGTGCCGCGGCTGCGCGCGCCGTTGATGGCCGCCTGGGTGGTCGAGTCGCAGCTGCCGCTGCCGCCGAGCGACATGTTGATCACCCGCGCCGGATTGGCATTGGCCGGCACCCCGCTGACCGAGCCGCCGGAGGCCCAGGTGATCGCATCCGCGATGTCGGAGGTGTAGCCGCCGCACTTGCCCAGCACGCGCGCCGGCACCACCTTGGCGTTGAACGCGACGCCGGCGACGCCGCTGGCGTTGTTCGTCACCGCGGCGATGGTGCCCGCCACGTGCGTGCCGTGCCAGCTGGAGTTCTGGGCCGCATGCGTGCCGCCGCACTCGTTGGCCGCCACCCAGTCGCCCGGATCCTTGGCGTCGCTGTCGCGCCCGTTGCCGTCGTTGGCCACGGTCGTGTCGCTGATGAAGTCGTAGCCGCCGACGATGTTGGCCGCCAGGTCCGCGTGCGGGCGGTAGCCGGTGTCTATCACCGAGACCACCACGCCGGAGCCGGTCGACTTGTCCCAGGCCGAGGGCGCATTCAGGCCGCCCGTGGCCTCGTAGTAGTGCCACTGCAGGTTGTAGCTGGGGTCGTTGGGCGTCATGAGCGCGTGCATCCGGCGGTCCGGCTCGACGAACTCGACGTCGGCATCCGCCGTGGCCACGGCGCGGGCGAGGCTCTTCGCCTCGGCCACGGTCAGCAGGCGGTCCAGCTTCATGACGTGCGCACCGAAGGCGTTGGAGCGCAGGTAGCGCATCTGCACCCCGGCACGCTGGACGGCCTCGTGCGCACGGGCCATCGCTTGTGCGTCGGCATGGGCGAAGGCCGCCGTGCCGGCCTTGTACTTGATGATGAGCCGGTCGGTATGGCCGGTGATGGCGGCTTCGAGGCCCGCCAGGTCATCGGACGGGCTGCCGGCGAACGCGGCAGGAGAGCAGGCCAGCGCGGCCGCAATGGCCAGGCAGGAGGCGACAAACCCTCTGCGTGCAAAGAGACTCATGAACACTCCTCGATCACTGATACGACTTGGTTGATGGGGCCTGTCGGCGCGGATCGCGCCGCGGGCTCGAATGGCCCTGGGTAAGGGCGGGGCGGATGATGCGCGCCGACCCCCCTAGAACGGCAAGGCGGCAAACCCTCGCCAACCGTCATCAATGTTCAAGATGATGATTGTTAACAGCTGTTAGCGGCTGTTGATCACATCTTCAGGAGAGTTTGAAGCAGAGTGCAACGATCCGGCGATGGCCGCCTGGGCCAGCCAGTAGCTCGTGAGGATCCAGAGCCCGGACATCGGCACTGGAGCGAGGAACCGGTCGACCGCGAGCGTGGCGTCGGACGCCAGGAACAAGGCGCCGCCCAGCATGGCGCGCAGGGCGAGGGCCGCGTCAGCCTGGTGGCGGCGCGCCATCCAGATCGCCGCCGACTGCGCCGCCATGCAACCCAGGGCCGCGACGTAGAGCAGCACGGGCACCCGCAGCCCTGCCGGGACGCCGGGCCACAGCTGCCACAGGATGCCTGCGGCCAGCGCTGCATAGGCGGCAAACGGCGGCCATGGCCTGCCCAGGCGCTGCCAATGGCTGAAGGCCACGATGTAGGCCAGGTGCGCGAGCAGAAACGACACCAGGCCGGGCAGGAAGCCGCGGTCGGGCCAGAGCAAGGCGACGTCGCCGACCCAGGACAGCAGCAGGCCGGCCCGGATCCATTGGCGCCGGCGCCTTTCGCCCGGCCCGCGGGGCCAGGCCCAGGCGATCAGCAGGGCCGTGGTCGTGGGCTTGAACGCGTAGCGCATCCAGGCCAGGCCGAGGGGTTCGGCCGCGATCGCCAGTGCCGCGCTCACGGCGGCGGCGAGCAACAGGGAAGGGGGGCGCGGCGGCATGAGTCGCGCACTGTCGCGGCCGCCGGCCGCCGCGCCCATCGGGGAAAGCGCCCGGGGCTTTCCTAGTTGACGTCTTCCGGATGCCTTTCGCCGCGCATCTCGGCCAGCAGGCGGCGCCGGTCGACCTCCATCTCGCGCAGGCGGGACTGGATCACGGAGACCTCGATGTAGTCTTCGGAGCGGGTGTCCTGGGCGATCTGCCGCGCCGCGCGCAGCCTGTCGACCGCGCCGAGGATGTCGCCGCCGGCATAGGCGGCCTCGGCGCCCGCCCGCAGCGAACGCAGCCGCAGGCCCAGGGGCTCGGCGCACTGGGCCAGCGTCTGCCAGGCCAGGGCGTCGCGCTTGTGCTCGGCGACCCAGGTCTGCAGCGCTTCGGTGGCCTGGCGCAGGGCCTCGGCGGCCGCCGGATCACCGGCGCGCTGCCGGGCCAGCGCGGCCTGCGCCCGCACCATCAGCGCGGGGCGAGAAGTGTCGGCCTTCAGCGGCGCGAGCGCCTCGGTCAGCGCCGGCCCGAGCTGAGCCGCCGGGCCGCCACGCTCGGAAAGCATGGCGACCTTGAGCATCGCGAACTGGCGCGCGGCCTGCGGCTCCTTGGCGAACGGGCCGGCCGCCATCGCCTCGCCGGCGGCGAGGATGCGCAGGCCGCGTTCGAAATCCCGCAGCCGCAGGGAGGCGAGCGCACCGCTGTAAAGCGTTGCCAGGCGGGCCACGTCGGCCGCCGGGCCGGTGCCTGGCACAGCCGCGTTCCCGAGCCCCTGCAGCCGCAGCATCGCCTGGTCGGTCGGGTCCATCAGGGCACGGGCGCGGGCCTGCATGAGCGCGTGCGGCACCGGCGAGTGCACGGGCGCCGGCTGCCCGGCCTCGCGAACGCGCAGGCGCGCATCGCTGATCCGCTCGATGGTGAGCGGATGGCTGCGCAGGTAGGGGTACTGGTTGCTGTCGTTCAGCCGCATCGCGTTGTCGAGCTTCTCGAACATGCCCACCATGCCCGCCGGCGCGAAGCCGGCGCTGCTCAGCACCTCTATGCCGATGCGGTCGGCCTCGCGCTCCATCTCGCGCGAGAAATTGAGCTGGCCCTGCGCCGCCGCCGCCTGGGTGCCCATGATCACCGCCTGAGCCGCATCCGTGCTGTTCGCCCGGCTGGCGGCCAGCACGCCCAGGATCATGCCGGCCATGGCCGCGAGGCCCTGCCGCTGCTGGCTGATCGCGCTGCGGGCGATGTGGCGCTGGGTGACGTGGGAAAGCTCGTGGGCCAGCACCGAGGCCAGCTCGTCGCTGCTGCCCGTCAGCGCGATCAGCCCCAGGTAGACGCCGACATAGCCGCCCGGCAGCGCGAAGGCGTTGACGACCTTGTCCTCGACCAGGAAGGGCTCCCAGGCGAAGGCGTTGTCCAGGTCCGGCCCGATCTCGCCGCGCGAGCGGGCCGCCTTCACCAGCGGGTCGAACAGCGAGAGGAGGTACTCCTGCAGGGCCGGGTCGTCGAGGTAGGCCGGGTCGCGGCGGATCTCGCGCATGATCCGGTCGCCGTAGCGGCGTTCGGTCAGGATGTCGAAATCCTCGGAAACCGAGTCGCCCAGCGCCGGCAGGCGCACCTGGGCCTGGGGCGCGCTGGCCGGCCAGGTGGCGATCAGTGCGGCGGCCACGAAACCGAGGGCGAGAGGGGCGAGGCGGGCCGGGCGGCGCCGGCGGGCGAGGGAGGCGGGCAAGGCGGACGGCGGCGGCAAGGGCGTGGGACGGACCGGGCGTGGCCCCGATGGAGTCGGCGCCGGGCCGGAGGTTCCGCCGGCGGCGCGCCGGGCGGGGCTCGCTATCATGACACCGGCCGGCGCATCGAGTGTGTCCGGCCTTTGCCGATGAGCGACCCGCTGACCCATTTCGACAGCCACGGCCAGGCCCACATGGTGGACGTCTCGGCCAAGGCCGAGACCCACCGCGTGGCGCGCGCCACCGGCACCATCCGCATGCAGCCCTCGACCTGGGCGCTGATCGCCAGCGGCCAGGCCGGCAAGGGCGACGTGATCGGCATAGCGCGCATCGCCGCCATCCAGGCGGCCAAGCGCACCGCCGAGCTGATCCCCCTTTGCCATCCCCTGCCGCTGACCCGCGTGAGCGCCGAGTTCACGCTCGATGAAGCCGCCTCGGCCGTGCACTGCACCGTCCAGGCCGAGACCTTCGGCCGCACCGGCGTCGAGATGGAGGCCCTGACCGCCGTGCAGGTCGGCCTGCTGACCATCTACGACATGTGCAAGGCGGCCGACCGCGGCATGGTGATGGGCGACATCCGGCTGCTCGAGAAGCAGGGCGGCAAGTCGGGGCACTGGGTGGCTGACTGAGCTTCGGGCCCGATCCCTCAGCCCATCCCGGAGGGCACGGCCGGGTAGTCGGTGTGGACCGGGCCCAGGCTCTCGATCAACGGCCCCAGCCATGGCTCGAAATGCCGCCAGTGGTCCACCGCGCTCGTGAACAAGGGTTGGCGCACCTGCTCTGAACTGGGCGTCAGCACGGCGCGTCTCGTTTCGTGGAAGCGCAGGCAGGCTTGTTCGAACGGCAGGCCCAGCCACGACAGCAGGCGGCGCACCTCGGCCTCCGGCTCCGCCACCAGCGATTCGTAGGTCACGCGGGCGATGCGGCCGGGCAGCACGCGTTCGAAGTGGGCCATCAGGTCGACGTAGTCCCGGTGCAACCGGCCCAGCTCCGCCAGTCCCAGGCTGCCCTTGCTGCTGTACGACTTGAAGATCGAAAGGCAGCAGGCGACCGGGTGGCGGCGCACGTCGATGATCTTCGCCTCGGGCAGGATCAGCGCGATCAGGCCGACGTGGAAGAAGTTGGCCGGCATCTTGTCGATGAAGAAGGGCCGGCCGAGCTGGCGGTGGCGGGCCGCGCGCCGCAGGTAGAGCTCGCCGAGTTCGGTCAGGCGTGAAGGCGGCAGCCGTTCGAGTGCCTTCAGATGCGCGACGCCGAAGGCGCCGTCGGGTTGGCCGCTCGCTTCGATGGCCAGCTCCGACGCGATGGCGCCGATGTAGGGCAGCTCGGAGGTGCCCTCGATGGCCGGGTGGCTGGCGAGGATCTGCTCGACCAGCGTGGAGCCCGATCGTGGTCGGCCCAGGATGAAGACCGGATCGGGGGCCGTGCAGCCGGCGCCGCGCCTGGCCTCGAGGAAGTCCGGCGTGAACACGGCCTTCTGCCGCGCGACGCTGCGCGTGAGCGTCTCGGCCTGATAGCGAAGGCCCTGGCGCATCGCGGCGTTGCCCTCGGCATAGTGGCCGAAGGCCGCCTCGTAGCAGCCTTCGTCCTCGCGGGCCTTGCCGAGCGCGTAGAGCAGGCCCGTGCGATCGGCCGGCGAGAGGTCTGCGCGTTCGAGCTGGCGCTGCATCTCGTCGAGATCATCGGCCCCGAAGGCCATGGTGCGCAGGTTGGCCAGGCCCCACCAGGCGGCTCCCAGGCCGGGCCGGCACTCGATGGCTTGGCGATAGGCGCCCACGCAGCCCTCGCGGTCTCCCCAGGCGCGCAACGCGTGGCCCAGCCGCAGCCAGGACTCTGCTCGCCGAGGATGCTCTTGCGCCAGCGCCTGATACAGGTTGACCGACTGAGCCAGGTCGATGCCGGTCTCGAGCATGGCCGCCTTCATCTCTCGATACAGCGGGTTCCCCGGCTCCTCGGCGAGCAGATGCTCGACGTGCCCCAGCGCCTCTTCGCCGCGGTGCTGCTTGAAGAGCAGGTTGGCCAGGTTGTAGCGCGCAATCGCGAAATCCGGCGCGGCCGCGAGGCAGCGTTCGAGCGCGGCGATCGCTTCTTCGCTCCGGCCTAGGCGCAGCGCGGCGCGCGCCTGGAGGTTGAGCGCATCGGCGTCGCCAGGGCGCTCTCGCAGATACGAATCGAGGGCGACCTGCGCCAGGGCTGGCGGCTGGCCCGGGTGCAGCAGTGCGGCGATCTTCTGCAGCCCGGGGCCCAGGGGCGGCCGCTGGGCCGCCAGGCGCGCACCGGCCTGGGCGAAGGCATCGGAGCTCATCGGGTCGACTGTAGGCCAGGGCAGAAATGGAGAAGGCGGCCTTGGCCGCCTTCCTGGGTGATGGGCACGGGGGCCGAACGCTCGGCCCCTTCCATCCGCCTTACGTCACTGAGCCGCGACGGACTTGCCGACGATGCGGAACATCTTGTCCGGGCCCTGGCCGGACGCGATGCACACGCTCTCGACGCCCCAGGTGGTGCAGCCGGTGCCGAAGCCGTCACCGGGGTTCTGCCACGCCGCCGGGTTGCCGCTCTGCACGGTGCGGGTCTCGAAGCCCCACTGGCCGCCGACCCCGAAGTCCATGTTCGCCGCGACACCGACGAAGTACTTGCCGGCCTTCAGCTTCGCCTTGGACGACAGCTTGACGTTGAACGAGCCGAAGCCCGTGCTGTCGGTGTAGGCCTCGGCCGGGAAGTCGGCCACCAGCTTGCCGGGCAGGCCGCCCTTGCTCTTGTAGAACGACACGTGGACCGAAGCAGCCGGGCCGGCGCCGTTGTAGTAGACGCCCGCGACATCGACTTCCGACACCTTCCAGATGAAGCCGCTCGGCACGGTGAAGTCATCCGCGCCCATGTTGTCATAAATGTCGAAGCTGGCTTCGAAGTTCTGCGACGTGATCCCGATGCCGGAGTCGTTGTCCATCTGGTCATAAAGAACCGCGTCCGGATTCTGGGCAGGCACCACACGCAGTGCGCCGTGGCTGGAAGCCGCAGCGGTGGGAGCAGCGCAGGCGAAGCCGGAGGTGAGAGCGAGAACGGCCGCAGCGGCCAGGAGAGAAGTCTTCTTCATACACATCCTCGTGAATAGGACAGAAATGACTGACTGTCTAACCGTGTACTGAGCCCTAACTCCTCAGTTGGATCTTGTTCAACGAGTCAGCTGGGATTTTTCCAGCGAATGCAAGTTACCGAGTGAGGACGTCGACGTCATAAGGACAAACGCTAGCTTCATCGGGCTTAGGGGGGTCGGGCCTGTCATGGGATACGCGAACGCGCCCCTTCGTTTGGTACCCCAGCTGGAACTGGGCCGCGAAGACCGCCGAACTGGAGCCTTCAGTGGCAACAGGCACTGCCGATACTGCACCGATCGGCCCGGACCCAAGGGCCGACATCGAAGCTCTTTTTGCAGGAGGGATCTGTTGTGCTTCTCCTTTCGAACATGAAGATCGGCGCCCGCCTGGCGCTGGCCTTCGGTGCCTTCATCGCGCTGCTGCTCGCCATCTGCGGCTACAGCGCATTGACGAGCACCCGCCTGGCCCATGACCTGGAGGCGACTGCGAATGTGGACCTGGCCCGTGTGCAGCTGGCAGACAACCTGCAGCAGCATGGGGGCGTGATCGCGCGGGCCAGCCGCGAGCTGCTGCTCGTCGATGGCGCGGGCCAGATCAAGAAGCAGCGCGAGCTGATCAGGAAGGCCCTGGCGGACTCCGACGATGCGATAACGAAGCTGGACGCCTTCGGCGCCACCGGCGACGCCGCGCAGGCCTTCGCCGCGGTGCGCGAAGCCAAGGACGGCTACACCAAGGCGGTGGGCAAGTTCCTCCAGACGCTGGACGCGGGCAACCCCGACGACGCTCGAACGGCGCTGCTGATCGAGCTGCGCCCGGTGCAGGCCGCCTACGAGAAGGCCGCGAACACCTTGTCCGACGAGGTGGCGCGGCAGGCCGAGCGACGCGCCGAGGCGGGGCAGTCGACCGCGCGCTTCACCTTCATCGGTGCGCTGGTGCTGGGCGGCATCGGTGTCGCGCTGGCCATAGGCGCCGGCATCGCCATCTCGCGCTCCATCACGCGTCCGCTGGGCCGCGCCGTCCAGGCCGCGCAGGCCATCAAGGGCGGCGACCTGCGCAGCCGCATCGAGCCCCAGGGGCGCGACGAGATCGCGACCCTGCTGGCGGCGATGCGCGACATGCAGTCGCACCTGACCCACGTGATCGAGGACGTGACCCGTGCCGCGCGCGACGTGGCCAACAGCTCGGACGAGATCGCCCACGGCAACGCGGACCTTTCGGCCCGCACCGAGCGCGCCTCGACCAACCTGCAGCAGACCGCCTCGGCGATGGAGGAGATCTCCGCCACCGTCGCCGGCTCGAGCGCCAAGTCGCGCGAGGCGACCGGCGTGGCCAATCGCGCCCGCGCCGCGGTGATCGAGGGCGGCGAGTCGGTCGACAGCCTGGTCGGCACCATGACCCGCATCGCCGAGTCGAGCAACCGCATCAAGGACATCATCGCGGTGATCGACGGCATCGCCTTCCAGACCAACATCCTGGCGCTCAACGCCGCGGTGGAGGCGGCCCGTGCCGGGGAGCAGGGCCGCGGCTTCGCGGTGGTGGCAGGCGAGGTGCGCTCCCTGGCCGCGCGCGCCTCCTCGGCCGCCAAGGAGATCAAGGTCCTGATCGACGACTCGGCCGACAAGGTCGCCGTCGGCACCCAGACCGTGGCCGACGTCGGCAGCCGCATCAAGGGCATCGTCGACGAGGTGGTGGGCGTGCGCCAGCTGATCGAGGAGGTCAGCGTGGCCAGCGCGCAGCAGGAGTCCGGCATCGGCTCGGTCAACACCAGCGTGGCCGACCTCGACCAGGCCACCCAGCAGAACGCCGCGCTGGTCGAGCAACTGGCCGCCACGACCGAATCGCTGAAGGCCAACGCCTCGCGCCTGGTCGCCTCGGTGGAGTTCTTCCGCGTGCCTTCCGCCGCCTGAAGCCCTGAACGAAAAGGATTTGCATCATGAACGCCCACACTCTTCTCGCCGCGCTGGCCGCGGCGGCGCTCGCCGCGGCCCTGGCCCTCACGCCCGCACCCGCCCTGGCCGATGGCGCGCCCAAGATCCTCAAGAAGGTGCCTCCGGAGTTCCCCGGTGAAGCGACCCGCAAGGGCATCACCGACGGCGTGCTCAAGGCCAAGCTGTCGATCGACGGCGCCGGCGCGGTGACCGAGGTCGCCATCGTCGAAGCCACGCCGGCCAAGGCCAAGGTCTTCAACGAGGCCGCCACGACGGCCTTGAACCAGTGGAAGTTCGAGGGCACCGGCAAGCCGCAGAGCTTCGAGCTCAAGCTGGTGTTCTCGCAGGACTGAGTCAAGCCTGTTCGCCACAATCGCAGGGCCCCGGACGCTCGCGCGCCGGGGCCCCTTGTCTTTCTCATCAAGGAGCACCCGATGGGCGAGAAGAACCTGCTGGTGACCGGCAGCAGCCGCGGCATAGGCGCGGCCGTGGCGGTGCTGGCCGCGAAGGCCGGGTGGAACGTGGCGATCAACTGCCGGCGCGAGATCGAGGCGGCCGAGCAGGTGGCGGCGCGGATCCGTGAGATGGGGCGGCGCGCCCTCGTCGTGCCGGCCGATGTGGCCGATCCGCTGGCCATCGAGACGATGTTCGCAAGCCTCGACGAAGCCTTCGGCCCGTTGCATGCGCTGGTCAACAACGCCGGCGTGGTGGACGTGGCGGCGCGGGTCGATGAGATGACGCCCGAGCGGCTGCAGCGCATGTGGGCGGTGAACCTCAGCGGCCCGATGCTGTGCGCGCGCTCGGCCATCCGGCGCATGTCGCTGCGCCAGGGCGGCCGCGGCGGGGTGATCGTGAACCTCTCCTCGGCCGCGGCGCGGGTCGGCTCGCCGGGGCTGTACCTCGACTACTCGATGAGCAAGG
>CAMLGG010000112.1 GCA_946479475.1 uncultured Ideonella sp. | reverse complement strand
GTTCCTGCAGGGCATCAAGGCGGTGATCGCCGAGAGCTTCGAGCGCATCCACCGCTCCAACCTGGTCGGCATGGGGATCCTGCCGCTGCAGTTCGTCGGCGGCGATTCGGTGGAGGCCCTGGGCCTGACGGGCGAGGAGCGCCTGGACGTCATCGGCCTTCGCGAGCGCGTGGCCTCGGCCTTCCACGATGGCCGCACGGTGCAGGTCAGAGCCACGCGCGACGATGGCTCCGCGATCGAGTTCCCGGCGCTGGTGCGAATCGACACCCCGCAGGAGCTCCTGTACTACCGCCACGGCGGCATCCTGCAGTATGTGCTGAGGCAACTGCTCGGCGGGCGCGACCGTGCGCAGAGCGTGGCACCAGCCGGAGCATCCGCTGCCCAGCCGACGCCAGGCCACGAGCCGACGCAAGGCCACGTCGACAAGGGCTCCGAGCAGTCCTTCCCCGCCAGCGATCCGCCGGCGTACTGAGCGATCATCCGCGAATGAATGCCAGGGTCAGCGAAGACGAAGTCGAGTTCAGCGCGATGCGTGCGCAGGGCCCGGGCGGACAGAACGTCAACAAGGTCTCGAGCGCGGTGCAGCTGCGTTTCGACGTCCGTGCGTCGTCGCTGCCTCCTGCCGTGAAAGACCGGCTGCTCGCGCTGCCCGGGCGACGAGTGAGCAAGGAAGGCATCCTCGTGATCAAGTCGCAATCCGAGCGCAGCCAGGAGCAGAACAAGGCACTGGCGATGTCCCGGCTGCAGGCGATCGTCGACGATGCTTCGCAGGAGCAGTTGCCCAGGCGGCCGACCAGGCCCACCTACGGCTCCAGGCAGCGTCGGCTGCAAGGCAAGGCGATCCGCTCCGCGGTGAAGGCGGAGCGGCGCAAGCCGGTGGAGTGATCCGCGTCGAATGCGGGGGGGCGGACGGGCCGGGGCGATGACGCAGCCGGTCCGCTCAGGCCTGCCACACGCCGAAGCCTGCCTCGCGCAGTTCGATCGCGAGCTCTACCTCCATCTCTCGCGCAGCCTCGTAGGGCATCGGGTTGTAGACCTCGTACAGCTTCGGCAGCAGGCGCAGGCCGTACTCGCGAACGAAGCGATTGGCCTGGATCCCGGCCTTGTGCCTGTCGAAGCGCAGGTCCGGGTCGAGCCCGGTCATGCCGACGTACACGAACGGCTTGCCCAGCCGGTAATCCGGGTTGGCCTTGCGGAAGCCCGGCTCGTTCCAGACGCGGTCCGACAGCTCGACGACGTACACGTGATGATGATGGCGAGGCTCGCGGCGCGGCATCGGCCTGAGTCTAGCGAGCTGTCGATCGCCCGGTGCGCGCCGATTTCCGCCTGACGAGGCCGACGATCGGGCGGATTGACCGGCAATCGCTGCGTTCTTCGCCCGCTGTGACCGGGCCCGCGCTCATAGACTGACCCGAGCTGCACTGATCTCGCAGCGAACCGCCATGTAGAGCGGCCCGGGATCCTCGAGTCTTCAACAGGGAATGGTCCAATGAGCAACAACTTCCAGGGCAGCGGCGGCGACCGTGTGCCTTCGTTCATCGAACGTCTTGGTCAGACTGGTCAGCTCTCGCCGGATGTGCGCCGTTCGGCGCAGGCGTTGCGCGAAGCGCTCGACGAGCTGCTCCGCCTGGGAGATGCCTCGCACGAGGCGAATCCCTTCGAAGACCTGGAATTGCCAGCCCAGCTTCTCACCATGCCCGGTGACCTGTGGGTCACGGCCAATCCCAGCGAAGGGTAGGTGCCGAGCTGGCTGCCGGCGAAGGAGCCTGGGGCAGCAGCGCCGCGGCTTTCACGCGGCGAGGCCTGTCCAGGCCTTGGCGACCTGCAGCGGCACGACGCGGTCCCGCCCGCCGGCCTTGGCGGCGTAGAGGGCGCCGTCCGCGGCGGCGATGACCTCGTCGGCCCGCGTGCCGGGTAGGGGCCACAGGGTGGCGGCGCCCACGCTGACCGTGACCGGGTGGCCGTTCCCGGACGCGCCGGAGGCCACCGTGGCACGCACCTGCTCGGCCACTCGCAAGGCGCCGGCGCCGTCGGTGCAGGGCAGGAGAAGCGCGAACTCCTCGCCGCCGAAGCGCGCCGCCAGGTCCGCCGGGCGGCCGGCGCACTGGCGCACGCACCTCGCGACGATGCACAGACAGGCGTCGCCGGCCAGGTGGCCGTGGGTGTCGTTGAAGTGCTTGAAGTGGTCGACGTCGACGAGCAGCAGCGACAGGGGGCGCCTCTCGCGCGCGTTGCGCAGCAACTCCGCCGTCAGCGTCTGGTCGAAATAGCGGCGGTTGAACAGCCCCGTCAGGCCGTCGCGCTCGGCCAGGTCGCGCAGGGTGTCGTTGGCCGCGGCGAGCTGGCCATACAGGCGCAGCGTCTGCGCCAGAAGGGTGACGAGCACGAAGCTCGAGGCGAGCAGGCCGTACATCCGGCCGGCGTAGAAGCCGAGGTCGAAGCGGCCACCGTTGAACAGGGCGCTCAGGCCGATGTCGAAGACCCAGGCGCACATCGACACGAACAGCCACAGGTCCAGCACCGAGCGGGCGCGGTGGCGCCACATCACCGCGGCGGCCCCGGCGCTGGCCGACCAGACCAGCGTCACGACGGTGAACATGGTGGCCGTGTAGCGGTGGCCCACCATGATGGCCGGCAGCCGGGCCTCTCCCACGGTCGTCAGCAGGGCGAAGACGGCGACGAGCAGGACGGCCGCACCCGCGGTGAGGGCCACGGCCTCGCCGGTCTGCCAGGCCGATGGCGCCGCGCGCTGGCCCAGCATCGCGTAGCCGATCACCGCCAGCGGGAAGGCGCCGTGCCACAACATGTAAAGCCATGCGGTCGTCTGGCCACCGCCGCCGAGCAGGCCGTTGGCCCCGAACAGGCCGGGAAAGCTCAGGGCATGGACCAGCGCCACGAGGCCGGTGAAGAGGTAGGCCCCGCCGAGCAGCAGCAGGGCTCGCGAGCGCATCAGGCCGAACAGGCCGAGCAGCAACGCGGCGGTGACGGCATCGTTGATGGCCAGCACCGACTGGTAGACGGCGATGAAGACAGGCTGCGCGGGCAGTTGCGTCCGGGCGAACGGGGCGGCCGCGGCAAAGGCCAGGGTCGACAGCAGCACGACCGTCAGCGCGAGACGCTGCTCGGCGGCCGACGGCACGGCGTTCGACAGGAGGACTGGGACCCTTCTCGAGGCTTGGTCGGGCATGGCGGGCTCCCACCCGCAGCGCTGTTCTCGATGGCTCCCTTGCGTGCAAAAGCTTAGCGCTTTCGTCTGCCTTCTTGGCGCTGTTACAGCGAGGGGACATCCCTAGCCCGTTGTCAGGCCGCGAGGCGCCAGCCCGGCGTCGCGCCCTGGCGGCCCAGCTTGTCGACCCACAGGACGTCGACCTGCCAGCGCTGCGCAAGCTCGGCGACCCGGCCCGGGCCGGCGACGAACATCACCTTGGTGAGGGCATCGGCCAGGGCGCCGCTGCGGGCCGCAACGGTGACGCTGGCGAAGCCGGGTGGCGAGTAGCCGCTGGCCGGGTCGAAGATGTGGTGGTGACGGTGGTCGGCCGAGAAGCTGCTGGGCTCGTCGGCCGAGGTGGCCACGCAGCGGCCGTCGGCCAGCACCCGCGCCATCAGCACGTGGTCGTCCCGCGGGTCCACCAGGCCCAGGCGCCAGGGGGTCGCCTCGGCGTTGTGACCCATGGGCACCAGCTCGCCGGTGTCGACCAGGGCATGGTGGATGTCGTGGGCGCGCAGCACGTCGCGCACCCTGTCGCAGGCATAGCCCTGGGCCACGCCGTTCAGCGTCACGCCCATGCCGGGTCGGCTGAAGCGCACCAGGCGGGCCTCGATGTGCAGGCTGCGCCAGTCGACCCGCTCGCGCGCGGCGGCCACTTCGGCGGCGCGGGGCAGCCGGCCCTGATGGCGCGCCCCGTCGAACAGCTCCCACAGCGGCTGCACCGTGGCGTCGAAGGCGCCTGAGCTTTGCCGTGCCATCCATTGCGCCAGGCGCAGCACCGCCAGCAGTTCTCCCGGTGGATCACGCAGCTCGCCGTCGCGGTTCAGTCGCGACAAGGGGCTGCCGGGATCGTGCAGGCTCATCTGCGACTCGATCGCCCGCACGGCGGCGACGCTCGCGTCGAGCGCCCGTTCCAGGCGGGCTTCGTCGTCGCCCCCGGCCCGCATCGACAGCATGGTGCCGAACCCGAGCCAGTCACGCCGCCGCCAGACCAGCGGCTGGGGCGTCGCTGCGGCGGCTTGCAAGGAGGTGGCGCTCATCAGTCCTTGTCCCATGGCGGCGTACAGCACCTGCCGTCTTTTCATGGCGTGGGCTCCGTTCGGGGCTGGGGTTGGAGGACGAAGACCTTCCGATCGGTCCGCCCCTGGGCGATCAGAGGTGCGCAGCGGCGTGGATCCGCATGGATGGCCACGCAGTCCAGGCACTGGAAGCATTCGGCATAGTCGATCCGGCCCTGCGGGTCGATGGCCTGGTAGCCGCAGCGGTGGCGGCAGGTCTGGCAGGGCGTGCCGCATTCGGCGCGGCGGGCGATCCAGTCCCAGCGGCGCAGGCGCCCCAGCAGGGCCAGCCCGGCGCCGAGCGGGCACAGGTAGCGGCAATAGGCCTTGTAGACGAATGCGCTGGCCAGCACGAGCGTCACCGCCCACGTCACGAAGGGCCAGGAGCGCTGGAAGCCCAGCGTGATGGCGGTCTTGAACGGCTCGACCTCGACCAGCGTGTCGGTCGCCCGCCCGGGCACCAGGGCGCCGGCGAGCAGCACGGCCAGGACGGCGTACTTGAGGACCTTGAGCGCCCGGTCGGTGCGGCGGTGCAGGCGCCACCGCGGCAGGCGCAGCGCGGCGGCCGCCTGGGCGACCAGCTCCTGCAAGGCGCCGAAGGGACACAGCCAGCCGCAGAAGGTGCCGCGGCCCCACACGACGAGCGTCAGGGCGACGACCGCCCAGAGCACCACCGTCACCGGGTCGTAGAGGAAGAACTCCAGCGAACGCCCTGCGAGCAGCGCCTGCACGAGCGCCGTGGCATTGACGATCGACAGCTGCCCCTGCGCGTACCAGCCGACGAACACCAGCGTGAAGACGGCGAAGCCGTTGCGCGCCCAGGCGAGGCGCCGCTGGTCGGCGACCAGCCAGGCAGGGCGCGCCAGCAGCGTCGCCAGGCCGGCGAGGGCGAGACCGAGGACGGCCAGTTCGGCGGCGCGCGACGCCCAGACGCCACGCCAGGATTTCGCGTCGCCTGCCGGCGGTTCGACGCGGTCCGCCGGCAGCGTATAGCCCAGCGCGAAGTCGCGGCTGACCCGCTCGGGGTAGACGATGCCCTTGCTGCGGGTGACGCGAAAGCCGAAGCTCATCGGCTGCGAAGGATCCAGCCCGGCGGGCCCGATGACGCGGAAGACCTTGGACTCCGCCCCCGCCAGCTCGGCGGGCAGCGCGAGCGGGTCGTCCAGATCCAGGTCTCGCAGTTCCAGCGGCAGCTCGCCCTGGCGCAGCGTCAGCCGGTCGGGCACGGCCCCGCGGACGAAGCCGTCGCCGACGAAGCTGTCGACGCCGCGGGCCACGACCAGCAGTGCGTGGTCGCCGGCGTCGAGGCGGCCTTGCAGGTGCGCCCGGCCGGCCTCTCCAAGCAGGCTCAGGGCGGTGCTCGGGACGCCGAGGTGGGCCAGCCAGAACTCCATGTAGGGCCCGCTGCCCTGGGCCGGCGAGCCTTGGCCCTCGCCCGCGGTGCCGGCGAAGGCCCGCTCGACTTCCTCGCGCGAGAGGCTCACGTGCTGCACGAGGCCGGCCTTCAGCAGGCCTGCCCAATCCATGCGCTCGGCCGTGGCGGTCTTCAGGTGGCCGACCAGCTCGGGGTCGCGCCCGGTCGCGTAGCCGAGCTTCGCCCGTGCGACCCTCAGCGAGGCGGCGAGCAGGCTCTGGTTGACTATGCGCACCGAGGCCGTGGCCTTGGACACGCCGTCGATGGTGACCGTGGCACTGGTGGACCGGGCCGAACGCGACTGCTCGCTGCCGACCTTGATGCTCTGCTTGAGCGAAAGGCCGCGGTACTGCTCGACGAAGCGCAGCAGCGGTGCCTCGCCGAGCCCGTCGAGGAACACCGGCTCGTGCTGCGAGAGCACCCGAACTTCGCGGAAGCTGCCCTGGGCATCGAGCGCCACCAGCAGGTTGACCGGCGTGCCGGAGAAGCCGGGCACCGGCGCCAGGTCGATCGATTCGAAGACATAGGCGACGAGCACGGTGGCGGTCGCCTCCTGCTTGAAGACCGGCCAGACCGGCAGGGCGACATCGCGCTCGCCCAGGATGAGCGGCGCGGGGAACAGGGCCTGCAGCCGCTCGCGCGTCATCACGCCGGCCCGTGTGCTGCCGCAGGCCAGCATGAGCAGCGCGGCGGCCAGCAGCAGGGCCTTCATGCGCAGCTTCGTCGTGGCGGGTCGTGCTTGCATGGGGCGGCCGTTTGCAATGCCCGTGCCCAGCCCCGGGCGGCTCGAAAGGCGGTTCGGACACCGGGTTTGCGACGCGATGGCTGTCCGGGAGTGCCACGGCACGTACCAGCCTGGGTGTCACACGCGTCACCTTGTCTTGATATGGGACAGGGCGATGCTTGTTTTCCCTGATGCGGGCCGGCCAGCAGCCCGGGGATCGCCAGGTGGCATACCCATTGCAGTTCACAGCCCCAAGCCCGATCCCTTCAACCCGATCCCAGGAGTTCCGACATGAGGAGACAAGCAACGCGAGCGGCCGCCCTGGCCGCCAGCCTGCTCGCCTGCACGCTGGCCATGGCCCACGGCGACGTGACGCCGCAGGCCGTGGACACGCACGAATTGCCCACGCTGGGCGAGGGATGGCGCGAACAGAACCCGTTCCGCCCGGCGGGCGACCCGCGCGACACCGCCGTGCGAATCGGCACTTCCGCCTTCAACCAGAACTGCGCCCGCTGCCATGGCCTGGAAGCGATCTCCGGCGGCATCGCGCCCGACCTGCGCCGGCTCGACAACGACTGCGTCTCGCTCAAGGACGAGAAGAAGCGCAATGCCTGCGTGGCGGAGAACGACCAGTATTTCCTCACCACCGTCCGCCATGGCCGCTCGCGCAACGGCGCCGTCTACATGCCGCCGTTCGAGGGCACGCTGAACCAGGAGGCGATGTGGGCCATCAAGTCCTACCTGGAGACGCGCCGTGAAAAGCCGATGTGACCGGCGCGTGCTGTCCCGCCGGCGCTGGCTGGCGGCGGCGGCTGGTGCCTGCCTGTCTCCCGCGGTGTTCGCCGAGGCCGGCGCGGGCCGGCTCGAGCGCATCCGCGAACGCGGCAGCCTGGTCGTCGGCCTGTACCAGGAGATGCCGCCCTTCCATGTCGACGGGCGCGGGATCGACGTGGAGATCGGCCGCGCACTGGCCGCCGAGATGGGCCTGCAGTTCTCGCCGCTGCCTTTCCAGGCGGGCGAGAACATGAACGACGACCTGCGCAACATGGTCTGGAAGGGCCACTACCTGGGCTGGGGACCGGCCGACGTGCTGCTGCACGTCCCGATGGACCGGCAGTTGACCCAGGCCAATCCGCAGGTGCAGGTGGTCGCCCCATACTTCCGCGAGCGGGTGCTGCTGGCGCTGGACAAGGGCAAGCTCGGCCAGGCCAACAGCCTGGGCGAGCTGCAGGGCCTGAAGGTCGCGGTCGCGGGGCAATCCCTCGCGGGCTGGCTGCTCGCCGGCGCCGAGGGCGGGGTGCTGAAGGACCGCCTCCTCACGGCATTTCCCGATGGCGCGGTCGCTGCCCAGGCCTTGCTCGACGGGCAGGCCGATGCCGCCTCGGGCCTGGCCTCCGAGCTGGAAGCCGTGCTGGCGGGCGATCCCCGCTTCGTGCTTCAACCCTTGCCCTCGCCGCGCGCTCCGCGCGAGGGCTGGGCCGTGGGCTGCGCCGTGCGCCAGGACGCGGGCGAACTCGCGGCGGCTTTGCAACAGGCCATGCAAACCCTGCAGGCAAGCGGCCGCTTGCAGGCTATCTTCACGGCCGGCCACGTGAGCTGGCACCTCTGAGCCGCCGTCCGAGGCGGCACACAACGATGAACAAGCGAACCGCCTTCACCTCCTCCCTCCGGCTCCTGCTGCCGGCCCTGTTGCCGGTGGCGGCCGCGGCCCAGCAGGCTGCCGCTCCCGATGCGAACGCCAATGCCGAAGCGCAAAGCGTGACGGTCATCGGCACGCGCCTGTCCGAGCGGCCCTTCGACGTCCCCGCCTCGGTCGACCGCCTGCAGGCCGACCAGATCCGCGACACGCGGATGCAGGCCAACATCGCCGAGAGCCTGGGCGGCGTGCCCGGGCTGCTGGCGCGCGACCGCCAGAACTACGCGCAGGACGTGCAGGTCTCGGTGCGCGGCTTCGGCGCACGTTCGACCTTCGGCATCCGCGGTGTGCGGCTGTACGTCGATGGCATTCCGGCCACCTTGCCGGACGGCCAGGGCCAGGTTTCACACGTGGACCTGAGCGCCGCCGAGCGCATCGAGATCCTGCGCGGGCCCTTCTCGGCCCTTTACGGCAACTCCTCCGGCGGCGTGATCGAGGTGACGAGCGCCGAGGGCAGCGGCCCGCCCACCGTGGAGCTGGGCTACGCCGCCGGCAGCGACGAGGCCCTGCGCACCAACCTGCAGCTGCAGGGCAGCGCCGGAGACTTCGGCTACGCGGCGGACGTGAACCACTTCGAGACCGACGGCTACCGCGTCCACAGCGCCGTGCAACGCAATCTCGGCAACCTCAAGCTGACCTGGCATCCGGCCGGCGGCGGCTCGAAGCTCACGGTGGTGGCCAACAGCGTCGACACGCCCGAGGCCCAGGATCCGCTGGGCCTGACCCGCGCCCAGTTCGACGCGGATCCGCGCAGCGTCGATCCGGCTGCGCTGGCGTTCAATACCCGCAAGTCGTTCGACCAGACCCAGCTCGGTGCCACCTACGAGCAGTCCCTCGGCCCCAGCCAGCGCCTGCAGTTGATGGCCTACGGCGGCAGCCGCCACACCGAGCAGTTCCAGGCCATCCCTACGGCGCCGCAAGGCAGCCCCAAGCACCCCGGCGGCGTCATCGACCTGGCCCGCGACTACAGCGGCGCCGACCTGCGCTGGACGCTGGACCAGCGCTTCGCGGTCGTGCCCTACGCGGTGGTCGCCGGCATCGCCTTCGACGGGCTGGACGAGCACCGGCGCGGCTACGAGAACTTCATCGGCGACACGCTGGGCGTCAAGGGCGCGCTGCGTCGCGACGAGGACAACCGCAGCACCGCCTTCGACCAGTACGTGCAGGCCACGCTGCGGCCGCGGGCCGACTGGCGCTTCGATGCCGGCGTTCGCCACAGCACGGTCAAGATCAGGAGCACCGACCACTACATCGTCGGGCCCAACGGGGACGACAGCGGCCGCACCGATTTCAGCGCCACCACGCCCGTCGCCTCGGCGATGTACCTGGCCAGCGAGACGCTGCACCTGTACGCCTCGGCCGGCCGCGGCTTCGAGACGCCGACGCTGAACGAACTGGCCTACCGAAGCGACGGCTCGGCCGGCCTGAACACCACGCTCAAGCCGGCGCGCAGCAACAACTTCGAGCTGGGCGTGAAGTGGCAGCCGGCGCCCGGCCAGGCGCTCAACGCCGCGCTGTTCATGGTGCGCACCACCGACGAGATCGTCACCCAGACCAACCTCGGCGGCCGGGCCAGCTTCCAGAACGCCGGCAAGACGAGGCGCGACGGCGTCGAGGTGGGCTGGTCCGCCAGGCTGGCCGGCGACTGGAAGGCCCAGGCCTCGCTGACCTGGCTCGACGGGAAGTACGACGAGAGCTTCACGACCTGCGCGGCGCCGCCGTGCACCGAGCCCACGCTGGTCATCCCGGCGGGCAACCGGCTGCCGGGCGTGGCGCGCACATCCGCCTACGGCGCCTTGCGGTGGGCGCCGCCGGAGGGATGGCAGGCGGGCGTGGAGTTCAGGGCCCTCAGCGACGTCCCGGTCAACGACCTCAACAATGACGCCGCCGCCGGCTTCGGCATCGCGAGCGCCAGCGTCGGCTACCGGATGCAGCGCGGATCCTGGGGCTTCAGCGGCTTCGTGAGGGCGGACAACCTCTTCGACCGGAACTATGCGGGCTCGGTCATCGTCAATGAAGGCAACGGCCGCTTCTTCGAGCCGGCGCCGGGCCGAACCTGGCTGGCCGGTTTCAACGCGAGCTACAGTTTCTGAAGTTCCTGCTGTCCTAGGAGTCCCTTCATGAAAGAGCGAGCCGCCCGCTACGACCGGGTCGCGATGACCCTGCACTGGGCCATCGGCCTGGCCCTGCTGGCCCAGATCGTCTTCGGCTTCCTGCTGGACGACCTGGCGCCGAGGGGCACGCCCGCGCGGGCCTCGGTGATCAACCTGCACAAGTCCTTCGGCCTCGTGCTGCTGGCCCTGATAGCGCTGCGGCTGGGCTGGCGGCTCGCGCACCAGCCGCCGCCTTGGCCGGCCGGCATGGCGCAGCGGGCACGCCGGGCGGCGCTGTGGGGCCACCGGGCCCTGTATGCCTGCATGCTGCTGATGCCGCTGTCGGGCTACGTCGCCTCCAACTTCAGCCAGCACGGCGTCAAGTTCTTCGGCATCGCCCTCAAGCCCTGGGGCCCCAACCTTCCCAACGTCTACAGCTTCTTCAACGGCATGCACGTCGCTCTGGCCTGGGCCTTCAGCGCCCTCATCGCGGGGCACGTCGCCTTCGCGCTGCTCCACCTGTTCGTCCGCCGCGACGGCCTGTTCCAGCGCATGTGGCCGGCGGCCATGGCGGCGGGCATCGCGCTGTTCGCCGGCAATGCGCAGGCGGCGCCGTTCGCCTACGTGCCCAACGAAGGCTCGGGCACGCTCAGCGTGATCGACATCGCGACCGACCAGGTGGTGGCCGAGATCGCCGCGGGCAAGAAGCCTCGCGGCACGGTGATCACCAAGGATGGCCAGCGCGCCTACGTGAGCGACCAGCCCAACAACCGCCTGGTGATCGTGGACCTCGCCAAGCGCCAGGCCAGCGGCGAGGTGCCGCTGGGCGAGTCGCCCGAGGGCGTCGGCCTTTCGCCGGACGGCAAGCTGGCCGCGGTGGCGATCGAGGAGAGCAACGACGTGGCCTTCGTCGACACGACGACCAACACCAAGGCCTTCGTCGTGCCGGTGACCGGCAAGAACCCCGAGCACGCGGTGTTCTCGCCGGACGGCAAGCTGGTGTTCGTCAGCGCGGAGGAGGGCGAGGCAGTCAACGTGATCGATGTGGCCAAGCGCATGGACGTGGCCCGCATCCCGGTCGGCGCCCGCCCGCGCGGCATCGGCTTCTCCCCCGACGGCACCAAGGCCTACGTGGCCGCCGAGAACTCCGACGAACTCTACGTGATCGACACCCGCACCCTGCAGGTGGCCAACAAGGTCAAGGCCGGCTCGCGCAGCAATGGCGTCGCGGTCCATCCCAACGGCAAGTGGATCTTCGTCTCCAACGGCGGCGCTGCCACCGTCTCGGTCATCGATTCGACCACCTATGCCACCCTGGCCACCGTGCCGGTCGGCCAACGCCCCTGGAACATGGCGCTGTCGCCCGACGGCACCAAGCTCTACGTCGCCTGCGGCCGCTCCGGCAGCGTCACGGTGATCGACGCGCTGAAGCACATCAAGCTGTCCGAAGTCCCTGTGGGCAAGCTCCCCTGGGGTGTCGCGACGCGATAGGCGAGCGGCACCGCGGCCCGCCTTCAACCCTCTGACTGGTGCCCTCCTCGCGGAGGAGGGCTGGGTGGTGTCGCGGAGGACCGCGGCTGGCAGGCGAGCGGCTCCGCCGCGTGCCTGCCGGCCTAGCTCAGCTCTATTTCCATCCCGTCGTGCGCGACCTCGATGCCGTGCGCGGCCAGCTGGCGGCGTTCGGCGCTGCCCTCGTCGAGCAGGGGGTGGTCGTGCTGGGCCTCGGTCAGCACCTTGCGGGTCGCCGAGAGGGTGGCCAGGTCGTGCAGCGGCTCGTGCAGGCCGCCGACCAGGATGCATTGGGCGCGGGCCATCCACTCGCGCTCGACCGGGCCCACCGCCTCCAGCGTCGGCGCGTGGAACAGGCGCTCGCCGCTGGCCTCGTCCTCGATCAGCAGGCCGATGGAGTCGCCGGCGGCCGGGTCGTCGCGCCGGGGTGAATGCGGCGGCGGCGAGCCGGGCAGCGCGATCGCGCGCAGGCGCAGGCCCGGGCAGCCGGGCACGCGGAACTCGGCGCTCGATTGCGCCGCCGACTCCTGGTCGGCCCCGAGCTCACCCGAGATCGGCAGCAGGTGCCAGCGCACGCCGCAGTAGTGGTCCAGCACCGGCAGCAGGGCCAGCTCGCCGGTGAGCTCCTCGAACACGCGAGGGGTGCAGTACAGCTCCAGGGGCGGACCGTCCCGCAGATTGAGCAGTCCTGCCACGTGATCGAGACGCGCGTCGGTGAGGAGGACGCCGCGGATCGCCGGCGCACCACCGCATCCGTCGCAGGATTGAAGGGCCGGTGTTTCGCGCAGCTGCTGCGGGAGGTCGGGCGAGGCGTTGACCAGCAGCCAGCCGACGCCGTCGGCCGACACGGCGATCGAGCCCGGCGTCCGCCGCCGTCCGCGCAGCGTGCCGGCTCGCAGGCCGGCGCATTGGCGGCAGGTGCAGTTCCAGCGGGGCGAACCGCCTGCGGCGGCGGAGCCGAGCACGAGGATCTTCATCGGGCGTAGCGGGCCTGGAAGGGGCGGCCCACCGGCCTGCCGCTCCACGTTGTTGCAGATGACCGGATCACTGCAAGACGCGTGCCCCGCGCAGCTCGGCCCCGCAGGTTCAGCCCCGGCTCGTCGGCGCCTGCCAACGCAGCTTGCGGTAGATGGTGTTGCGGCTGATCCCGAGGCGGCGAGAGGCCACCGAGATGTTGCCCCCGGCCTCTTCGACGGCGCGCTGGATGGTGCGCAGCTCCAGCTCCTCCAACGTTGCCGCCGTCGCCGAAGCGTCGGCTGGCGCGGCGGACGACACCGGCGTGGGTTGCGCCGCCGGTGCCGGGGCGGCGACGGATGGCGGGGGCGGCGCGAGATCCTGCTGGGCATCCTCGAGGAAATCGTCCGACAGGTGCGCCCGCGTGATCACCATCTCGCCGCCGGCCATCACCGCGGCCGTGCGCAGCACGTTGGTGAGCTGGCGGATGTTGCCCGGCCAGTGGTAGCCCTGCAGCAGCTTGACGACCTCGGCTTCGAGATCGAGGGGCCGGCCATTGGTCTCCGCGCGCAGGATCTTGCGCACGATGGTCATCAGGTCGGTCCGCTCGCGCAGCGCGGGCAGGCGCACGACCAGGCCGTTGAGGCGGTAGTACAGGTCTTCGCGGAAGGCCTGGGCGCCGATCATCTCGCGCAGGTTGCGGTGGGTGGCGCTGATGACCGACACGTCCACCGGCACGGACTTGGCCGAGCCCAGCGGCGTGACCTGGCGCTCCTGCAGCACGCGCAGCAGGCGGGCCTGCAGGGCGAGCGGCATGTCGCCTATCTCGTCGAGGAAAAGCGTGCCGCCGTTGGCCTGGACGATCTTGCCGGTCGCGCCCTTGCGGCGCGCGCCGGTGAAGGCGCCGTCCTCGTAGCCGAAGAGCTCGGCCTCGATCAGGCTCTCGGGGATGGAGGCGCAGTTGACCGCGACGAAGGGGTGGCGCGCCCGGTCCGAATCCTGGTGGATGGCGCGTGCCAGCAGCTCCTTGCCCGTGCCCGTCTCGCCGAGCACGAGCACCGAGATGTCCCGGTTCAGGACCCGGCGGACCTTGGTGACCACCGCCTCCATCTGCGCATCGCCCGTCTGCAGGTAGCGCAGGCCCGACAGGCCCGGTTGGCCGCCCGGCGCCGTTGCGGAAGTCATGCCAGGCGCAGGCCGCGCGGCGGCCGAGAAGTAGGCGGACTCCACGGCCGGGCAGGGCGCTGAGGCGATCGGGTCTTCTTCGGCCTCCACCGTCGTGCTGCCCAGCGAATGCCAGGTCGGCCAGTTGAACGCGGCGCGCATGTGCAGGCGCTGGCCGTTGGGCAGCACCATCGCCATCGGCGGGGCGATGGGCGAGCGGAAATGGTCGACCACCGCGCCCACCGTGACCGAGAACAGGGTCGCGATGCTGTTCATGCGCAGGGCGGCGCCGCTCATGCCGAGCTGGTCGAGCGCGCTGCGGTTGGCGCCCAGCAGCTTGCCATCGCGGCCGACGGCCACGATGCCCTCCATCAGCGTCCCGATGAACTCCGGCCGGCTGTGGAAGTGCAGCCGCAGGGCGTGGCGGAAGTCGTCCGTCAGCCAGTGGTTCTCGATCATGCGGGCCGACATCTTCACCAGGCCCATCGTGTGCATGTGGTACGAGTGCTGGTCGCCCGAGACGTCGAGCACGCCCAGCATGTTTCCCCGCGGGTCGAAGATGGGCGAGGCAGAGCAGGTCAGGAAGCCGTTGGCGTGCATGTAGTGCTCGTCGGCGTGGACGACCGTGGGCAGCTCGTCTATCAGCGCCGTGCCGATGGCATTGGTGCCCTTGCTCGACTCCGACCAGTTCGCCCCGGGCGCCAGGGCGACCTTGGAGGCGCGCTGCAGGAAAGTGTCGTGGCCGACGGAGTGCAGCACCGTGCCCTGGGCATCGGTCAGCAGCACCATGCTCTGGCTGGCCATGGTCTGCTCCAGCAGCAACTCCATCACCGGGGCCGCGTGCAGGTGCAGCCTCAGGTTGCGCTCGCGGGCGATCGCCAGGTCGGAGCGGATCAGGCCGGCGTGATCCGGCCTGTCGATGCGGGACAGGCCCAGCGCCACGCAGCGTTCGTGCGAGTGCAGGATGGTCTCGGCATGCAACGAGTCGCCCAGCACCGGCAGGTTGGCGGCGTCGCGGGCCGGAGGAGAGTTCACCATCGCACGGGTCCTTTCGCGTATCGCCGGGTGCTGCGAAGAGTAGCGAACGGTCGGCGGCGCACCTAGCAATCCTAGGGCCCGGATTTGATCTGCGTCAGTTGCAGGAATCCCTCGTTCAGTGTCCCTCGGGTGCTCCAATCTGAAACAAGGCTGCTGCACGGCGCGACATTGCTTGCGCAAGCCTTACGGCAGGCGGGCGGAAGGGCACCTCCGCGGGTCGGAAGTTCGCGCCGAACCGCCGGTGGGACACCGCGGGCCGACCGGCCGGCAGCCTGCTTCAGGCTGGCACAGCGTAGCGATGCCGCAGGCCATGGCGTGCCTGCCAGGAGCAGCAGGCTAGGCGTAAACCTGGGCTCCGAACCCCGATCCACCGACCTGGGCGCTTGGCATGGAAGTTGAGCTTGTCTGGTGCAGCCGCACGGCTGAAGCCACTTGTTCCACCAGACCGAAGGACACTCATGATCTACGCTGCACCCGGCGCCGCTGGCGCCAAGATCGCCTACAAGGCCCAGTACGACAACTTCATCGGGGGCAAGTGGACGCCGCCGGTCAAGGGCGAGTACTTCAACGTCGTCACGCCCACGACGGGCAAGCCCTACACGATGGCCGCCCGGTCCACCGCAGAGGACATCGAGCTGGCCCTGGACGCCGCCCACGCCGCCGCCGACAAGTGGGGCAAGACCGATGCCGCGACGCGCTCCAACATCCTGCTGAAGATCGCCGACCGCATCGAGCAGAACCTGGAGCTGCTGGCCTACGCCGAGACCGTCGACAACGGCAAGCCGATCCGCGAGACGCTGAACGCCGACATCCCGCTTTCGGTGGATCACTTCCGCTACTTCGCCGGCGCGCTGCGCGCCCAGGAGGGCGGCATCAGCGAGATCGACGAGAACACCATGGCCTACCACATCCACGAGCCGCTGGGCGTGGTCGGCCAGATCATCCCGTGGAACTTCCCCATCCTGATGGCGGCGTGGAAGCTGGCACCGGCGCTGGCCGCGGGCAATGCAGTGGTCCTCAAGCCGGCCGAGAACACGCCTGTCTCGATCCTCGTGCTGGCCGAGCTGATCGCCGACCTGCTGCCCCCGGGCGTGCTGAACATCGTCAACG
>CAMLGG010000111.1 GCA_946479475.1 uncultured Ideonella sp. | reverse complement strand
AGCTTTACCTCGCTGAACCTGATCTTATACCTGTAGTAGACCGTGGAGACCGTGAGCTTGTTCCAGCGGCCGTCGTTCCACAGCCGGTTCATAGGGTTGAGCATGTCCAGCAGCGACAGGTACTGCTGCAGGGGCAGGCCGTCCCAGGTCGGCGTTCCGGTCTGGTCGAAGGGCAGGTCGGGCTCGGGCCAGTTGACGTAGCGGACCTGGCCGGTGTCCGGGTCGCGAACGAAGCTGCGCACCAGGCGCTCGGCCGAGCGCTCGCCAGCGACGTGCTCCAGCAGCGCCAGCAACGGCCGCTCGCCGGCATCGAGCGTCACCACGTCGACGAAGTCGAACAGGCGTGGCTCCGCCAGCTCGCGCAGCTCGGTGTTGACGAAGCCGCCACCCAGGGCGATGGTGACCTCGGGCCGCTCCTGCCGGATCGTCTGGGCTATCCGCAGCGCGGCGTAGACGGCGCCCGGGAAGGGCACCGAAAGCAGCACGACGTGCGGCTCGTGCCGCGCCAGCGCCTGCACGGCGAGCGCATGAAGCGTCTCGTCGATCAGGTGGCGGGACGCGGCCAGCGCTTCGGCCAGCGGATCGAAATGCGGCTGGCTGGTGGCCAGGTGCTCGGCGTAGCGCACGAACTCGAAACGCGGGTCGACCGCGTCTCGCAGCACGTCCGCCAGGTCGTTCAGGTACAGCGTGGCGAGATGCCGCGCCCGGTCCTGCAGCCCGAGCGCGCCGAAGGCCCAGCCGAGCGGGTCGGCATCCTCCGGGTAGAGCTCGCCGTAGACCTCGAGCGAACCGAAGCGCTCGCCCTCTGGCAGCAGGCCGCGGCTGGCGATGCGGTGGGCCAGCGTCGGGTCGGCGCCCTGAAGGAAGGCGATGGTCTTCGCGACGGTGGCCGCATAGCGCGGGTACTCGGCCGCGAAGTGCCGGGTCTGCGCGGTCTGCCGGGCGGCCGGCAAGGCCTGCACGCGCTCATGCAGGGCCGCGAGTCCTTCCGGCGAGAACAGGCGCAGCACCAGCGCGAGGGCGAGGTCCTCCTGGACGGCGTCGATCCCCTGCGAGCGCAGGAAGCCGGTGAGGTAGGCCGTCGAAGGGTAGGGCGTGTTCAGCTGCGTCATCGGCGGGATCACCGACAGCACGCGCAACGCCATCACTCCCTTCGTGGCCATGGCACATGCCGCGCGTTCAGCGCGCGAAGACCTCGCGGTAGGAGACGTAGGCGGTCAGCATGATCAGGGGCATCAGCACCAGCCAGCCCAGGCCGAAGGGGATGGTGGCCACGATGCTCGCCACCAGGCCGAGCACGCCGTAGATCAGGAAGGGCATCATGTTGCGCAGGCAGGCCGTGAAGCTGGCCTTGACGGCATCGACCGGCGGCATCCCGTCGAAGACGACCAGCGCGGGCGCGAACCAGAAGGCCATCGTGATCGGCACGAACAGCGCCAGGCCGACCAGCAGCGAAAGCATGCCGGCGCCCATCGCCGCCAGCATGCCCGAGGCGCTCTGGTGCGCGGCACCCATGCCCATGCCCAGCATCGCGCCGAAGCCGAGCATGCCCATCACGAGGAAGACGACCACCGAAGCGGCCAGCGACAGCGCGCCCAGCACGAGCAGCGGGTTGAGCTGATCCTTGAAGCCCAGGAACAGGTCGCCCACCTCGATCGGAGTGCCGCCCTCCTGCTTGCGCACGGCCAGCATCCAGCCGCCGGCGAACACCGGTGTCAGCAATGCCGTCGCGAGGCCGCCCAGCAATGGCACCGCGCTCAGCACGATGCAGACGATCAGGAAGACGAGGCCCAGCACCACCCACATGCCCGGGTTCTTCATGAACAGCGTCCAGGCGTCGGTCCACCAGTTCACGCCGCGGCCCGCGTCCACCGTGCGAGGCTCGGGCGCCGTCATCGTCGAATCCATGTCTTCCACCTCCGTAGTGAAGGCCAGCACGATAGCCGGTTTCGGCCGGCGCAACCGCGGTGGAGCGTCGCCGCCGCCCTTGCATCGGCTCCTCCTGGAGTGGACGAGGTGGAGCGGTGCCTGGGCCCGGAGCTAGAACAGGCCCGGCTGGATGTCGGAGGCCGGCCCGAGCGCGGCGCCTTCGAGCAGCAGCAGCCTGAGCTTGGCGTGCAGGCCCCCCGGGCCGGAGAAGCCGCCGGCCTGGCCGTGAGCCGCCATCACCCGATGGCAGGGGACGAGGGGCGCGAAGCGGTTGCGGGCCAGCGCCTGGCCCACGGCTCGTGCGACGGCCGGGCCGCCGAGCTCGGCCGCGAGCTCGCCGTAGGTGCGCGTGTGGCCGGGCGGGATGCGCCGGGCCAATGCATAGACCCGGCGATGGAACTCCGGGATGTCCTCGTCGGCCAGGGGAACGTCCTCCAGCGTGTCGGGCGCGCCGGCCAGCGCCGCGGCCAGGCGCCGCAGGACCTCCGAGACCGCCTCGGGCGGGTCCTTCGACTCGGCCCAGCGCGGGTAGCGCTGCTGCAGGCGATTTCGCGTCAGCTCGTCGCTCGCCTCCGGCAGCTGGCCACCGGCGATCGCGAGCGAATCTTCCCAGGCCAGGCCGACCAGCCCGGCGGCGGTGCCGAAGAACGCGAAACCTGCCATGCGGACCCTTACTGTGGCACGAAGCCCGTGGCCTTGATGATGCGGGCCCAGGTCGCGGTGTAGGCGCGTTCTCGCTGGCCGAGCTGCTCGCCGCTCATGTGGCCCACCGCCAGGCCCATCGCGGCCAGGCGGTCGTGCAGCGCCGGCTTGGCGAGCACCTTCGCGAGGGAGGCGGAGATCTGGTCCAGCACCGGCTTGGGCGTGCCGGCGGGCGCGAACAGGCCGTAGTAGGGCACGTCCTCGAAGCCGGACAGGCCCAGCTCGGCGAAGGTCGGCACCTCGGGCAACGCGGGCTGGCGCGCGCCGCCCATCACCGCCACCACGCGCAGCTTGCCGCTCTTGTGGTTCTCGATCAGGTCGGGCACCGAGCCGACGCCGGCGGGGATCTGGTTGCCCAGCATGTCGGCCATCATCGGCGCGCTGCCGCGGTAGGGCGCCGCCACCAGGTCGAGCTTGTACTTCTCGCCGATCAGCTTGACGAGGAACTCGGGCACCGAGGCAGGCGCGGGAACGCCCACCGCGCCCTTGCCGCCGCCGGCCGACCGGACCCAGCCGACGTAGTCGTTGAAGGACTTGGCCGGCGTGCCGCCCGAGACGGCGAAGGCGTTGACGAAGGTCGCGAAGCCGGCGACCGGGACGAAGTCCACCACCGGGTCGAAGCCGGGCGACTTCACCACCTGCGGCAGGATCGAGATGGTGTGGTCGTGGCTGATGAACAGCGTCGTGCCGTCGGGCGGTGCCGCCTTGAGCGCCTGCGCGGCGAGCTGGCCGCCGGCACCGGGCTTGTTCTCGACGATGACGGTGGCGCCCAGCTCTTCCTTCAGCCCCTCGGCCAGCAGGCGGGCGATCGCGTCGGTGCCGCCGCCGGGCGGGAAGCCCACCAGCAGGCGCACGGTCTTGCCGGCGAGTGGCTGCTGCGCGAGGGCGGGCGCGGGGGCCAGCGCCGAGGCGGCGACGGCCAGCAGGGCGGCCAGCCCGGCACGGCGGCTGAAGCGGGGGGACGGGAAGGCCATGGCGATTCTTCTCCTGCGGTTTGGGTGATGGCGCAGGAGCGTAACCCGGACCGCGCCACAATCCGTCCATGAGCTATCCCCAATTCGACCGCGGCTCGAACAACTCCCCGCTGGGCGACGACGAGCTGCAGGCCTTCGACGAACTCCTGCAGGGCCTGCCGACCGACGGCGCGATGACCGTCGAGGGCGTGGACGGCTACCTGACCGCCATGCTGCTGGCGCCGCCGGAGTGGCTGGACCAGTGGCCCACGGCCGACTGGCTGCCTTTGGTCTGGGGCGGCGACGGCCCCGACGGCGAGCCCTTCCCCAGCGGCCGCCAGCGCAAGCGGGCCACGCTCTTCGCGCTGCGCCACCTGCAGTCCATCGCCGTCGCCCTGCGCGAGCATCCGCGCCTGTGGGAGCCGCTGTTCAGCATCGTCGAGTCCGAAGGCGAGGGCGGCCGGAAGGAGGAGTGGATAGACGCGCAGGACTGGTGCACCGGCTTCCTGCAGGCGATCGACCTGCAGCCCGAGGCCTGGCAGGCCTGGCGGCAGGACGCCGAGCTGGGCCCGGCATTGCGCACGATCACGCTGCTGGGTGGGGACGAACCGCCCGAGTCGGGCAGCGAAGAGGCCGAGGCGCTGGACGACCCCGAGGCGCGCGATGCGATGGCGCGAGAGGTGGTGGACGGCGTGCTGGCGATGCACGCGCGGCGCTACGGTGCAGCGCCGAAAGCCGCCTGAAGGGCCGAGTCGATGGGCCGGATCAGTCCGCGGCCAGGCCGGCTTTCCACAACGCGTTGACGCCATCGAAGAGGTCCGGGCCCGTGAAGGCGCGGCCGTCGCCGGCCAGCTTGACCCAGGCGAGCGTGTCGTGGTGGCTGCCGGGGATCAGGTCGCGCGAACGCTCCTTCAGGAGCCAGCTTCGCAACTGGCCGTAGAGCTCCGGGTGGTGCTGCTGTGTCCATGACAGGCCGACCAGGTCACCGTAGCCTTCCTCGCGCCGGGTGGCCTTCATGTCGAGCCAGGCCTGGCGCTGGTCCGCATTGAGCTTCGACGGCGCGGCCGCGGCGACGAACCCGGCTGGCACACCCATCCAGGCGCCGTCGAGGTAGCGGTGGCAGTGGCCGATCTCGTGCGCGGCCATGAGCTCGAGCGCCGGCCCGCGCAAGGCTGGCTCGATGCGCTCCAAGGTGGCCTCGGCCTCCGGGTTGCCGCGCATCGAGAGGACCAGCTTGCATCGCCCGTCGACGAAGCCGAGGGCCAGCGGCGGCAGGCCGGGCGACGCTTGCGGCTGCACGACGATGTCGAGCGGCAGCCTGATCTGCTGGGCGTGGGCGATGACCGGCATGGCGCCTTGCAGCCAGCGGGTCTCGGTCTCGGTCAGGTCGGCGGCGCAACAAGTCGCCGACGCCAGTGCCAGGGCACCGGCGATGAAGTACTTCGGCACGGGGCAAAACTCCTGTTGCCCCCATCATCGTCACCGGCCGCACCCGAGAAAGCCCCATAAACCCGGCTTCGGGCCCCCATCTCGTGCGCTGCTGCGCGGGCCTGGCGATCTTTACAAGCGAGCCGGCCCGAATAGGCAGAAGGCCAGCGCACCGCGAGGTGCCTGGCCTTCCGAGGGACTGGTGCCGGTGAAGAGAGTCGAACTCCCGACCTTCGCATTACGAATGCGCTGCTCTACCAACTGAGCTACACCGGCGAAAGCGCGCATTCTAGCAGAGCCGCGCGGCCCGATTTGAACGGTGCGAGGCCGGCTTTTCGAGGGCTTGCCGGCCGAGGGCGATGGGAACATGGCCGCGTGAAGAAACGCCAACCCATCCTGGTGGTCGGCGACGCCATGCTGGACCGCTACTGGGACGGCAGCGTCGACCGCATCTCCCCCGAGGCTCCCGTGCCGGTGCTGCGCGTCACGCAGCGCTACGACCGGGCCGGCGGCGCGGCGAACGTCGCACTCAACCTGGCCGCCCTCGGCGCGCCCGTCACCCTCCTGACGCTGGCCGGGCGGGACGAGGCCGGCGACGCGCTGGAGGCGATCCTGCAGCAGGCCGGCGTGCGGCTGGAGCGGGTGAGCGCGCCCGGCTACCAGACGATCCAGAAGATCCGCTGCGTCGCGCGGCGCCACCAGATGCTGCGGGCCGACTTCGAGGGCGCGCCGGTGCCGGGCATGCTGCAGATGCTGGCCGCGAGCTACGAGGCGCTGCTCGCCGAGCATGGGCTGGTGGTGATGTCCGACTACGCCAAGGGCGCGCTCGACGGCTGCGAGGGCCTGATCGAGGCCGCGCGCGCCGCGTCGCGGCCGGTGCTGGTCGATCCCAAGGGGCTGGACTGGGCGCGCTATGCGGGCGCCACCCTGGTCAAGCCCAACCTGGGCGAATTCAAGGCGGTGGCCGGCCCGTGGGCGGACGAGGCTGCGTTCCAGCGGCAGGCCGTCGCGCTGCGCAGGCGGCTGGGCTGGACCTACCTGCTGGTGACCCAGGGCGAGGCCGGCATGACGATGTTCAACGGACGCGGCATGGTCCACGAGCCTGCGCGGGTGCGCGAGGTCTACGACGTGAGCGGCGCGGGCGACACCGTGCTGGCCACGCTCGCCTGGCGCATGGCCGAGGGCGACGACGGTTTCGAGGCGATGCGCTGGGCCAACCGGGCGGCGGGCATCGTGGTCGGCAAGTTCGGCACCTCCACCGTGGGCCGGGAGGAACTGCTCGCGGCCATGGCGCAGGCCGAGCCGGCACCGGCGCCCACGCCATTGCCGAAGCGCCCCCGAGCCCTGGAAGGCGCCTGAGCATGCGGGTCGTCGTCACCGGCGCCGCCGGCTTCATCGGCAGCAACATCGTCCATGCGCTGAATGCGCGTGGCATCGACGACGTCATCGCCGTCGACGACCTCACCGACGGCCAGCAGTTCCGCAACCTCGTCGGCACGCAGCTCTCGGCTTACGTCGACCTGGACGACTTCTACCCGCGATTCGACAGCGGCGAGTTCGGCCGCGTGGACGCGGTGCTGCACCAGGGCGCCTGCTCGGACACGATGCAGCACGACGGCAAGTTCATGATGGCGCGCAACTACGAGTGCTCGCGCCAGCTGCTCGAGGCCTGCCAGAGGCAAGGCACGCGGCTCATCTACGCTTCGTCGGCCGCCGTCTACGGCGGCTCGACGAGCTTCGCCGAGGAGCCCGCGAACGAGCGGCCGCTGAACGTGTACGGCTGGTCCAAGCTGGTGTTCGACCAGACGGTCAGGCGCGCCCTGCGCGAGAGCTCCGGGACCCAGGTCGCCGGCCTTCGCTACTTCAACGTCTACGGCCCGCGCGAGCAGCACAAGGGCCGCATGGCCTCGGTCGCCTTCCATCACTTCGGGCAATTCGCGGCGCAGGGCCACGTGAACCTGTTCGGCGAGTACGGCGGCTACGGCCCCGGCGCGCAGGAGCGCGACTTCGTGTGGATCGGCGACGTGGTCGACGTGAACCTCTGGCTGCTCGAGCACGGCGGCGCGAGCGGCATCTTCAACCTCGGTTCGGGCCGCGCCGAGCCCTTCAATGCAGTGGCGGCCGCCATGCTGAACGGCTGCCGGTCCGCCCGCGGCGAGGAGCCTCTGGCCCTGCGAGGGCTCGTCGACGAAGGCCTGCTGCGCTACACGCCCTTCCCGGACGCGCTGCGCGGCCACTACCAGTGCCACACCCGAGCCGACCTGCGCGGCCTTCGCCGGGCGGGCTACGACCGGCCGATGACCAACGTCTCGACCGGCGTGGCCCTGTATGCGCAATGGCTGATGAACCCGGCCGACGGACTGCCTTCGGCCGTTCCCTCGCGCGGGCGCACCACCCGCAGGACGGTCACAGCGGGTTGAGCGACTTCTCGCGCCGGTAGTGCACGTAGCCGACGCTGGCGCCGGTGCGTACGCCGACGCCCAGCCGGATCGGCGCAAGGGTGACACCCTCCAGCCGCTGGTAGTTGATGCCGGCACCACCCACGAAGTACAGGCTGCCGTCCACGCCCGGATAGCGGCGGTAGATCGCATCGATGCCGGGCAGCTTGTAGACGAGCGTGAAGACCTTGGACGCATTCGCGCCCGCGTCGAAGCCGATCGACGGCCCGGCCCAGTAGACCTTGGCCGTGCCGCCGCGCTTCATCATGAGTTCGCCGTCGCCGTAGCGCAGGCCCACGGTCAATGCACCCGCGACCTCCTCGCCACGGATGTAGCCGTTCGGGCGCCCCTGTTCCTTGAACGCCTTCTCGACCACCTTGGCCAGGCCCTCGGTCGTCTGGCCGAAGAAGTCGGTCACTGCCTTGAGGGTCGACTCCTGGTCATACGTGTCGTCGTCCGTCGCGGCTGCCGCCCAGGTGGGCAGGCCCCAGGCGAGGGCGCAGCCGCCCAGCTGGCCCAGCAGCTGGCGGCGATCGGGGTCGTGCAGGGCGGAAAGCTCGAGCAAAGGCGTGGCCATGGTCTTCTCCATCAGGCGGTGTGCGGCGCGACTTCGCCGGCACGGTGAGAAAACTCTGGGCCGCCGCCGGCGGCGCGTCTGTCGCCCGGCAGCCCGAGCGCTTGTAGGCCTGGACCTACCCGGCGAGCTTCACGGAGCTTTACGACTTGCGTTTGGCCTTGGCCGTGAGGGCGCGGCCGAGGGAGGCTTCGAGCACGTCGCGCCGGACAGGCTTGACGAGGTATTCGAAGGCGCCCAGGCTCATCGCCTTGAGCACGTCGATGTTGAGCTTGTCGGCGGTCAGCAGGATGACCCGGAAGGCCTTGGCGGCGATGTCCTCGCTGAGGCGGCGGACGACCTCTATGCCGGAGATGTCCGGCAGGTGCATGTCCAGCAGGATCGCGTCGGGACGCTGGCTGCGGGCCAGTTCCACGCCCTCCTGGCCGGTCTGGGCGCGGATGAGCCTCACGCCCGGATGATCGGAAAGCAATGCCTCCACCATCATGAAGTTGACCGGCTCGTCCTCGACGTAGAGCACCGTGCCCAGCAAGGGCGCGGGGGGCGAAGTTTCGGCGGTGGGCGAAGGGGTCATGGGGCGCTCCGCATTCATTCTCATCCTTTTGGCCCCCCGCTTCCCCGCAGGGGGATGCGACTGGTTCCAGCCGTTGCAAGCCTGGCCGGTGAGCGTGCATCATCGCGCCTCTCATCCATCCACCTCGGCACGGAGACAGCCATGATCAAGGTCAGCGTGATGTACCCGAACAACCCCGGCGCCCGATTCGATCACGACTACTACCGCGACAAGCACATGCCCCTGGTGAAGGCGCGGATGGGCGAGCATTGCCGCTACTACACGATCGACAAGGGCCTCGCCGGCGGCGCGCCGGGCGAGCCGCCGACCTACGTCGGGATGTGCCACATCTTCTGCGACTCGGTCGAGGCCTTCCAGGCCGGCTTCGGCCCGCACGCGCAGGAGATCCTGGCCGACATCGCCAACTACACCGACCAGAAGCCGGTGCTGCAGATCAGCGAGGTGGTGGTCGGCGGCGGCTAGCCGCGGATACGCTTGACGAGCGCGGTCGTCGAATACCCGTCGACGAAGGGCAGGGCCAGCGAGCGGCCGCCCCAGCCCTGCACGAGCGGCGTCTCGGCGAGCTTCGCCATGTCGTAGTCGCCGCCCTTGACGTAAAGGGCCGGCTTCAGTTTCGCGAGGACCGCCAGGGGCGTGTCCTCCTCGAACAGGACCACCGCATCAACGCTTTCGAGGCCGGCCAGCAGGAAGGCGCGGTCTTGCTCGCCGTTCAGCGGGCGGTCGGGGCCCTTGCCGAGACGGCGCGCGGAGGCATCGCCGTTGACGCCCACGATGAGCCGGTCGCCCAGCGCGCGCGCAGCGGCCAGGTAGGCGACGTGGCCGCGGTGGAGCACGTCGAAGACGCCGTTGGTGAAGACGGTGCCGGGCAGGCGGCCGAAGCGGGCGACGGCCTCGTCCTGGCTCAGCAGCTTGCGGGCGGGATCGAAGCGATCGAAGCGGTCGGGGGCAGCGTCGGTGTTCACGCCGGCGATTGTGACGCGAGCTTTGCGGCCCAGGCCTGCTCGATCAGCGCTTCGAGGTCGGAGACGAAGCGCGTGGTGTCGAACAGCGGGGAGGTGCCCCGCGCGTCGCGCAACTGCTGCCGCCAGGCGCTGCGCAGGGCAGGATCGGCGACGAGTCGGCTCGCGAGCGCTTCGTAGTCCGGCAGGCTGCAAGTGATGCCCTCGGTCAGTCCGGCGGCCCGCAGAAGGCTCGCGCCGACGCGGCCGGCGAAGGCCGTGCCGAGCAGCGTCACCACCGGCACGCCCGCCCAGAGCGCATCGCTCACGGTGGTGTGCCCGTTGTAGAAGCGCGTGTCGAGCGCGAGGTCGGCCAGGGCGAGGCGCTCGAGGTGACGGTCCTTCGGCCAGACCGGCGCGAAGACGAGGCGCTCGGGGGCCACGCCGGCGGCCCGGGCCTTGTCCTTCAGGCGCATGGCGGCCACGGGCGAGCCCTCGACCAGCCACAGCACGGCGTTCGGGTGGGCACGCATCAGCCTCGTCCAGAGGCCGAAGAGCTCCGCGTCGAGCTTGTAGTGGGTGCAGAAGCAGGCGAGCACGACAGCGCCGTCGGGCAGGCCGACGTCCGCGCGCGTGAGCCCCGTGGCGGCGACGGGCTGCGCATCGTCGGTGCACTGGTAGCAGTGCGGCAGGCTGGCGATGGGCTCGTCGAAGGCCGGCTGGACGCTGTCCGGGGTGACCACCGGGTCGCCGATGACCGCGTCGAACCAGCCCGCGCCGGTGGAGCCGGGATAGCCGAGCCAGGTGAGCTGCAGGGGCGCGGGCCGCAGCGCGAAGACGCCGGGGCGGGCGTCGCGCGTGTAGCCCTTGAGATCGACGAGGATGTCGATGCCGGCGTCGCGCAGCGCCTGGGCCGCCGCGCGGTCGCTCATGGCCGAGGCGTCGTGGAAGCGGTCCACGTCGCGCTGCAGGCCGCGGCGGTAGTCGCTGCCGTCGTCCGCGCCGAACGACCAGGCCTGCAGCTCGAAGCGCTCGCGACAGTGGCGCGCGAAGACGCCACGCATCAAGTGCATCGTCGCGTGGTTGTGGAAGTCGGCCGAGGCGTAGGCCAGGCGCAGGCGGGGCTTGTCGTCCGCCTTCGCCGCCGGCAAGGGCGTGCCGGCCCGGCGCGCGATCAGCGCCGCGTGCCGCCGTGCCACCGGCGCGATGTCGGCATCGCTCAAGGCGAGCGGCAGGGAGAGCAGCGAGAAGGGCGAGGGCGCGTCGAAGGCAGGCGCATCGGCCGGGGGCTCGGACCCCAGCTGCTGCACGAGCGCGCGCAGGCCTGCTTCGTCGGGCATCGCGGGCCAGTCGCACAGCTGCTGGCGCAGGTGCACGACCTGCAGGGCGACACCGGCGTGGCGGGGCTGCAGCCGCTGGCAGATCTCGAAGGCGGCGAGCGCTTCGGCATGCCTGCCCGATGCCAGGTGCACGGCGGCAAGGTTGAAGCGGGCGGCGAAGTGGCCCGGCTGGCTTTGCAGCAGGGTCTCGTAGTGCGCTTGCGCCTCGGCGGGCCGGCCGGCGGCCTGCAGGGCGAGGCCCAGGCTGTAGCGGGCGCGCTCGTGCGCGGGGTCGATGGCCAGGACGGCCTCGAAGTGCGGCAGCGCATCGCGCGGCCGGTCGTCGCGCTGGCAGGCGATGCCGAGGTTGAAGCGGGCTTCGAGCCCGCCGGGCTGCAGGGCCAGGGCGTGCTCGAAGGCGGCGCCGGCTTCGGCGAAGCGGCCCGCGTCGATCAGCGCGTTGCCGAGGTGGAGCGCGGCTTCCGCCAGCGTGGGGCGATGGGCGAGCGCGGCCTGGGCGTCGCGCAGGGCTTCTTCCACCCGGCCTCGCTGGCGATGGAGGTCCGAGCGTTGCGAGAGGGCGAGCGCGTCCGACGGCGCCAGCCGCAGGGCCTCGTCCAGCAGGGCCCGGGCCTGGTCGAACTCGCCGCGGGCCTTGTGCAGCCCGGCGAGGTTGCGCCACGCATCGTGGTAGCGAGGGTCCACGTCGATCGCGCGGCGGCAGGCCTCGGCCGAGAGGGCGTTGCGGCCCGCGCGCCGGTGGATGGCCCCGAGCAGGGCCCAGGCGTCGGCGCGGCGTGGTGCGCGCTGCAGCGCGGCCACCAGGTCGCTGCCGGCGCGCTCGGCATCGAACGAAGCGGATTGGTAGGTGTCGAAACCTCGTTGCAGCCAGGCTGCGCTGTCCGCGGGGCAGGCTGCATCGCGCGGCAGGCGTTCGCGCACGAGCTGGCCGAGCGCCGCCGCCACCGCGTCGCGCACCCCGGCCCAGTCGCCGCGCCTGGCCTGGCGGAACAGCCGCGCGCTGGGATACCAGGCGCTGCGGTGCTCGTCGAGCCCCCAGCGCCAGTCGCGGTGCCAGGGCAGGGTGACGAACACCGGCTTGCCCATGGCGCCGGCCAGGTGGGCCACCGAGGTGTCGGAGGTGATGACCAGGTCCAGCTCGGCGATCACCGCGGCGGTGTCGTCGAAGGTCCTGATCTCGGCGTCGAGGTCGACGAAGTGCATTGGCAGGGGAGCGTGCGCGGCGAGGTCGCGCCGGCCGTCGCCCTTCTGCAGGGCGAACCAGCGCAGGCCCGGCAACCGCAGCCACGGGGCGAAGGGCGCGAAGCGCGGCGAGCGCTGGGCGTCGTTCTTCACGTTGGGATTGCCGGCCCAGACCCAGCCGACGGCCAGCTCGCGCTCGCGCTGCCAGCCGTGGGCGACGAGGCGCTCGCGCCAGCGCAGGCACGCGGCCTCGTCGGCATGGACGTAGGGCACGAGCGCCGGCAGCGCGTCGTCGGCCACCCCGAGCACGTGCGGCACGCTCATCAGCGCGACGTGGGTGTCGAAGGGCACCGGTGCAGCGCCGCGCTGGCTCACCGTATCGACGCCCGGCATGCGGGCCACGAGGCCCATCATCTCGCCCAGCACCTCGACCACCACGCGGCAGCCGGGCCCCGCGCGCCGCTTCAGCTCGGGCAGGAAGCGCAGGAACTGCATCGCATCGCCGAAGCCCTGCTCGGCCCAGACCAGCAGCGTGCGGCCGGGCTGCGGCGAGCCGTCCCAGGCCGGCTGGGTGCACTCGCGCGGGCCGGGCTGGCCGCGGGTGAAGCGCCATTCGTAGTCGGCGAAGCCTTCGCGGATGCGGCCATGCAGCAGCAATGCGAGGGCGCGGTTCCAGTGGCCGTCGACGTGGCCGGGCTCGGCCTTCACGGTGGCGTCGAAGGCTTCGAGCGCCTCGTCCCACAGGCCGAAGTGCTCGAGCGCGACGCCCAGGTTGTGCACCGTCTCGGCCTTGCCCGGGTTGAGGCGCACGGCTTCGCGGTAGGCCGCCAGCGCGCCTTCGCGGTCTTCGCGGTCGCGGCGCAGGTTGCCGAGGTTGTTCCAGGCGTCGGGATAGGCGGGGGCGATCTCGAGCGCGCGGCGGTAGGCGGCCTCGGCATCGTCCAGGCGGCCCGCGCGCTTGAAGAGGATGCCCAGCAGCGTCCAGGCATCGGGGCGCTGCGGCTCCTCGCGCAGCGCGGCCTGGGCGTAGGCGATGGCCTCTTCGTCGGCGGCGCCGGCCTGGTAGAGGGCGAAGGCGCGTTCGATCGCGGTCGCGGGCCAGGGTGATGAGACCGCGGCCAGCGCCGCGGGTGCCAGGCCCTGGCGCTGGCGCCAGGCCATGCGTTCGAACACATCCTCCAGCTGGCGCGTCCAGGCCGTGCTGTCGAACAGGGGCACCGACAGTCGCTGCGATTGCAGCCGCTGCTTCAGGGCCGCCAGGCGTTGGCGGTCGCTGGCCAGCGACACGGCCAGGTCGACGTAGGCCTCGGCGGTGGCGGTCGCCAGGCCGGGCACGCCGGCCGCGTGAAGCAGGCTCGTCGCCACGCGCGAAGCGAAGGTGTCGCCGGTCCGCGTCAGCACCGGCACGCCGACCCACAGCGCATCGCTGCAGGTGGTGTGGGCGTTGTAGGGCTCCGTGTCGAGCACCAGGTCGGCCAGCTGCAGGCGGCCCAGGTGGGCGGCCAGCGGCAGCTCGGGGGCGAAGTGCAGGCGCGAGGGATCCAGGCCGCGCGACTGCATCTCGCGCCTGAGGTTGGCCTCGGCCAGCGGGTTGGAGCGCAGCAGCCACAGCACCGCTTCGGGCACACGCGCCAGGATGCGGCACCAGCGGTCGAACACCTCCTCGGTGATCTTGTAGCTGTAGTTGAAGCAGGCCAGCACGACCGCGCGCTCCGGCAGGCCGGCTTCACCGCGCGTCGGAGCGGGGCCGACCTCGCGCTGGCGGTCGTTCGGCTGGTAGCAGTGGGGCAGCTGGGCGATGCGCTCGTCGTAGTCGGCGGCATGCGCCAGCGGCGTCACGATGGGGTCGCCCAGGATGTAGTCGGCGAAGGCGTTGCCGAGCGTGCCCGGGTAGCCGAGGAAGTTGACCTGCACCGGCGCCGGCCGCAGGGCGAGCACGCCGCTGCGGGTGTCGCGCGTGTAGCCCTTGAGGTCGACCAGGATGTCGATGCCGTCGGCGTGGATGCGGCGGGCGAGGTCTTCCAGGCCGAGCGCCGGGCACTCCACGAAGCGGTCCACCGCGCGGACCAGCCGCGCGCGCATCGGGCTGCCGTCGTCCGGCCCGCAGCTGTAGGCGATGACCTCCACCCGCTGCCGGTCGTGGCGCTCGAAGACCTCGGCCATCAGGTAGGCGGTGGCGTGGGCGTGCAGGTCGGAGGAGAGGTAGCCGATGCGCAGGCGCTGGCTCTCGCGTGAGGGCCTGGGTGCGTAGCGCATGTGCGGTGCACGCGCGAGCGCGCCCGCGTACTGGCGCGCCACCCACTGGCGCGCACAGCGGCGCTGCTGCGCGCGCGTGGCCGGCAGGGCCAGGTAGGCGAAGGGGAAGACGGGCTGGGCCGGGCCGGCGAGCGGGTCGTCGCCGCCGGCATCGACCGCGGCGATCACCTGCGCGGTGGCCTCGCGGGCACCGGCGAAGTCGCCGGCGGCCTGCAAGGCCCGCAGCAGGGCGGCCTGGGCGAGGGTGTAGTGCGGGTCGAGGACGAGTGCCGCGCGGTGGTGCGCGATGGCGTCGGCATGCCGGCCGGCGTCGTTGTAGAGGTTGGCGAGGTTGTACTCGGTGGGTGCGCTCGCGGCGTGCTCCAGCGATTGCCGGAACAGTTTCTCGGCCTCCTCGCGGTGGCCCCGGCGCTGGGCCGCGGCCGCGAGCAGGTTGAGCAGCCCGGCCGGCGCGGCGCCTTGCGCCAGGCCTTCGCGCCAGGCGGCTTCGGCCTCGTCGTGCCGGCCCTGCGAAGCCAGGGCCTGGCCGAGCGCGCACCAGCTGTTGGCCTCGCGCGGCGCCAGCTCGATGGAGGCGCGGTAGCTGCGCACGGCGGCTTCCAGGTCGCCCGCGGCCTGCTCGGTGTTGCCCCGGTTGGCGAGGATCACCGCGCGGAAGCCCGGCTCCTGCGCCAGCGCCAGTGCCCGGCCGTACGCGGCGAGCGATTCGGCGAAGCGCTGCTGCCGCTTGCAGGCCAGGGCGAGCAGATGCCAGCCGTCGAGGGCCTGGTCGTCGCGGGCGAGGGCTTCGCGGCACAGCGCCTCGGCGGCCTGGTCCTGGCCGGCGCTCAGCGCGGTCATCGCCTGGTGGAGCAGGGGCTGGACGGGCTCGGCCCGGCGCGCGGGCGACCAGGTGGCCAGGCGCTGGCGGAGCGCCTGCACCACGCCGTCCCAATCCTGCGGAGCGCGCTGTCGCACGAGGGTGAGGCTGGGGTACCAGTCGGTGCGCTCGCCTTCGCGCAGCCAGCGCCAGTCGGGCCCATGGGCGACCATCACCCAGCAGGGCTTGTCCATCGCGCCGGCCAGGTGCACGACGGAGGTGTCGACCGAGATCAGCAGGTCGATGGCCTCCATCGCGGCGGCGGTGTCGGTGTAGTCGTGCAACTCGCCGTCGAGGTCCAGCACCTGTTCGCGCCAGCGGGAGGTGCGCAGCTCCTCCGCCGGCTCGCCCTTCTGCAGGCTGACGAAGCGCAGGCCGGGCAGGGCCAGCAGCGGCGCGAGCTGCTCCAGCCGGGCCGAGCGGTTGCGGTTGTTCGCGTGGTCCTTGTTGCCGCCCCAGACCAGGCCGACGGTGGCCCGGACGCCGGCCGGGCGCGCCAGGCGCAGTCGCCAGGCGGCGGCCTTGTCGGCGGGGGCCCGCAGGTAGGGTACGTCGGCGGGGATGCGGCCGGTGTCGGTGCCCAGCCGGTGCGGCAGGCTGAGCAGGAAGCTCCAGAAGTCGTAGCGACGGGCGTGCATCTCGCCGGGAGCGATGACGCGCGTCGGGCCCGCGAGGCTGCCCATCAGGCCGACCAGCGGCCCGTCGACGACCAGGGTGACCTCGGCGCCCGCGTCGCGCAGGGCCTGGGCGTAGCGGCAGAACTGCAGCTGGTCGCCCAGCCCCTGTTCGCGGATCAGCGCGATCTGCTGCGTGTCGGCGGGGCTCTTCGCCACCACGCGTT
>CAMLGG010000110.1 GCA_946479475.1 uncultured Ideonella sp. | reverse complement strand
CACCTTGACGCTGGACCTGAGCGCCGTGGCCGACGGCAACTTGCCCCTGACGCTGAGCGCCAGCCTCGGCGGCACCACCTTGCTCTACTCCCGCGACTCCCTGACCTATGGCGCCGTGCAGCCGCCGGTCAACACGAAGAGCAAGCACTACTTCTCCGGCCGTTCCGACAACTTCGAAGCAGGCGTCGATTCGTTGAACCCGACCGACGCGCGTTTCGACCCCGAGGCCATCCGCGTGGCCCGCAACGGCAAGCACGTCTATGTCTCGGACGAGTACGGTCCCCACGTCTACGAATTCAGCCGCGAAACGGGCAAGCGAACCCGCGTGTTCTCGCTGCCCGAAGCGATGTTCGCCGTCACCGCCAAGTCGGCCATGGGCGCCAGCGAGATCAGTGGCAACACCCGCGGCCGCGTCGCCAACAAGGGCATGGAAGGCCTGGCCATCTCGCCCGACGGCTCGAGCCTCTTCGGCTTCGTCCAGAGCCCGCTGATCCAGGACGGGGGCGACGGCGGCCGCACCAACCGCATCGTCAAGATCGACATCGCGACCGGCGCCGTCAGCCAGTACGCCTACGACAACTTCATTCCCGCCTTCAACAAGGCCTACAACAGCAGCGAGATCCTGGCGATCAACAGCCACGAGCTCCTGGTGCTGGAGCGGGACGGCAAGGGCCTCGGCGACGGCTCGGTGGCCGTGGTCAAGCAGCTGTGGAAGGTCGACCTGGCCGGCGCGACCGACGTGAGCGGCCTCGAAGGCGCCGCCGCCTTGCTGGCCGCGGCGCCCGCCAAGACGCTGTTCGCCGACCTGCGCGCGGTCCTCAATGCCGCCGGCATCGCCGATGCCGACATCCCGGCCAAGCTCGAAGGCATGGCCTTCGGGCCCGACGTGGTGATCGACGGTGTCACCCGTCACACGCTGTACGTGGCCAACGACAACGACTTCCTCGCGGTCGCGCCCGGCGGCCTGGCGAACCCCAACCAGATCTTCGTCTTCGCCTTCGACGACGCGGACCTGGCGGGCTCGGCCTACGAGCCGCAGCAGTTCAAGAAGAAGTAGCTCCCAGCAGCCGCAGCAGCAGCTCCACCCGCGCCTTGGCCGGCGTCAGCTCGCCGGCCGAAGGCAAGGCGCCTTCCGGCGCGCCCACCACGCCGCCGCCGGAGCAGCGGCTGGCGCGCAACACCGGCAGCCCGGCCTCCTGCGCCCGAGCGAGCGCGCTCAGCAACGAAGCGTGCACGGTGCCGTTGCCCGTGCCCTCGACCACCAGGCCGCGCGCGCCGGCGGACACGAGGGCATCCACCACCACGCCATCCGCGCCGGCGTGGCTCACCACCACGTCGACGCGCGGCCAGGAGCCCGGATCCCCGGCGATCCGCCCGAGACCGGTGGCCTCGCACGCCGGCCAAGGCCGCAATGCCCTCACCTGCCCCTCCTGCACCAACGCGACCGGCCCGGCCTCGCCGGAGTCGAAGGCATCCAGCGCGAACGGCTGGCGCTTGCGCACCTCGGCAGGCCCATGCACCCTGCCTTGCAGCATGGCCAGCACTCCGCTCGCGCCGGGCCAGGCCGCCAGCGTCACCGCGTCGAGCAGGTTCTGCGGCCCGTCCGCCTGCAGCGAAGTCGCCGGACGCATTGCCGCAGTGAGGACCACCGGTTTCGAGGGAGACAGGACGCGGTGCAGGAACCAGGCCGTCTCCTCCAGCGTGTCGGTGCCATGGGTGACGACCACCCCCGACACCTCGGGCCGAGCGATGTGATGCCCCACGCGCTGGGCCAGGCGCTGCCAGACGGCATGGCCCATGTCCTTGCTGTCCACCTGGGCCACCTGTTCGGCCTCGAGCGGACGCCCTTTCAGGGCCGGCACCGCGCCGACGAGCACTTCGACGCTCAGTTGGCCGGCCGCGTAGCCGACGTCGTCACCGGCCCCGGCGATCGTGCCGCCAGTGCCCAGGATCACGACGGTTCCCGATGCCTGCTGTGATTTGTTTTGCATTTCGACGATGTCTGGATAAAAATACAGATACTGGATGCAAACTCAGCCGTACCGCTTGCCCGGTAGGCCAGCCGCCATGATCGAAAGCCCCAAGCTCACCGCGCGCCAGCAGCAGATTCTCGACCTGGTGCAGACCACCATCGAGCGCACCGGCGCCCCGCCCACCCGGGCCGAGATCGCTGCCGAACTGGGCTTCCGCTCGCCCAACGCAGCCGAGGAGCACCTGCAGGCCCTCGCACGCAAGGGTGTGATCGAGCTGGTCGGCGGCACCTCGCGCGGCATCCGGCTTCAGTCCAACACGCTGCGCGCCCTGAACGAGGCCCGCGGCAAGCAATTCTCGCTGCCCCTGCCCGGCCTGGCGCAACTGACGCTGCCCCTCGTGGGCCGCGTGGCCGCCGGCAACCCGATCCTGGCGCAGGAGAACATCGACCAGACCTATCTGCTCGAAGCCAGCCTCTTCCCGCGGCGGCCCGACTACCTGCTCAAGGTCAAGGGCATGAGCATGCGGGACGCCGGCATCATGGATGGCGACCTGCTGGCCGTGCAGAAGACCAATGACGCCCGCAACGGCCAGATCGTGGTCGCCCGGCTCGACGACGAGGTCACCGTCAAGCGCCTGCACCGCACTCGCCACACCATCGAGCTGCTGCCCGAGAACCCGGATTTCGAACCCATCGTCGTCGCGCCCGGCCAGTGCGAGTTCGCCATCGAGGGCGTGGCCGTGGGCCTGGTGCGCCAGCACATGCTCTTTTGAAGGCGGGTGCGATGGGTCGAGCCGTTTCCCCCGTGCGTGCCATCAAGGCGCCCAAGGCCGCTTCGGCTGCCGAGTGCAGGAAGCTGGAGCAGCTACCCAACGTCGGCCCCGCCATGGCGGGCGACCTGCGACTGCTCGGCATCCAGCATCCGGCCGAGCTGCGCGGGCGCGATGCCTTCGCGCTCTACCGTGACCTGGAGCGCGCGACCGGCCACCGCCAGGATCCCTGCGTGCTCGACACCTTCATGGCCATCGTCGACTTCATGGAAGGCGCCGCGCCCAAGCCCTGGTGGGCCTACACGGCCGAGCGCAAGCAGCGCCACGGGCAGGTCAGCAGCCGCTGAAGCCTAAGACGACCCGGCACTGCGCAGCCGGTCGCGCCGTGCGAGGCCGGGAAAGAGCTTCCACCACAGCGCGACCACCGCCAGCGTGCCGAAGCCGCCGAGCAGCACGGAGCCCACCGGCCCGAGCAGCGCGGCGGTGACGCCCGACTCGAACTCGCCGAGCTGGTTGCTCGCGCCGATGAAGACGGAGTTGACGGCACCGACGCGGCCCCGCATGTCCTCCGGCGTCTCCAACTGCACCAGCGACTGCCGGATGACCACGCTGAACATGTCGGCCGCGCCGGACACGGCCAGCATCGCGAAGGCCAGCGCCGGGGACCGCGCCAGGGCGAAGCCGATGGTGGCCAGGCCGTACACCGCGACGGCGCCCAGCAGCCAGGCCCCCGCATGCCGTTCGATGCCACGCCGCGCGAGCACGAGGCCGACGGTCACGGCCCCCACGGCCGGCGCCGCACGCAGCAGACCCATGCCCTCGGGGCCGATCTGGAGGATGTCGCGGGCGAAGATGGGCAGTAGGGCGCTCGCACCGCCGAGCAGCACCGCGAAGAGGTCGAGCGAGATCGCGCCCAGCATCACCTTGCGGTTCCAGATGAAGCGCAGGCCTGCCGTGACGCTTTGCCAGTTGGCGGCCGCCGTGCGCGCGTGCGTCGAGCGATGGCGCACCAGCAGCGCACCGACGATGGAAAGCAGCAGCAGGAACAGCGAAGTCCCGTAGACCACTACCGCGCCGGGCTGCGCGCCCGACAGCGCCTCACGGTGCGACGCCGCCCAGCCGTACAGTGCACCGCCGAGCGCCGGGCCGAGCACGATCGCGCCCTGCATCACCGAGCTGCTGGCCGCCACGGCACGCGGCAGCAGGACCGCCGGGACGAGCGACGGCGTCAGCGCCTGGATCGACGGCATCTGCACCGCGCGCGCCATGCCCAGTACCACCGAGGTGGCGAGGATCCAGCGCGCATCGATCCACCCGCCGCCACTGCCCCAGGCCAGCACCCCTGCCACCAGCGCCTGCAGCCCGAGGCTCGCGGCGAGCATCAGCCGGCGGTCATGCTTGTCGACGAGATGCCCCGCCGGCAAAGTGAAGAGCAAGGCCGGGAGGAACTGGGCGAGGCCCACGAAGCCGAGGGCCCAGGCGCTGGCGGTCAGGTCGTAAACCTGCCACCCGAGCGCCACCATCAGCATCTGCTGGGCCGCCGTGCCGGCGATGCGCGCCACGAGAAGGCGGAGGTAGTCGTGCTGGTCGCGCAACCTCGGCGCGCACGGTTCCAGGGTCAGTTCAGCCATTCAGCGGACGATTGTCTGCGGGCCGAGCCCCGCGCGCCCGCCGAGGGCGATGTTCAGCTTGCGGACTTGAAGGCCATCACGGCCTGGTTGCGCAGTGTCCGTAGCAGCGTGAGCTCGCGTTCGCCGAAATCGATCGCGCTGTTCGTGCGATCGGCATAAATGAGCGCGAACGAGGCGTTCTTGAGCATCAGCGGCAGCAGCAGGAAGCTGGTCGCCGGCGCCCCGCGGTACCAGGCCGGTAGCCGCGGTGCGAGGCTGGCGCTGCGGCCATCGGCGATCATCGTGTCCGCCCCCTTCAGGCAGGCGGCCGCGAAGAGATCGGCGGCCTGCGGGCCGCGTGCATCGAGGACGAATCGCCTGGCCAGCGCATCGGCGCCCTCGCCCAGGCCTATCCGCCCGCTGAGCAGCCCGGTCTTGGGATCGCGCAGGCAGAACACGACGCGGTCGAAGCCGAGCGCCTTGTGGATGGTGCCCAGGATGACGCCCAGCACCTCGTTGAGCTTGAAGCTGTCGGCGGCCATCGTGCTCGTCACCTCGGCGATCCCGGCCGAGAGCATGGCCTCGGCCTGCTCGTGGCTGGGCGGCTGCGGCGGCAGCACCAGGGTGTCGAGTTCGCCTTCGCCGACCGAGGGTCGGGCGGCCTCGGCGGCCGGCGCAGCAGGCGCGGCCGGGACCAGCGTGGCCAGCAGCCGGCGCGCCTTCGTCTTCGCCGGCGGCTCGATCTTCAGGCTCGCGGCCATTTCCGCAAGGTGCACCCTGGCGAGCTTCAGCGCTGCGCCGAAATCCTCCGGCTTCATGCCCAGCGCACGGGCATAGCGCTCGCCGAGCGCGAGGACCTTCGAGTCGGCCTGCGCCGGCTCGGCATCCAGCAGCAGCTGCACCATCTCGTTCGATGCACGCACGCGCCAGCGCATGCGCTCGACCGGCGTCTCGACCAGACGGCCCGGCACTTCTTCCTCCGGCGGGCTCATCACCTTGCGCAGGCTGTCCGGCAGTCCCCAGGATTGCGCGACGCCAAGCCCCAGGTCCTCGTACCTCAGGCCCAGCACGTCGGTCGAGGCGCGCGCCTCGGACGGAGGCGCCACGCCGGTGTCGCGCAGGCCGCTGGAGGCGATGCGCTGGCGCACCTGCGCCGCCTCCTCGGGAAAGTAGTACTCGGCCAGCATGCGCCCGAGGTGACTCATCATGCCGCCGAGGAACGCCTCCTCGCGCTCGCGCGAGGGCGGCGAAAGCTGGTCGACGAGCGTGCCGGTCAGCAGGGCCTGCAGGAACAGCTCCTTCATGCGCTGGGCATGGGTCTGGTCCTTCATGTGCTCCAGCAGCACGACCGACAAGGCCATGTTGCGGATGCCGGCGAAGCCGATCAGCGCGGTCGCTCGCGAGACCGTGCTGATCTCGCCCGCGCCCACGTGGCGGAAGTGCGCAGTGTTGACCAGGCGCAGCAGCTTCTGCGTCAGCGCCACGTCCTTCAGGATCTCGGCCGACAGGGCCTGCAGGCTCTCGTTCTCCGAGGCCGTGACCTTCTGGATGCGGGTGATCGAATCGGAGAGCGCGGGGAAGTCCCCATGCAGGCGCATGCGGCGCAGCAGGAACTCCAGCGTGCCATGGCCGCCGGGCTGGGGCGCGGCATCGGGCGGCGTCAACCAGCGGGCAAGCGCGTCGCGGAACTCGGCAGCGCTGGCGAAGCGCGCCTCCGGTGCCCGGGCCGTGGCACGCATCACCATGCTGCGCAGCTTGTCGTCGACCGCCACCTTGCCGCCCGGCCAGGCCACGTCCTCCTCGATCGCCTGCCGCAAGGCGGCGTCGGCCGCCGAGGGGATGGGCCGCAGGTGAGTGCCCAGGAGGAGTTGGCCGAGCATCATGCCGGCCGAAAAGACGTCCATCGCCGGCGTGGCGCGCTGGCCGGCAGCGGCCTCGGGCGAGATGTAGCCCGGCGTGCCGACGATGCGGCCGTCGTGGGCCTCGGCCAGCCTGGCGGCGATGCCGAAGTCCATCACCCTCGCCCGGCCGTCGCTGCCGACGAGGATGTTGGTGGGCTTGAGATCCCGGTGGACGACGCCGCGCGTGTGGGCGAAGGCCAGCGCATCCAGCACCTCGCGCATCAGCTCGGCCGCCTCGCGCGCGGGCATGGGCCCCAGGTTCTTGATCTTCTCGGCCAGGGTCGGGCCGTCCACACGCTCGAAGACGAGGAAGACTGCCTTGCCGTCCTGGTCCGCCTCGTAGACCGGCACGATGCCCGGATGGGCCAGCGCGCTCGTGGCGCGCGCCTCGGTCAGCCATTCGGCCACCGCGTCGACACTCGCATCGGCGTTGACGACCTTGACCGCCACCTCCCGCTGCAGCTTCGGGTCCCAGCCCAGCCACACAGTGGCCTGGGCGCCGCGACCGAGCACGCGTTGCAGCTCGAAGCGGCCCACGCGTTGAGAGGCCGCGCGGCCCTGCGGCGCAGCGGTGGCGACGCTCACGACAGCGTCCCTTCGAGCGCTGCCGACCACGGCCCTGCCGGCGGCCTGGGCGCAGCAGCGGGCTTGCCCGCCTCGGGCGCGGGAGCGGCCGCAGGCGCCGGCGCACGAGACCGCGAACCTTCGCCCTGCAGCGCTTCCTGCATCTCCTTGCCCGTCAGGCCCAGGGGCCTGGCATAGCGCTGCACCACCAGGTTCAATGCCTTCGTGGCGCGCCCGGCAGGCAGCGTCATGGCATCGATCAGGTCGTTCGCGCAGCTGGCGGTGACGCGCAGGATGTCGCCGTCGGATTCGGGCGTGCGCACCGGCGCCGATGGCGCGATGCGGCGGATCATGTGCTGCACCGAATCGTCCAGGCCCCAGTGGCGCGCGACGGCGGCGCCCAGCGCCTCCAGGTCGGTCCCGAGGACAGCGTAGGAGGCCGCGTCGGCACTCATGCCGGGCTCTTCCTTGGTCTCGGCCGGCGCACCAGGGTTCTTCTGCGGCAAGGTGACGAGCGTCGGCTGCATCAGGCGGCGGATCTGGCCCGCCTCCTCCGGGAAGTGGTACTGCACCAGCAGCCGGCCCAGGTTCTGCAGCAGGGTGACGAGGAACACCACCTCGCCGTCATAGCCCGCCGGCACCAGGCGAGTGGCGACCCGCCCCGCACGCTTGACGCGGCGGATCAGCGTCTCCATCTCGGCGGCGGCCTGCTCGTTCATCGGGCCGGGCCAGCGGCGCAGCGAGAGCGCTGCACGGCGAACGCCGTCGAGGCCCACCATCGCGATCGCCCGGCGCAGCATCAGCACCGGCTCGTCGCCCGCAACCTGCGCGTTGTTGACCATGCGCAGCAGCTCGAAGCTGAGCGCGAGGTCCTCCAGCACGAGCTCCGCCAGGTCGCTGGTGCGGGCGCCTTCCATCAGCGCCATGTGGGCGGCACGATCGGCTGCCCCCGGCTGGGCGGGCAACGTGCCCACCTGGCGCAGGCGATCCAGCAGCAGGGCCAGCGGGCCGCCGTCCTGCTCGGTGCTGGTCTTGATCCAGCCCTCCAGCGCACGCTGCAGGGTGCGGGCATTGAGGTAGCGGTGCCGCTCCTGGCGGTCCGTCGCGCGGTTGACGATGGCGCGCAGCGGCTCGGGGATGGGCCGCGGCACGCTCCAGGGCAGGCGGACGAATTCGCTGCCCATCGGCGGCATCCGCGCGATCACCTTGCCGACGTCCGGCTCATCGAGCGCCGGCAGCCCGGCCAGGCACCAGTGGGCGACCAGGCCGAGGGCGAGCACGTCCTGGCCCGCCGCATCGCGCACGGCGCGCAATTCGTCCAGGCCCCCCGGCTGGGTGACCGAGGCGCGCGGCGCGGCCGCCACTTCGAGACCCAGCACCCGAACGCGTTGATCGTCGTCCACGACCAGCCACCAGGGCTGGAGGTCGTGGTGGGCGGCGCCGGCCTCGTGGGCGAAGGCCAGGCCCTGGGCGGCCTGGGCCGTCCAATGGGCCAGCTCGACGCCGGAAAGGCCCTGAGGGCCGATCCGCTCGGCCCAGGTCACGGCATGCCCGCGCTCGTAGACCACGTAGGGCCAGCGTTCGTGCTCGCCGATGTCGAGCGGCCTGGCGAGGTTCGGGTGGTTCAGGCGGGCTCCGCGGCGCACGGCCTGGTGCCAGGAGTTGCTCGCCTCGCCGGGCTGGACGCGAGGCATGGCAAGCATCAGCTCCAGCTGGTCGCGCGGATCCAGTGCGAGCCACAGCATGCCGCGCTCGCTCTTGCCGAGCAGTCGCAGCAACTGGAAGCGCCCGAACATGCGCACCGCACCCGTGGAGGCGGAGGCGCCCCGGGCGTCAGGTGGATTCTGGGCAGGCGTGATCATTCAAGCTGAACATCGGCTCTGGTCTGGATTGAACCAAGCCGGCAGGCGGCCCAGCGGGCGGAAGTGCGGCCGAAAGCGTGATCATTTCGCGCTCAAGCCGGCTCGATCAGCTCTCCCCGGCCGTTGACGAAGGCGGCGCGGACCGGCTCCCCTGGCTGCAAGGTGGCGACGGCCTGGCGGTAGCGGGCCAGCTGGGCCTGGTTCTCGGCGTCGTCCTGCGGACGCGGCTCGAGCTTGTAGTCGAGCACCCACCAGGTCCGTGGCTCGAGCAGATCGTTCCGGACCGCCACCAGCCGGTCGATGCGCAAGGCCTCCTCGCCGTCCGACACGGGCACCTCGTCGCCCGCCCAGATGATGCCCGGGCCCCTGAGCAAGGGCGCGCAGGCCCGGCTCGCCCAGACCGCCTCGGCGGCCCGCCGGGCGAATGCCGCTTCCTCGTCGGACAAGCCGAACTCGGCCGCCGCGGACGGCAGCGCGGCCTCCATCCAGGCGGCCAGCCCGCCGGCACGCGGCCCGGCCGGCCCGGTGCTCCACTGCATCAGCCGATGGAAGGCCTCGCCGATGAGCGTGGCGCGGGTGTCCGCGCTGGCCAGTACCGGCGCGGGGACCGCCCGGGGCACCGGAGGGGCGCTGAAGTCCGGCGGCGGCCAGGCGACCATCTCGATCGGCTCGGCAGCCGCGGCGGCGGGCGGCTCTGGCGCCGCCGGTGCCCACGGCCGCGCATGGGCCACCAGGCGGTCCCACCACGCCGGGTCGGAGGCCTTGCGCCGCGGGTCGATGGACGACACCACGAGGCGGCGCCGGGCGCGCGTCATGGCCACGTACAGGCCGTTCATCTCCTCGCGGGCGGACTCCAGGTCCTCCGCTCCGCGCAGCGCCCGCAGGGAAGGCGGCAGGCGGGCCCACCGACCGACGAAGGCCACGCACGTCGGGTGGCTCGCCTCGACCGGCCATTCGACGAGCAAGCTGCCGCTTTCGGGGTTGCGGCCCTCGGGGTCGGTGTCCATCAGGAACACGACCTCGGCCTCCAGGCCTTTCGCCCCGTGAACCGTGAGCAACTGCACCGCGTCTTCCACCGCAGCGACGCTGCCGGTGAGCCAGCCGCTCTTGAGGGCGCGGACGAAGCGATACGGGGTGGTGTAGCGGCCCCCGTCGAGGGCCAGCGTCTGGGCAAGGAGGCTGTCGATCACCGCCTTGGCGTGTTCACGGCGCTCCGGCGGCACCGCGCAGAGCATGCGCGCGGCGATGTCGCCTTCGTGCAGCATGCGGTCCAGCAGATCGTGCGGCGGCAGGACGCGCGCCGCCTCTGCCCAGCGAGCCAGCAAGGGCGCCGCGCGCGCCAGCGCGGGCGGAGCTTCACGGCCAGCCGCCTGCAGCGCGGCCCACCATCCGCCGTTGGCCGGCCCGCGCGAACGGGCGGCCAGCCACAGCAGGTCCTCGTCGCCGGCACCGAACACCGGGCTCTTCAGCGCCTGGGCCAGCGAGAGGTCGTGGCCCGGCGAGGCCAGCGAGTCGATCAGGGCGATGAGGTCGCGCGCCTCGGGCTCGTCGGCCAGTTCGAGGTCCTCCGGCCGGACGTGCGGGATGTGCAATGCACGCAGCGCGTCGGCCAGGTGGCCGAGCACCTCCCGGCGCCTGGCCAGCACCTGGATGTCGCCCGGGCGGACGAAGCCGGCAGCGAGCAGCTCGGCAACCGCAGCCGCGACCTGCCGCGCCTCGGCCGCAGTGCGGCGCTCTTCCTCCTCGAGCCGGGGCTCGGTCAGGCTGTCGCGCCAGACAAGGGGGGCATCGCGGTCGGCCCGGGCACGGGACGGCGGCTTGGGTTCGCGAGGCAGGGCGAAGACCCCAGGCAGCTCGTCGCCGGGCTGGTCCTCGGCCGCCGTGGTGTGGGGGCGGAACCCGGCGTACTGATCGGCCTGCTGCGCCGCCGAGAAGACTTCGTTCAGCACGCAGAGGACAGCCGGAGAATTGCGCCTGGTGTGGTCGCACGCCAGCCGCCTTCCGCCCAGGGCGCTCGCGACGAACTCGCCGGCCGCCGCGAACACGCGCGGCTCCGCCCGGCGGAAGCGGTAGATGCTCTGCTTGGGATCGCCCACGATGAAGACCGACAGGGGCACCTGCCCGCTGGCCCCTCCCCCCGCGCCGGCGTAACCCTCGAGCCACGGCCGGAGCGCGTGCCATTGCAGCGGGCTCGTGTCCTGGAACTCGTCGATCAGCAGGTGGCGCAGCCGGGCATCGAGGCGTTCCTGGATCCACGCCGCCCAGCCGCCCTCGCCGAGCAGCTGCAGGGCCACGTTCTCCAGGTCGCCCATGTCCACCATGGCACGTTCGCGCTTCAGGGCGGAGTACTCGGCGAGCAGCACACGCACCAGCGGGATGAGGCGTTGCTGATCCTCGTGCGCGTCCTGCTGCTGCAAGTGCTCGTCGAGTTCGGCGAGGCAGTCGCTCAGTGCGGCGAACTCGGGGGGCACCCCGGCGAGTTTGCGCAGCTCGCCTTCCTTCGTGCGGACCGCGAGCCAGGCATGCGCAAAGGCCTCGCGAGGATCGGCCGTGGCCAGCGCGAGGCGCAGGCTCTCGGCCGCCTCCTGGTGCCTCTTCTTTTCGGCCCGGCCCAGGGCCGCGGCGAGCTCGACCATCAAGTGCTGCAGCGGCGCGGCACGCCACGCATCGAGCGGATGCGCAAGGTGCGCACAGGCGGGAAAGTGTGTGGACGCGGCCGGGATCGAGTCCTCCAGCACGCCCTGCGCATCCGCCCTTTCGAGTTCGCTGCGGCGCGACCAGGCCGTCTCGAACCAGCGCTGGACCGTCGTTCGGCCCTGTCGCGCGACGAGGGCGTTGTAGTTCGCGCGCAGCCCTTCATCCGCCGCCACGCGGCGCTGGAACCGGCGCATCAGCTCCGGACCCAGCTCGGCCGGATCCTCGATCAGGCCCATGCCGGCCGACAGCCCGAGTTCGCTCAACACCTCCAGCGGCGCCATGCGCAGCAGCTGCGCGAACCAGGCATGGAACGTCCTCACCTGCACCGACCGGCCGCTGGCAAGCACGCGCTGGTGCAAGGCACCGAGCGCCGGGGCCTGGCGTTCCGCCTGCGCGGGGGGCAGGCCGCGATCGACCAGGGCCTGCACGCGCTGCGCGTGGGTGGCGCGGGCCTGCGAGAACTCGGCCAGCCAGCCCGCCAGCCGCTCGCGCATCTCGCCCGCCGCCTTGCGCGTGAAGGTGATGGCGAGGATCTGCTGCGGCTCGGCGCCATCGAGAAGCGCACGCAGGATGCGCGACACCAGCATCCAGGTCTTGCCGGCACCAGCGCAGGCCTCGACCACCACGCTCTGGCGAGGGTCGCAGGCGGTGGCATAGAAATCGTCGCGCTCGGCGGGCGCGCCGTCGATGCGATAGGCGGGGATCGTCATTCGGCGGATTCTTCGGGAGCCCAGTGGTCGCGCCGGCACAGTCCGCGCGCCTCGCAGTGGTCGCACAGCGCCCCCTGCCCCAATGCGCGCAGCGGCTCTCCGGCGCGCAGGCGCTGCAATTCCTCGCCCAGGCGCTGCACGAGCATCACCGCGGACTCGGCGACCTGGGGATGCGTCAATTCGAGCGGCGACTGCCTGTCGTCCATCGCTAGATAGCTCGCAGCCACGGATGAAGCGGGCGCGTCGTCGGACAGCAGCGCAGCATAGAAGGCGAGCTGCGTGTCCTCGCTGCGATCGGCCAGGTGTTCCTTCAACGTGCTGACGCTGCCGGTCTTGTAATCGAGGACCTGAACCCGGCCGTCGGCGTGGCGATCGACGCGGTCGAGCCGGCCGCGCAGCGCCGTGCCGCCCAGTGCCGCGGGAGTGATGCGGCGATCCACCTCGCCCTCGGCCCATCGCCAGCCCTCGGCCTCGCGCTCGTGCAGCCAGCGCAGGTAGGGCTCGACCAGGGCCTCGAAGCTGGCCAGGAAGGGCAGCAGTTCGCCTTCGCCGTGCGCGGATGCCTCCTGCTCCTCCTGCGCGGCGGCACGCAGGCGCCGGCGATCGGCTTCGAGGTCGGTCGTCGGGACACGTTCGACGTGGAAGCGCCAGAGCACCGCATGCAGCCAGTTGCCGTAGTCGCGCTTGGCCAGCATGCGGTCGAGCTCGTCCGCCTCGCCCAGGCCGAGGATCACGCGGCTGAAGAACCGGTAGGGACAGGCCCGCAGAGCCTCGACCGAGCTGGCGCTCAGGCTCTCCGGCCAGCGCATGGTGGCCTGCGGCAACGGCGGCTGCACCGGCACCGGCGACAAACGCTGCGTGGTCAATGCAGGCCAGACGCGCGGCAGCGATTGCGCACCGCCGGGCGCATCGAGCCAGGCCAGGCGAAGAAGCTCGACCAGAGGGCTCGCCCCGAGCGGCTCGCTGCCTTCGGCCACGCGGCGCAGCAGCGTCACTCGGGGTTGTCGCAGCAGCTGGGCGAAGGCAAGCGCCTCTCGCTCGCGCCGCGCGGACAGGCCCTCCACACCGAGCGATTTCGCGATCGAGGGCGGGACCAACTCCGCCTGCGGCTCGGCCGCACCCAGCCGACGTTCGTCGGCCCCGGGGAAGACCACCGCCGCGAAGGGCCGCAGGAGGGCTCGGGCCAGTGGCGTGATCACGACCGGCGCCTGGTCATCGTGCGGCGGCACGAAGCTCGCCTCGGCCAGCACCTCGTCGACCCAGGCGACGAAGTCGTCCAGCGTCATCGAGACCTGGGCCGCCAGCGCTTGCCAGGCGCCGGCCGGCGCGGGCTCGATACGAAGCTCGGACAGCACCGCGCGGCCGGCGGCATCGTCACGCCAGCGAGCAGCTTCCACCTCTTCGCCGACGCACAGGGCCGCCGTCTCGCGCAGCCAGGCCCGCAAGGGGCGGCGGCGCTCGGCCAGCAGCGGAGCCAGTCGTGCCTGGGCGTCGGCCCACAGCGCGTCTGCCTCTTCCTTCGAAGACTCGGGGACGCGGCGGCCGCGCCACAGGGCCTCGAGCGCCGCCAGCGCACGCGGCCGCCCCAGGCCCAGCGGATCGTCCTTCAGCCAGTCCAGCCGCTGGTCGGCGGCAGCCGATTCGGCCCGGCCGGGCCGCAGTCCCTGGGCGGCCCTCAGCATCGCCATCAACCGGGCCGCTGCCCGCGTGGTGGCCAGGCGCCATCCGGTGTCGTCCACCACCGCGATGCCGAAGCGCTCCAGCAGCGCACGCACACGACGGACCGCTTCGCGATCCTGCGCGATCAGGGCGACGGGACCGGCCGGTGCCTGGGCGAGTTCGGCCAGCACCTGCGCACACGCGGCCTGCGCCTCGGCCTCCGCGTCGGCGCACAGGGCCTCGGAAGGCGGCGAGCCGAGCGACAGGGCGAACAGCTCCTCTCGCGGCGGATCGGCATCCAGCACTAGGCAGGGCGTGCCCCCTGCCGCGGCCTCGCCCAGGAGCGACTCGGCCAACGGCTCCTGGCCGCCCGCGCGCAGAAGCAGCCAGGCCGAAGGCCGCAACGCGCGCAGGGCGTCAGCGTCCGAAGAGCCATCGCTCGCCGCCCATTCCAGCGCAATGCGCGCCAGCAGCCGCTCCACACCGCCCGGGCCCTGTCCGGCCGACAGAAGGCTGCGAGCCTCCTGCCACCACTGAGGACGCTGCGCGACAGGTCGGCAAGCCGCGGCGGCCTGAAGCGACTGGGCACAGCGCACGAGGGCGTCGATGCCTTCGCGAAAGGCCCGCGGATCCTCCTTCGCCCAGTCTGCGGCAGCGGGCTGTTCCCTCAGCCACTGGGCAGCCTGCAGGCGGTTCAAGACGGGATCCGGCCCCGGGCCGCCGGCGGGTGGCCTCGGCCCGATCTGCGCGCGCAAGGTGGCCAGCGTTTCCATCCTCGGCTGCCAGCGTCCGAGGCGGCTCCAGGCCCTTCGCGCCACGGGCAACAGGGCCGAGTAGGGAAGCAGCCAGACGGCATCGCGCAGGTCTATGCCCTGCCGCACTGCCCAATCGCGTGCGAGGCCGGCCGCCGACTGCCACCAGGCGGCATCGGTGCAGCCGGCAGGCAGGGCGGCGATGGACGGCGATGTGGATTGCATGGAAGCGAAGAGAGGTCCAAGCACCCGCTGCAGGCAGGGATGCAGTGCGGTGGCGGGCGCCGCCCGCGCAGTCTTTATGTCAGAATCATTGTGCCCGGCTCGCTCCGGGCCGAACGGGCCAGGCGAACCGGGACAAGCAAACCCCACGGCAGGCGACACGGCCACCTTGAAGCTGGCGCTGGTCACCCCCACCTGAAGACCGCGGCGTTGCCGATTCCCAGCCTTCCCTGGCCCCAGGCCACCCCCGAGGACTTTTCATGAGCAGCGAATTGATCAAGCACATCTCCGATGCCTCGTTCGAGGCCGATGTCCTGAAGTCCGACAAGCCCGTGCTGGTCGACTACTGGGCCGAATGGTGCGGGCCGTGCAAGATGATCGCGCCCATCCTCGACGAGACTGCCAAGGAATATGGCGATCGCCTGCAGATTGCCAAGATGAACGTCGACGACAACCGCGACGTGCCCGCCAAGTTCGGCATCCGCGGCATCCCGACGCTGATGCTGTTCAAGGGCGGCCAGCTGGCCGCCACCAAGGTCGGCGCCCTGTCGAAGGCCCAGTTGACCGCCTTCCTCGACGGCCATCTATAATCGCGTCTGACGCAGCGGGTGCGAGGGTCCGAACCTAGACGGTCAGCGGCCCCGCCTCGCAGCTAGCGAATCAGCTTCCAGGCCACGGCGCCCCCGGTCTATCACCGGCAAGGCGCGTCGAATCCGGCCTCAGCTCCCCGAACCCTCACCTTCGAATCGCGGCTGGCGATATCGGGGGCCGGTGAATACCGGTACCCGAGCCTGACCGAAACAACCCGGCGCTTTTGCATGCGCGCGCGGTGGCCTTCCCCAAGGGTGTTTGCCGATGCATCTGTCAGAACTCAAGGCGCTTCACGTTTCCGCCCTCATCAAGATGGGCGAGGAATTGGAGATCGACAATGTCTCGCGCCTGCGCAAGCAGGAGCTGATGTTCGCGATCATGAAGAAGCGTGCCAAGGCCGGCGAACAGGTCTTCGGCGACGGCGTGCTCGAAGTGCTGCCGGATGGCTTCGGCTTCCTGCGCTCCATCGACACCAGCTACATGGCGTCGACCGACGACATCTACCTGTCGCCGAGCCAGATCCGCCGATTCAACCTGCACACCGGCGACCTGATCGAAGGCGAGGTGCGTGTTCCCAAGGACGGCGAGCGCTACTTCGCGCTGGTCAAGGTCGACCGCGTGAACGGCCTGACGCCCGAGGAGAACAAGCACAAGATCATGTTCGAGAACCTGACGCCGCTCTTCCCGAAAGAGCCGTTCAAGCTCGAGCGTGAAGGCTTCAAGGGCGAGGAGAACATCACCGGCCGGATCATCGACCTGAT
>CAMLGG010000109.1 GCA_946479475.1 uncultured Ideonella sp. | reverse complement strand
GCGACCAGCCCGAGGTCTGGCAGTGCGTGCGCAGCATCAGGCTCTTGGGGTTCTTCGCCCCGAAGCCCTTCATGATCCGGCACCAGAGCAGGCGCGCCGCCCGCATCTTGGCGATCTCGAGGTAGAAGTTCATCCCGATCGCCCAGAAGAAGCTCAGGCGGCCGGCGAAGTCGTCCACGTCCAGGCCCTTGGCCATGGCGGTCTTCACGTACTCCTTGCCGTCGGCCAGCGTGAAGGCCAGCTCCAGCGCCTGGTTGGCCCCCGCCTCCTGCATGTGGTAGCCGGAGATGGAGATCGAGTTGAATCTCGGCATCTTCTGCGCCGTGTACTCGATGATGTCGCCGATGATCCGCATGCTCGGCTCGGGCGGGAAGATGTAGGTGTTGCGGACCATGAACTCCTTCAGGATGTCGTTCTGGATGGTCCCGCTCAGCTTGTCCTGCGGCACGCCCTGCTCCTCGGCCGCTACCACGTAGCCGGCCAGCACCGGCAGGACGGCGCCGTTCATCGTCATGGAGACGCTGACCTTGTCGAGCGGGATGCCCTCGAACAGGATCTTCATGTCCTCGACCGAGTCGATCGCCACGCCGGCCTTGCCGACGTCGCCCGTCACCCGAGGGTGATCGGAGTCATAGCCGCGGTGGGTGGCGAGGTCGAAGGCCACCGAGACGCCTTGCGCGCCGGCCGCGAGGGCCTTTCGATAGAAGGCGTTGGACTCCTCGGCGGTGGAAAAGCCGGCGTACTGGCGGATGGTCCACGGCCGCCCCGCGTACATCGTCGCCTGCGGGCCGCGGATGAAGGGCTCGAAGCCCGGCAGCGTGTTGGCGAAAGGCAGATCTGCCGTGTCCTCGGCCGTGTACAGCGGCTTCACCGCGATGCCCTCCGGCGTGACCCAGTTCAGCGCATTCACGTCACCGCCCGGCGCCGACCTGGCGGCGGCCTTCTCCCACTGGGCCAGCGTGGCGGGACTGAACTCTTTCGATGCGCTCATCGGGGTAACTCCTGGGCCGGATCGCCGCCGGCAGACACTTGATCAGCATGATACATGATGCATAATTATGAATACAAGACATCGACTTGCCATTCCGTGCCCACCGAAGCCGATACCCTGCTCGCCCCGCGCGCCCTGTACCAGCAGGTGGCCGAGCGCCTGCGCGAGCAGATCTTCAACCGCGAGCTCGAGCCCGGCAGCTGGATAGACGAGCTCAAGCTGGCCCAGGAGTACGGCATCAGCCGCACGCCCCTGCGCGAGGCGCTGAAGGTGCTCGCCGTCGAGGGCCTGGTGACGATGAAGGTGCGGCGCGGCGCCTACGTGACCGAGATGTCGGCCGACGACGTGCGCCAGGTCTACCGCCTGCTCGGCCTGCTGGAGGCGGACGCGGCGGCCGAGGTGGCCGAGCGGGCCACGCCCGCCGAGATCGCCGAGCTGCGAGCCCTGCACGACAAGCTCGAGAAGCAGACCCGCCAGCGCGACGCCTTCTTTGCCGCCAACGAGCAGTTCCACCTGCGCCTGCTGTCCATTGCGGGCAACCGCTGGCGCAGCCAGATCGTGGGCGACCTGCGCAAGGTGATGAAGCTGAATCGCCACCACTCGCTGTTCAAGCAGGGCCGCATCAGCGATTCGCTGGGCGAGCATCGCGCCGTGATGCAGGCGCTGGAGAGGCGAGACCCGGAAGGCGCAGCCCGCCTGATGCGCGAGCACTTCGCCAACGGGCTGGCCGCGGCGACTCGCTGATCCCGCCGCGGCAGTCGGGTCAGCGGCCCGCGAGGACCTCCACGCGGCCCGACTCCCCGGCCTGCACGCTGCCGACTTCGGCGGCGTCGCCGAAACCCTCGTCGGCGAAGACCGCGAGCACCTCCCCCACCGCCTCGGGCGCACAGGCCACGAGCAGGCCGCCGCTGGTCTGCGGATCGGTCAGCAGCGCGCGGTCGGTCAGGTCGAGCGCCGGGTCGAGCGAAACGTCGCTGCCGTAGGCGGCCCAGTTGCGGCCGCTCGCGCCGGTCACCAGGCCCTGCGCGGCCAGTTCGCGCACGCCGGGCAGCAGCGGCACGCGCGCCCAGTCCAGCACGACGCGGCAGCCCGCGCCCCGGGCCATTTCCAGGGCATGGCCGGCGAGGCCGAAGCCGGTCACATCGGTGATGGAATGGACGCCCGGCAGTGCCGCCAGGCGCGGGCCCGGCGTGTTCAGCCGCGTGGTCGTCTCGACCATCCGCCGATAGCCGTCGCCGCCCAGCCGGTCCTTCTTCAGGGCCGCGGAGTAGACGCCCACGCCCAGCGGCTTGCCCAGCACCAGCCGGTCTCCCGGCCGCGCACCCGCGTTGCGTTGCACGCGATCAGGGTGCACCAGGCCGAGGGCCACGAGGCCGTAGATCGGCTCGACCGAGTCGATGGTGTGCCCGCCGGCGATCGGTATGCCAGCCTCCCGGCAGACCGCCTCGCCGCCGGCCAGGATCCGGCCGATCACCTCGGTGCCCAGCACGGCCACCGGCATGCCCACGATGGCCAGAGCCATGATCGGGCGGCCGCCCATGGCGTAGACATCGGAGATCGCGTTGGTGGCGGCGATGCGGCCGAAGTCGAAGGGGTCGTCGACGATGGGCATGAAGAAGTCGGTCGTCGCGACCAGGGCCTGCTCGTCGTTGAGCTTCCACACCGCGGCGTCGTCGGCCGTCTCGATGCCGACCAGCAGTTCGGGCGGCACCGGCATCCTGGCCGTGCCGCGCAGGATCTCGGAAAGCACGCCGGGGGCGATCTTGCAGCCGCAACCGCCGCCGTGGGAGAGGGAGGTCAGCCGGGGCGCCGCCGCGGCCGACGAGGTCTTGTCGTCGTTCATGGCTGGAGGTTAACCCGGCCCCTGGCCGGCGCCGATAATGCGCGCCCTCGCCCTTGCTGCCATGACGATAGCCACCGACTCCCCCTGGACCGCCACCACCCTGGCCGAGGCCCTGGGCGCCGCCCGCCGCCGCACGCTGGCGCTGTTCGACCGCCTGCAGCGCGCGCTCGGGGGCGCCACCGCCCTGCCCCGCTACCTGCCGGAGCTGAGCCCCCCGTTGTGGGACCTCGGGCACCTGGCGTGGACCGAGTCGTTGCGCATCGCCCGCAACCCGGGCCTGATGGCAGGCGTTGCCGACAACGCCACGAGCCCGCGCGCCGCCTCCACCTGGCAGCCGCAGGCCGACGCCTGGTACGACGAGCGCCGCGTCAACCATCCCGCCCGCTGGCACCAGCCCCTCCCCCCGGCGCCGGCGACCGTGGACTACGCCCGCCGGGTGCGGGACCAATCGCTGGCCTTGCTGGCGGCCGCAGCGCGCCGGCCCGCGGCGCTGGCGCTGTTCGCGCAGGCCCTCGATGCCGAGGAACGGCTGCACGAGGACTGGCTGGCGCTGGCGCAGACCCTGGGCGTGGACCCGGGCGAAGCCGCCGACGGCCCGTCCGCGATTGCCGAAGGAGACGGCACCGCGCACGGAGCCGGCGTCGACAGCGCCGTGCTGACCTGGTCCCGCTTCCTGCCCTTCGTCGACGCCGGCGGCTACGAAGAGCGCGAGTTCTGGAGCGCCGAGGGCTGGGACTGGCGGCGCCGCCTCGAACTGGCGCGCCCGCGCCACGTCGCGGCGCCCGAGGCCGAGGGCGAGCCGATGCGCCGCGCCCGCTTCGGACGCTGGGTTCCGCTGGAACCGGCGCAACCGGCCATGCACCTGAGCCTGCACGAGGCCCAGGCCTGGTGCCGCTGGGCCGGCCGCCGCCTGCTGACCGAAGCCGAATGGCGCGCTGCCTGGGACGGCGACGATGCCTTCGCCTGGGGCGAGGTCTGGGAATGGGTCTGGGGCGAGGACGGCGCGGCGCGGCTCATCGGCGCTTCCTTCGCCACCTCGCCGCGCCTGCGCCGCGAGCCTGCCGTGATCTCCCGCCCGGCCGACCGCAGCGACGGCTTCTGGGGCTTTCGCAGCGCAGCCGCGAGCCCTTGAGCTTCAGGCCTGTTCGCCCTTGCGCAGCTTGACCGCCTCGCTGGCCACCATCGAGGCGAGCATGCGGCCGACCGCCGACGGATCGAGGGCGGGATCGTCGAACAGCATCTCCTGCGCCGCGTAGGCCGTCTCGATGGCCAGCCTGGCGAAGACCTTCACCTCCGGCCGGCGGGCCTGGGGATGCGCGGCCATGAAGGCCGACTCGATCAGTCCGGTCACGTGACGGTGCGACGCGGTCCTCACGTCCTGCAGCGCCGGCACGGCGCGCAGCGCCCGCGTGATCCAGACGCCGGCCGGCTCGGCCACCGTCACCTCCAGCGTCTGGCCGAACAGTGCCACCACGCTCGCCTCGAAGCGAGCCCGCGGCAAGGCCATGGTGGCCGGCGTGGCCCAGGCCTCGAGCAGCCTGTTCTGCACTGCCATCAGGCGCTCGCCCAGGGCGTGCAGGACGGCATACTTGTTCGGGAAGTAGCGGTAGAGCGCAGGCGGCGTCAGGCCGGCGCGCTCGCACACCAGGTTGGTCGACAGGCGCTCGACGCCGACCTCGCCCAGCAGGTCGGCCGCGACCCCGAGGATGCGCTCGTAGGTCTCCAGCGCCCGGCCCTGGCGCGGCAACGCCTTGGGCCGCAGGTCGGGCCCGGCATCGGAGACGGGCCTGGACTTCGCGCGGGGCGCGGTGGCAACAGCGGCTTTCGACATGGGTGAATTCTAGTGATCGCTATACGATAGCGATCACTATTATTTCACCGCTCGATCGTGCTCAGAACCAGTCGACCAGGCCCGCCTGCAGCGCGCCCTGCGGATTGGAGCCGGCATCACGCACCCGGCGCAAGGCCTCGGCGGCCGGCAGCCCCAGGCGCTTGAGCACGCAGGCCGCAGTCGTTCCCGTCCGGCCCTGGCCGGCCGCGCAATGCAGGAGCACCGATTCTCCGCCGGCCAGCGCCTCGGCAACCGCTTCGACGACGACGCGAAAATCGGCCGCATCTTCCGGCACGCCGAAGTTGCGCACCGGCACGTGGAGCCAGCGGCCGGGCAGCTCGCCGGCCTCGATCGCGGCGCGATAGCGCGGGGACGCCGCGTCGATCTCCTCGGCCTCGGTCAGGCACACGATGAGGCCCAGGCCGACCCGGCCGGCTTCCTCGACGAAGTCCGGCCAGGGCTCCCAGCGGCCCGGCATCGAGGCCAGCCACAGCCGGCCGCTCAGGCCCCCGGGCAATGCGACGGAACGAAATCCCATGCGCGGCAGGCTACACCGGCCTCAGCGCTGCGTCACGTCCCTGACGATCTCGGTGGACAGCGCCTGCAGCTGCTTGTCCGTCATCGCCGAGAACACGCCCTGCCAGGCGCTCGACGTGGTCGAGTACTTGCGCTTGCCGAGGCTCTTGCCGCCGGGCTGCTCGACGAACTCGACGTCGCTGTCGACGAAGGCGTTGCCGGTGAACACGCCGAAGCCGATGCGCGCGCCGGTGCTCACGTACCGGTAGTCGTTGACCTTGATCTTCACCAGCGTGGTGCCTAGCGGTTGCGGCGGGACTTCGGACTCGAAGTAGCCGAAGTTGAGCCCGGACGCCGCCGCCGCCGCGGCCATGGCGCCGCGCCACTCGCCGCGGAACTCCTGCCAGTCCTTGGACGACTCCGCCGCGGGCGAGCCGGTGATGATGACGGCCACCTTCTCGGTGGCGGCGGCGGCGGGCTTGATCGAACTCTCGTTGGTGCCCCTGTTGACGGTGGCAGCGCAGCCGGTCAACGCCGCGAGGGCAAGGACCAAGGTCAGGCGAAAAGCGGACGACAGCATCTTTTGAGCACTCCTTGTGGACGATGGGGGATGGCAGGCACGCCCGGGCTCTCCGGGCGGCGCCGATGCTAAATGCCGCCCAGGGCCACGCCGAGCTCTCGCGCAGCGCCCCCCTATCTCGAAGGCGGCGGGTCAGCGAAGGGACTTGCGCAGGAACACGCCCCCGTCCACCTCATCACGCCAGGTCGTGAAGCCCGCGCGCTGGTAGAGGGTGAACGAGCCGGCGTGGTTGGCCTTGGGCGAGGTCTCGCCGGGCTTCGCCCAGGCCTGCACGGCTTCGAAGCCCTGCTCCGCCAGCATCTCGCAGGCCGCCTTCAGAAGGGCCTGCGAAACGCCGCGCCCCCGCCAGGCCGGCGCGACGACGAAGCAGGTGACAGCCGCGACGCGCTCGGGCGGCGGGGCGCCCGGTCCGGCCGGATCCTCGTCCCAGATGGTCACTGCCGCGCGCGGTCCGGCGTGGCACCAGCCGACGATGCGGCCGGCGTCGTCCCGCGCCACCACGCCTTGCTGCAGGCCGGCAGCCAGGCGATGGCAGGCGCTCGCGCGGTTCTCCTCGGCGCCTCGCACCTTCCACTCCACGTTGGCGTGGTCGGCGGTCGGGAACTGGCAGTAGCAGCTCGCCCAGCGCGGGTTGTCCGCGAAGGCCACGTGATCGAAGAACGCCAGCCACTCGGCCTGCAGGGCCGGCGTCATGGGCTGCACTGTGAAGCGATGGTCGTCGACAGACATCGGGCGAAGATGCCCGCGAGCGGCCGCCTTGGCAAGATGGGGGCTCCCCGACGGGCGTCTCATGGCATGCTGGGCGTCCCGCCGGGGCGCGACCGGCGCCGAGTCCCGCGTTCACCGCCATGCCCGACAGCACGAGCACCAGCCAGGCACCGAACCCCTCCTCGCCGGCCCTGGCCGGACTGGCGATCGAGCGCCGAGGCGGCGCCAGGCGGCGGCGCCGTCGCTGGCCGTGGGTGGCCGCCGCGCTGCTGCTGGCCGCCGCTGCGGCGGCAGCGCTCATGCCGCGCAAGGCCGAGGTGCAGGCCACCAGCGTGCAGGTGGCCTATCCCTCGCAGCAGTACACCGTGCTCTCGGCCTCGGGCTACGTGGTCGCGCAACGGCGCGCCGCGGTGTCTTCCAAGGCCACCGGCAGGCTCGTCGAGCTCAAGGTGCGCGAGGGCAGCCTGGTCAAGAAGGACGATCTGCTGGCCCGCCTCGACGCGGCCGACGTGAGCGCCAGCCTGGGCGTCAGCGAAGCCGGCCTGCGCCAGAGCGAAGCCGCGCTGAGGCAGGCCGATGCCAACCTGAAGCTCGCGCAATCCGAGCAGGCCAACGCCGAGAGCGAGCTGCGCCGCACGCTCGGGCTTTCTTCGCAGGGCTTCGTGTCGCCGCAGGCGGTCGAAGCGGCGCAGACCCGCGTCCGCAGCGCGGCCGCCAGCACGGCGGCCGCGCAGGCCGGGCTGGCCACCGCGCAGGCCGGCATCGGCCAGGCCCGTGCCCAGGTCCGCCTGGCCCGGGTCAACCTCGACTCGACCGAGATCCGCGCGCCTTTCGACGGCGTGGTGCTGGTCAAGAACGCGAACGTCGGCGACCTCATCACGCCGTTCTCGAATGCGGTCGGCACCTCCGGCGCGGTGGTCACCATGGCCGACCTGTCGACCCTCGAGGTCGAGGCCGACGTCTCGGAATCCAGCGTCGGCAAGGTCCGGCCGGATCAGCCGGTGGAGATCACGCTGGACGCGCTGCCCGAACTGCGCTTTCGCGGCAGCGTCTCGCGCATCGTGCCCACGGTCGACCGGGCCAAGGCCACGGTGATGACCAAGGTGCGATTCGACCGGCTCGACCCGCGCGTGCTGCCGGAGATGAGCGCCAAGGTCAGCTTTCTTTCGCAGGCGCCGGCCGAGGCCGAGCAGAAGCCGGTGCTGGCCGTGAGCCCGAAGGCGATCGCCGCGCGTGAAGGCCGCAAGCTCGTGTTCCGCATAGGCGCGGGCGACAAGCTCGAGGAGGTGCCGGTGACGACGGGCCGGACGATGGGCGACGTCGTCGAGGTCGCGTCGTCGGGTGGGCTGCAGCGCGGCGAACGCGTCGTCCTCGAGCCGGATGCCCGGCTGAAGGCCGGCACCGTCGTCACGCTCGCGGGCAAGTGAGGGCCGCTTGGACGAACGACTCCCGCTGATCCGCGTCCGGTCGCTGAGCAAGGCCTACCGGCGCGGGGCGCAGGTGATCCCGGTCCTGCTCGACATCAACCTCGACGTCCAGGCCGGCGAGTTCATCGCGCTCATGGGCCCTTCCGGCTCGGGCAAGAGCACGCTGCTCAACCTCATCGCGGGCATAGACCAGCCGACCAGCGGGACGATAGAGATCGACGGCGTGGACATCGCCACCCTCGGCGAAGGCAGCCTCGCCGACTGGCGGGCCGCCAACGTCGGCTTCGTCTTCCAGTTCTACAACCTGCTGCCGGTGCTGACGGCGTGGGAGAACGTCGAGCTGCCGCTGCTGCTGACCGGCCTATCCTCGCGCGAACGGGCGGCGCGGGTGCAGGCGCTGCTGGACCTGGTCGGCCTCACCGACCGGGCCGACCACCGGCCCAACGAGCTTTCAGGCGGCCAGCAGCAACGCGTGGCCATCGCGCGTGCGCTGGTGACCGACCCGCGCCTCATCGTGGCCGACGAGCCCACCGGCGACCTCGACCGTGTCACGGGCGAGGAGGTGCTCGCGCTGATGGACCGGCTGGTCAGCGAGCTCGGCAAGACCATCGTCATGGTCACCCACGATCCCAAGGCCGCGGCCCGTGCGCGACGCCTGGTGCACCTCGAGAAGGGCGTGCTGGTCGACGACCCGACCTAGTCCTACACGTTCAGCCGGGATGCGCCGATGCCGGGCACGGCGGCTGCTCCTCAAGATCGGCCGATCGGCGCCGCAGCGGCAACTGTCTCCCTGTCGCGCGCGCCGCGCCATCCCACCAAGGAGCGACCCATGCTACAGACCAGCAGGCCCCAGCGGGCCGACGGAACGACCCTGCAACTGGACCAGGCGGCGCTGCGCGCCGCCCGCGAGCACATCGACGACGGAGCGGTCACGCCCAGCTTCGGCCCCTGGCGAGACAGCATCGTGAATCTGCTCAACGATGCGTTGGCCACCGAGCTGGTGTGCATCCTGCGCTACAAGCGCCACTACTTCACCGCCCGCGGGCTGGCCTCGCCGCGTGTTGCCGAGGAGTTTCTCGAACACGCCCACGAGGAGGAAGCGCACGCCGACCTGATCGCCGAGCGCATCGTGCAGCTCGGCGGCGAGCCCGACTTCGCCCCCGACCGGCTGCTGCAACGCAGCCATGCCGACTACGACGAATCGCGCGACCTGCAGGCGATGGTCCGCGCCAACCTCGTGGCCGAGCGCGTCGCGGTCGAAAGCTACCGCCAGATGATCACGCTCATCGGCGACAAGGACCCGACCACCCGCCGCCTGCTCGAAAGCGTCCTCGCCGAAGAGGAAGAGCATGCCGACGAGCTTTCCGACCTGCTGGATGCCTGAGCCCGCCATGGAACCGTGCACGCCCCACACCATGCAGGAGCTGTTCGCCCAGCTCGGCCTGCCGGACGACGAAGCCTCCATCGATGACTTCGTCCGCGCCCACCGGCCCTTGCCGGACGACGCGCACATCCCCGAGGCGGACTTCTGGTCCGATGCCCAGCGCGCCTTCCTGAAGGAGAAGCTCAAGGACGACAGCGACTGGGCCATCGTCATCGACGACCTCAACACCCGTCTTCACGAGCACCCCGCCCCGCAGGCGCTGAAGCAGGCCGGCGACGCCGACGCGTCGGCCCCGCGCCATTGAAGGCCGCCTACGTCAGCGCGCGCTTCGACCCGCGCTTCGGCTACGCGCTGGCCGTGGCCGATCCGCCGGCGGGCGCGGCGCGGGCGGGGCTGGTGGTCACGGTGCACAACAGCGTGCGGTGGTACGACCGCAACCTCGAGGCCTTCCGCGACTTCGGGCAGCGGCACGGGCTCGTCGTGCTGGCGCCCCTTTTCCCGCCCGGCTTGTTCGGCGACGACAACCCCGACGGCTACAAGGTGCTGGACGAGAAGGGCCTGCGCTACGACGAGGTCCTTCACGCCATGGTGCGGGAGGTGAGCGAATCGACCGGCTGCGAGGGCGAGACCTTTTTCCTGCACGGCTACTCGGGCGGTGGCCAGTTCGTGCACCGCTACCTGCTGCTTCACCCCGAACGGGTCCGCGCCGCCTCGGTCGGGGCGCCCGGGGCCGTCACCCTCCTGGACGACGCGCTGCCCTGGTGGGGCGGCGTGGCCGACGTGCCGCAACGATTCGGCCGCCGCGTGGACCTGGAAGCACTGCGCAAGGTGCCCGTCCAGTTGGTGGTCGGCAGCGAGGACACCGACCCGGCCGGCCTTCGCGAACAGCCGCCGAGCCGCTGGTGGGAGTCCGATGAGCAACGCCGCAGCGCGAACCGCATCGCGCGGCTGCGGGCCCTGCAGCGCTCGCTGCTGGCCGCGGGCGCCCGGCCGGCCCTCGAGCTGATGCCCGGCGTCGGCCATGGCGAAGGGGACGGGCCTTCGATCTCGCTGGCGCAAGGCCTGTTCGCCGAAGTCCTGGCCCGGGCAGGCTGATCTGGCGGCAACCTTGTCGATTCGCGCGGCGCTGCTTCGTCGTGCAGGCATGGAAGCCATTCACCCGAGGAGCCCCGCCATGCACGCCACCCACCGCCTCGGCACGGTCTTCACCGTGCTCGCCATCGCCATCGTCTCCACCCTGACCCTGGTCGCCGCGGACCCGGCCCGCGCGGCCCCGGTCAGCTACAAGGTCGACCCCGACCACACCTACCCCAGCTTCGAGGCCGATCATCTCGGCGGCCTTTCGGTCTGGCGGGGCAAGATGAACCGCAGCGCCGGCACCGTCACGCTGGACAAGAGCGCTGGCGAGGGGACGGTCGACATCAGCGTGGAGCTGGGCAGCATAGCCTTCGGCCAGAAGGCGCTGGAGCGCTGGGCCGTCGGCCCCGAGTTCTTCGATGTCAAGAAGCATCCCCAGGCGCGCTTCCACGGCCGGCTGGAGGCCTTCGTCGACGGCAAGCCGACGCAGTCGGTGGGCGAGCTCACGCTGCATGGCGCCACCCGGCCGCTGACGCTCAGGATCCAGTCCTTCAAGTGCATTCCACATCCGATGCTCAAGCGCGAACTCTGCGGCGCCGATGCCATCGGCACTTTCCGGCGCGACGAGTTCGGCCTGTCGGCCGGCAAGGACTACGGATTCGACATGAACGTCCTGTTGCGCATCCAGGTCGAGGCGATCGCGAGCTCTTGACAGTCCTTGAGCGGGCCGGCCCCGCTACCATCACAGGCCCATGGACAATGGCGTCATCATGAATGACACATCGTCGGTGAAGCCGGCCCGGCCGCCCGCAGGGACTCCTGCCCTTGCGGAGGCACCGGGCCGAAGGCCCGAGAGTGCCCCTGTGAGCCCAGAGACCTTCCGGTTCGGCCGTTGTGAGCTGCGTGTCGCGTCGCGTGAGCTTCGCGTCGACGGCGGCCTGCGCCCCATCGAGCGCCGCCCGTTCGACCTGCTGGTCTACCTGCTGCGGCAGCGCCATCGGGTGGTCTCCAAGGACGAGCTGCTCAACGAGGTGTGGTCGGGCGAGGACGTGACGCCCGGGGTCATCGCCAGCGCGGTGCTCAAGCTGCGCAAGCTGATCGAGGACAAGGACGCTCAGGCTCCGCTCATCGGCACGGCGCACCGCGTGGGCTATCGCTTCGTCGGCGCAGTGGAGGGCACGGCGGCTCCCGCCCCGGCGCCGGCGCCCGAGCCGCAGATGGCCTCGATCGCCCTGCTGCCGTTCGAGAACCACACCGGCCAGCCGGACCTCGACTGGGTCGAGCTCGGCCTGCTGTCGCTGGTGCAGAAGGCGCTTGCAGCTCATCGGCGCCTCGAGGTGGCCACCATCCCGTCGGTGCTCGCCGCCCTGCGCACCGTCCCTGCCAATGCCCCGGTGGGCGAGCGGGCCGAGGCGCTCAGGCGGCTGCTCGGCTGCTCGCACGTCGTGCAGGTCGTGGTCACCGGACGCGAAGGAGCCTACCAGCTGGAGTCGACGCTGGCGGGCACCAACGGCTCGCCCCCGCAGCGGCTGGTCGGCCCGGACCTGCCGCAGCTCGGCCAGGCCCTCGCCGGCCGATTGGAGACCAGCCTGCTGGCCGGCCCCGAGGGTCCGCTGGAAACGCTGGAAGGCAGCAGCGCGATCGCCAGCTGGACGCTCGGGCGGGCGATGCAGGCCTCGGCCGAGAACAAGTGGCATGTCGCGCTCAACCTGCTCGACGCGGTGCTGGAGATCGAACCGGCGCACACCCTGGCCCAGGTCGAGCGCCTGCGCGTCCTCGTGGCGCTGGACGACAGCCGCGCCTTCGAGACCGGCCCGGCCCTGGTGCTGGCCTGCCGTGCGAGCGGCAATCGGGTGCAGGAGGCCGAGGTCCGGCTGGAGCTCGCACAGGCCTACCTCAAGCGCCGCCTGAACGACCAGGCCCGGCTGCAGATCGACGAGGTGCTGCAGGCCGCCGAGGGCAACGAGTCGCCCGCCTACCGGCTCAACCTGTGCCTGCTGCGTGCCGAGATGGCGCTCAGCCAGCTGGACTGGACGACGGCCGCCGCCATGCTCGAGCGTGCAGAGACGCTTTGCCGGCAGACGGGCAACGTCTTCGATCGCATCCGCATGCTGCAGACCCTGCTCGTGCTCAAGGCCGAGACCGGCGACATGCGCCGGGCCTGGGAGCACGCCAGCGAAGCCGCCGAGCTCTACCGCCGGCACGGCATCCTGGTGGGCCAGGCACGCGCGGAGTGCAACCTGTCCATCGCCTGCGGCTCGCTGGGCATGTTCGCCCAGGCGGAGGAGCACGGCGAGCTCGCGCTGTCGCTTTCGCGCAGCATGAACGTGTGGGTCAGCACCGTGGTCGCGGCCTCCGGCCTGTGCGGGCTGTACCGCCAGTTGCGCAAGCCGCAGCACCTCGCGCGCGTGCTGCGCGACCTGGAGGAAGCCCACGCCGACAACCGGGTCCAGAACCCGATGTACCACCTGGTCGGCCGCGCGCAGCTGGCGATGGCGAGGGACCAGCACAGCGAGGCCGTGCTGTGGCTGCAGGACGCCGCTGCCCACACCCAGCACTCGGGCCGCGAGCTGGACCGCCACTTCGTGCTGCCGCTCCTGGCGGCGGCCCAGGTGCTGGCCGGGCGGCTGGAGGATGCCGAGGCCACCTTGGCGCAGATGCGCGCGAGCCCGGGCTTCGCGCGCGATGCCCAGCTGCGCACCGCGGCACTGCACGGCGAAGCGCAACTGGCGCTGGCCCGTGGCGACCGCGCCGGCGCGCTCGCCCGCCTGCTCGAAGCCCGGGAGGGCGCCGCCGTCGGCTGGTGGCGCGCGCTGGCGAGCCTGGATGCGGCGTGGCTCACGGTCGAAGCCGGCGATGCCGCCTTGGCCCACTCGCTGATGGAAGGCCTGGGCGGCTGGATCGAGGAGCACCCCGTCGGGCGCGAGCTGGTCGCCCGGGTCGCCTTTGCGGAGCAGCGCCACACCGAAGCCGACTGGCGCCATCGCCAGCTCGCCGCCAGCCTGGGCGATGCGCTGCCGGCGTACTGGGCCGAGCTCGGCCGCTACTACGCGGCCGCCACTGCCGATGCCGGTGCCGGTCGGATCGCCCTGCCCCCCACGCCCCGCCTGCCCACCTCGATCTGAAGAGCCCGGCCCGGCCTGGAGTGCTCTCGAAGGACCAGCCGCCATGCTCCTGCTCCGGCTGCTGCTTCGAAACGCCTTCCGGCACAAGCTGCGCACCGGGCTGACCATCGTCGGCCTCGTCGTCGCGGTGTGCGCCTTCGGCCTGCTGCGCACGCTCATCGACGCCTGGTACGCCGGCGTCGCGGCCAGCTCCAGCACGCGCCTGGTCACCCGCAGCGCGGTGTCGCTGACCTTCCCCTTGCCGCTCAGCTATGCCCAGCGCCTGAAGGCGGTCGAAGGCGTGAAGACGATCTCGTGGGCCAACTGGTTCGGCGGCGTCTACCAGACCGAGCGCAACTTCTTCCCGCAGTTCGCGGTCGAGCCGGCGAGCTACCTCAAGCTCTATCCCGAGTACCGGCTCGGCGAGGAGGAGAAGGAGGCCTTCCTGCGCGACCGCCAGGGCGCGATCGTGGGGCGCAAGCTGGCCAACACCTACGGCTGGAAGGTGGGCGACCAGATCCCCATCCGCGGCACCATCTATTCCGGCACCTGGACCTTCACGCTGCGCGGCATCTGGGACGGCGCCGAGGCCAGGACCGACGAATCGCAGATGCTGTTCCACTGGCAGTACATCAACGAGACTCTGCGCAAGAAGTACGGGCCCCGGGCGGACTTCGTCGGCGTCTACGTGCTGGGCATAGACGAGCCTCACGATGCCGCGCTCATCTCGCAGCGTGTCGATGCGCTGTTCAAGAACTCGGCCGCCGAGACGCTGACCGAGACCGAGGCCGCCTTCCAGCTCGGCTTCGTCTCGATGAGCGAGGCGATCCTCGCCGCCATCGAGGCGGTCAGCTACATCATCATCGTGATCATCATGGTGGTGATGGCCAACACCATGACGATGACGGCCCGCGAGCGCATGGCCGAGTACGCCACCCTCAAGGCGCTCGGCTTCTCGCCCGGCTTCGTGGTGCGCCTGCTTTTCGGCGAGAGCCTGCTGATCGCGCTCATGGGCGGCGCGCTCGGCCTCGCCCTCACCTTCCCCGCGGTCAGCGGCATCGCCCGCTCGCTGGGGTCCTTCCTGCCGGTGTTCAAGATCGCGCCTCACACCCTGGCGATGCAGGTGGGCGCCGCGGCCGTGGTCGGGCTCGTCGCTGCCACCTGGCCGGCCTGGCGCATGAGCCGCATCGACATCGTGCAGGGCCTGCGCCAAGTCACATGAGCACCCGGCTGCGGAGTACCGCATCCGCCCTCCGAGAGGGCGCTCAGGCCGCTTCGGAGCGGCCGTGCGCTGGCCTGAGCTCGCGGCCCGCGGGGTCACCGTGAAGTCCATCCCCTTCAGCTACATCGCCCGCAACCTGTGGGTGCGCCGGGTCACGACGCTGCTGACTGCGGCCGGCATGGCCCTGGTGGTCTACACCTTCGCCACCGTGCTGATGATGAGCGAGGGCATCCGCGCCACGCTCGTCGCCACCGGGCAGGCGGACAACCTCCTCGTGCTGCGCAAGGGCGCCGGGGCCGAGATCAACAGCGGCGTGGACCGGGTGCAGGCCGGCATCCTCGAGGCCCTGCCCGGCATCGCCACCGGTCGCGGCGGCGAGCGGCTGGTCTCCCGCGAGACCGTGGTGCTCAACTCGCTGCCCAAGCTCGGCACCGGCAAGCCCGGCAACGTGACGATGCGCGGCATGGGCGTCGCCGGGCCGCAGCTGCGGCCGCAGGTCCAGCTGGAGGAAGGACGCTGGTTCCGCCCCGGCACGGCCGAGATCGTGGTGGGTCGTGCGGTGGCCGCCGGCTTCGAAGGCTGCCGGCTGGGCGACACCCTGCGCTTCGGCGGGCGCGACTGGACCATCGTCGGCACCTTCGATGCCGCCAGGACGGCCTTCGACTCCGAGATCTGGGGCGATGCCGACCTGATGATGCAGTCCTACCGACGCAGCGCCTACTCGACGGTGGTCTTCCGCCTCGCGGACGCAGCGCGCCGCCAGCGCACGCTCGATGCCATCGCCGCCGACCCGAGGCTGCAGGTGGACGCCAAGCCCGAGATCCAGTTCTACGAGGAGCAGAGCGAGGGGCTGGCCAAGTTCATCCGCATCCTCGGCACGGTGCTTTCGGTGATCTTCTCCATCGGGGCCATCGTGGGGGCGATGATCACCATGTTCGCCACCGTCGCGCAGCGGGTGGGCGAGATCGGCACGCTCAGGGCGCTGGGCTTCAGGCGCGCCGCCGTGCTGCTGGCCTTCCTCGCGGAGAGCCTGCTGCTCAGCGTGGTGGGCGGCGTGCTGGGCCTTGGCGCGGCCAGCCTGATGCAGGCGGTGGACATCTCCACCACCAACTTCCAGACCTTCGCCGAGCTGGCCTTCCAGTTCAAGCTCACGCCCGGCATCGCCATCCAGACGATGCTGTTCGCCCTGTTCATGGGCTTCGTCGGCGGCTTCGTCCCGGCCTGGCGGGCCGCGCGGCTGAAGATCGTCGATTGCCTTCGCGAGGCGTGAGGCTGTCCCATGCGTGAGCCCCGCGCAGTGGGCCCTTCGACAGGCTCAGGGTGAACGGAATGGTGGCGTTCGGCCCCGCCCGGTCCACCCCACCGTTCGCCCTGAGCCTGTCGAAGGCGAGAGGCCTGTGCAATCCAAGCCCGCGCGTCAA
>CAMLGG010000108.1 GCA_946479475.1 uncultured Ideonella sp. | reverse complement strand
GGGGGGCTCGCGCAGCGGACCGGCAGAGCCGCGGACTGTTGACCCCCACGGCCCCCTGCCGGGGGCCTGCCCCCCGGGGGGGCTCGCGCAGCGGACCGGCAGAGCCGCGGACTGTTGACCCCCACGGCCCCCTGCCGGGGGCCTGCCCCCCAGGGGGGCGCGCGCAGCGGACCGGCAGAGCCGGATCCGCGCACGCCCTTGAAGGGGGCGGCTCCTGCGGAGCGCTCCGTGGGTGCAGGGGCGGCACGGGGCTTGCAGAAGGGCCCGGCATGCCAGGGCGTTCGCGTTCCTCCCGGGTGGTTTCCGCCGAAGCTGGCGCGGCGCTGTTCGCGCCGGCGCCGCCGGCGCAGCTGGCGTGGGTGAGCGACAGCGAGCCGGGCATCCGGCGGCATCGGCGAGGCAAGGGCTTCGTCTACCTGCTGCCTACCGGCAAGCCGGTGCGCGATGAGGCGGTGTTGCAGCGCATCCGACGCCTGGCGGTTCCTCCCGCCTACGAGCAGGTGTGGATCTGCCTGCGCGAGGACGGCCACCTCCAGGCGACCGGCCGCGACGCACGGGGTCGCAAGCAGTACCGCTACCACCCCGACTGGCAGCTGCAGCGGGGCCAGACCAAGTTCGATCGCCTGCTGGCCTTCGGGCGGCTGTTGCCGAAGCTGCGCGGCGCAGTCCTGCGCCGGCTGGGCGACGAAGCCGAGCCCACGCGCGAACGCGTGCTGGCCACGCTCGTGCGATTGCTGGACACCACCTGGATGCGCATCGGCAACGACGAGTACGCGCGCCAGAACGGCTCCTTCGGCCTGTCCACCCTTCGCAGCCACCATGCCGGCGTCCGGGGCGACGAGCTGCGCCTGTCCTTCGTCGGCAAGAGCGGCGTGCGGCACGAGGTCCGGCTCAGTGACCGCCGCGTCGCCCGCGTCGTCCGGCGCTGCCGCGAGCTGCCCGGCCAGGAGCTTTTCCAGTACGTGGATGGCGACGGCAGCATAGGCCGCCTCGGCTCGGGCGACGTCAACCAGTGGCTGGCCGAGGCCAGCGGCGACCTCCACGCCACGGCCAAGGATTTCCGCACCTGGCACGGCAGCGTGCTGGCGCTGGACTCGCTGCTGAAAGCCTGTGATGCCGACCCCGTGCCCACGCCCGCGGGGGTGGTCGCACAGGTCGCGCGGCGCCTGGGCAACACGCCCGCCGTTTGCCGCAAGGCTTACATCCACCCCGCGGTGCTCATCCTCGGCGATGAACTGGCCACGCCGGAGCGCCGAGAAGCCCTCAGGCTGCAGCCCTGGGCCACCCGTCCGCCCTCGATTCGGGGCCTGACACTTCCGGAACGGCGCCTCATCGGCCTGCTGAGCGCCCGGCGCGCGCCCCGCCGCCAACGCCCGGGCTCGCAAGCTGCGCCCGCCTCGCCGTCAAGCTGACCGGACGCCTGGGAACGACCCTTGCTGATGGCGGTGGACCCCGCACCAGACAGCGTGCGATCGCTTCCGCCGTACCACCCGCCAAGAAGGTCCCTCGTGCGCATCGCCTACATCACCGAAACCTTTCCCCCCGAGATCAACGGCGTCTCCCTCACGACGGCGCGCACCGTGCACCACCTGCGACAGGCGGGCCATCTGGTGCAGCTCGTGCGGCCGCGGCAGCGGCACGAGGCGACACGGTCCTTCGAGGACACCCAGCATCCGGGCGACCACACCTTCGACAACGGCGAATGGCGCACGGCCGGCGCCCCGATCCCGATGTACCCGGGCCTTCGCTTCGGCTGGGCCACGGTGGGCACGCTGCGGGAGCGCTGGCAGGCCGCGCGGCCCGATCTCGTGCATGCGGCCACGCCCGGGCCATTGGCCTGGACAGCGCTGCGCGCCGCACGCGCGGAAGGCATCCCGACCACCATCGACTTCCGCACCAATTTCCACGCCTACAGCCGCCACTATCGGCTGGGCTGGCTGCAGCCGGCGGTGCTGGCCTACCTGCGCCAGCTGCACGCGATGGCCGACCGCAGCTTCGTGCCCACGCATGCTCTCGCCAGGGAGCTGGCGGCCCGTGGCTTCGAGAGGCTGCACGTGGTCGGCCGGGGCGTGGACGCCGGCCTGTTCTCTCCGGCCCAGCGCGACGAGAACCTTCGCGAAGCCTGGGGTGCAGGTCCGGACGACCGCGTGCTGCTGCACGTAGGGCGCCTGGCAGCCGAGAAGAACGTGCAGCTGGCGCTCGACGCCTTCGCCTGGCTGAGCCACCGGCATCCGGGCCTGCACATGGTGGTCGCCGGGGATGGCCCGCTGCGGGCGAAGCTGGCGGCCGCCTGGCCGCAAGTGCGATTCGTCGGCCTGCAGCGTGCCGGCTCGCTGGCGCGCTGCTACGCGAGCGCCGACGTGTTCCTCTTCCCCAGCCTGACCGACACCTTCGGCAACGTGGCCCTGGAGGCGCTCGCCAGCGGCCTGGCCCTGGTGGCCTTCGATTCCGCAGGTGCCGGCGCGCTGGTGAGCCATGACTACAACGGCTTCCTCGCCGAGCCCAACGACCGCCCTGGCTTCTTCGCGGCGGCGGAACTGGCGCTCTCGGCCGCCGCGCCGGGCAGCGCCCTGCGGCAGCGAGCCCGCACGCTGGCCCTGCGCAGCGACTGGGAAACGGCCTTGCGCGCCTTCGAGCGGCAACTGGTCGAAGTGGTGGAAGACCGCTCACGCATGGGCGGGACGATGGAGCATGCCGCGCTGGTCTGACCCGTCCACCGGACCGGCTTCGCCTCCAGGGGCCAGCTCGGCGGCGGCGAGGTTCGCGCGTCAATACAGCGTTGCCGAGATCGACCGGCGCTGGGCCATCGCCCTGCACGCAAAGTCCTCCCAGCCGACCCTGCTGCGCCTGATGGTCTGGTGCAGCCGCCTCGGCGATGGTCCGATGTGGCTCGTCGTGCTCGTCGTGCTGCCGCTGGCCGGCGGAACGCACGGGGCGCATTGCGCGGCGCTGCTCGCCGCCACCGGCGCGATCAACCTGGCGATCTACTGGACGATCAAGAAGACCATCCGACGGGTGCGGCCCTGCGACGGCGGCTGCCCGGACATCCGTGCCTGCGCGCCCATTCCCGACTGCTTCAGCTTCCCGAGCGGCCATTCGCTGCACGCGGCGGCCTTCGCGCTGCTGCTGTCGGCCTTCTACCCGGCCCTGGCGCCGCTGCTGTGGCTCTACGCCTTGCTCGTCGCCATCGCGCGCGTCGTCCTCGGCCTGCACTATCCGAGCGACGTGGTCGGCGGCGGCCTCATCGGCGCCTGCACGGCGGCCGTCATCCTCGTGCAGCTCGGGTGAGTGCTGCCAGGCCGTTGCACCGGCGCTCGCTCCCTCGGGGGGCAGCGATGCGAGGCATCAGGGGGAACCCGTGAGCACGAGCGTCGCCCGCCCGCTGATCCCGCGTGCGTTTCGCTGCCGGTGCGGCAGGCCGGTGTTCTTCCGCAACAGCGAATGCCTGGCCTGCCACACGCCCCTGGGCTACGACCCGGCGCGCCGCCAGCTGCTGCCGCTGGAGCCCGCGGGCGAGGGACTCTGGCGCGCCGTCGGCGGCCGGGCGAGCACCCGCACCTACCGGCGGTGCCAGCACCTGGACGGACCTTCGGCCTGCAACTGGCTGGTCGACAGCACCGACCGCCACGCCGGCACGCCGCCCCTGTGCCGCAGCTGCCGGCTCACCCGCACGCTGCCCGACCTGTCCGTGCCCGAGAACGGGGTGTTCTGGCAGCGCATCGCCCATGCACAGCGGCAGCTGGTCTCGACGCTCATCGGCCTGAACCTGCCGGTCAAGTCGAAGCTGCGGGAGGACCCGAAGCGCGGCCTGGCCTTCGACCTGCTGCGCGCGCCGCCGGGCGGCCCGGCCGTGGTCACCGGCCATGCCGACGGGGTGATCACCCTCGACGTCGAGGAGGCGGACGACGCCCAGCGCGAGGCACGCCGCACCGCGCTGCACGAACCCTACCGGACCCTGCTGGGGCATCTGCGCCACGAGACGGGCCACTACTACTGGCAGCGCCTGGTCGATGGCACGCCCTGGCTGGAGCGCTTTCGCGCGGTCTTCGGCGACGAGCGGCAGGACTACGCCGCCGCCCTGCAGGCCCACTACGCCAATGGCGCGCCAGCCGACTGGGCGACGCGCCACGTCAGCGCCTACGCCAGCAGCCATCCGTGGGAGGACTGGGCGGAGACCTGGGCGCATTACCTGCATCTGCGAGACACGCTGGACACGGCACGCAGCTTCGGCATCGACGGTGAAAGCGTCGAGCTGAACTACGAACGCTTCGGCGTCGAGGCCCTGGGCGAGGAGGCCGCCGCGGACCCGCAGGCGCCCGCCTTTCTCAAGCTGGTGACGAGCTGGATGGAGCTGACCGGCGTCCTCAACGAGCTTTCACGCGCGATGGGGCTGGCCGACTTCTATCCCTTCGTGCTCGCGGCCCCGGCCCTGCGGAGGCTCTACCTGGTGCACCGGGTGGTCGGCGCCCCGGCCTGAGCCGCTCAGGCGCGGGCCTGGAGGCCTTCGGAATTGGGCGGCCGCCAGTGCTGGCCCGGGTGATCGGCGTGGGCGGTGTCGGGCAGCCAGCGGTCCAGGCGCTGGAGGACGAACTGCAGGTCGAGCGGCTTGTGCCAGGTCTCCATGAAGCCGCTGCGCGAGCCGTCGAACTCGACCTCGGCAGTGACCGCCACCGCGGGCACGTGGCGCCAGCGAAAGCGCTGCCGCAGCTGGGGCAGGAGGTCGCTGCCCCAGCAGTCGGGCAGGCGCAGGTCCAGCATGATCAGGGCAGGGCGGATGGAGGCTCCCAGGGCGATGGTCTCCGCGCCGTCGGTCGCGGTCACCAGCTGCAGGTGCGGGCGCAAGCGGAACAGGGCCTGCATCAGCAGCAGGTTGGTCGGCTCGTCCTCGACATACAGCACCTGTGGCCTTCCCGGCCGGCCATACAGATCACCATCCACCATGCAGATCTCCCAACGTTGTGGATCCCAACAGCAAGGTCCGGAAGCGGCAAATCCCGTGCCCGGGAGGTCTTCACCTGCGGCGGCGAAGCAGCATCCTCCGCCGGCGCGCATCCAGGCCGGGTGTCGCGCGCAGGTCAGTGTCGACCTGACCCTCCTGCAGGTCCAGGTAGGCGCGTTCCATGACCGGGTCCTTCCCTGGCGAAGTCGGGTCCGCAGACTCGTCCCGCTCGTGCGGCAGCGAGACCTCGGCGGTCTCGCTGCCCCCCGCGCTGCCCTGCGCCCGGGGCGGGCGATTGACATTGCGCGGCTGCTTGCGCAGGGCAGCGGGCGCAGCCTGGATCACGCTCGGACGAGCCTTCATCGAACTTCCTTTCGGCAAGCTTTGCCGCGCCAGGACGACGCGCGCTGACCGGTGCGGCGGCATGGGGCATTCCCGCGCCTGCCCGATGCCGGCGTGGCGCACACTGCCCAGCACCTACCATTGCCGGCTGGCGACTGCAACTGAACAACGGGAAGAGAAGGCCTCATGACGGACGACAAGGAGCCTCGGAAGAAAGGCAAGACCGCCGAGGGCGACGCTGCGGCGCCTGGCCCCGCTCCGCAAGAGGGCGCCAACTCGCCCGGTTCGACGCTGCCCGACGAGGGGAACGACCGCGCAAACGGCAAGGGCCGCGATCGACCGGCGAGCTTCCCGATCGTCGGCATCGGCGCCTCGGCCGGGGGCCTGTCGGCCGTCGAATCCTTTTTCAGCGCCCTGCCACAGGCCGGCGACAGCGACATGGCCTTCGTGCTGGTGCAGCACCTGTCGCCCGACCACAAGAGCGCGCTGCTGGAGCTGGTCAAGCGCTATACGCGCATGCCGGTGTACGAGGCGGCCGAGGGCATGGCGGTGGAGCCCAACTCGGTCTACATCATTCCTCCGGGGAACGACCTGACGCTCGAGGAGGGCAAGCTGCACCTGGTGGTCCAGACGGATGCCCATGTCCGGCCGCACCTGACGATCGACCACTTCTTCAGCTCGCTCGCCGCGGCCCAGCGCGAACGGGCGATATGCATCGTGCTCTCAGGGACGGGCAGCGACGGCACGCTGGGCCTGCGCGAGGTCAAGGGCGAGGGCGGGCTGGCGATCGCCCAGGCGCCCGACACGGCCGAGTACGACGGCATGCCGCGCAGTGCCATCGCCACCGGCATGGTCGACTACGTGCTGGCGCCGGGCGAGATGCCCGCGCAGCTCGCTTCCTACATCCGGCATGCCTTCAACCCGACGCGCGGCCCGATTGCGCAGACCTTGCGCGACGGCGTCCTGAAGAAGGTCTGCGTGCTGCTGCGCAGCCAGACCGGGCATGACTTCTCGCAGTACAAGGAGACCACGCTGGTGCGCCGCATGGAGCGCCGCATGGCCTTGCACCAGCTCGCGCAACCGGAGGAGTACCTGCGTTACGCGCGGGAGCATCCGCCGGAGGTCGAGGCGCTGTTCCGCGACCTGCTGATAGGCGTCACCAACTTCTTCCGCGACCCGGAGGCCTTCAAGGTCCTCGACGAGAAGATCATCGACAAGCTGGTGGCGCAGAAGTCGGCCCACGAGCCGCTGAGGGTATGGGTCTGCGGCTGCTCGACGGGCGAGGAGGCCTACTCGATCGCCATCCTGCTGTACGAGCACATGCTGGCCGCCAAGCGCGCGCTCAAGGTGCAGGTCTTCGCCACCGACATCGACCGCGCCGCGATCGAGCAGGCGCGCAGCGGCGTCTACCCGGCCAGCATCGCCGCCAACGTGACCGAGGAGCGGCTCAACCGCTTCTTCACCCACGACGCGCAGCGCGGCACCTACCGCATCCAGAAGCACATCCGCGACCTGCTGGTCTTCTCAGAACAGGACGTGATCAAGGATCCGCCCTTCTCGAAGCTGGACCTGGTGAGCTGCCGCAACCTGCTCATCTACCTGAACGCCGACCTGCAGCGCAAGCTGATTCCCTTGTTCCACTACGCCCTCGTGCCCGGCGGTGCCCTGTTCCTCGGGACTTCGGAGACGGTGGGCGAGAGCGCACGACTCTTCCACGTCGTCGACCGCAAGTGGAAGGTCTACCTGCGCCTGCCGGGCGAGAAGGGCGCCCAGCGGCCCACCCTGCCGGATTTCGTGCCGCCGCTGTCCGATTCGCCCGAGCGGCGCCCCACGCCGGCCGCCGCGGAGGCGGCCGATGAGCTGGGCAGCCTGCGCCTGATCACCGAGAGGGCGATGCTCGCCCATTTCGGCCAGGCCGGCGTGCTCATCAACGGGCGCGGCCAGATCCTGCACATCCTCGGCCGGACCGGGCAGTACCTCGAGCCGGCCGACGGCGACGCCTCGATGAACGTGCTGACCATGGCGCGCGAGGGCCTGCGCCGCGAGCTGACCATCGCGGTCCACAAGGCGGTGGCCCACAAGCAGGTCGTTTCCTACCCCGGCCTCAGGATCAAGGCCAACGGCGACTTCATACGCGCCAACGTGGCGGTGCGGCCCGTCGAGGTGGCCGGCGGCCTGGTGCTCTACCTCGTCGTCCTGGAAGAGGTGCCCGAGCACCTCGTGCCGGCGCAGGGTCCGCAAGGCGATGTCGACCAGGTCGGCCGCATCGCCGAGCTGGAGCGGGAGCTGCGATCCAAGGACGAGTACCTGCAGACCACGCTGGAGGAGATGGAGACCACCAACGAGGAGCTCAAGTCCACCAACGAGGAGATGCAGTCGGTCAACGAGGAGCTGCAGTCCACCAACGAGGAGCTCGAGACCTCGAAGGAGGAACTGCAGTCGGTCAACGAGGAGCTCTCCACGGTCAACGCCGAGCTGCAGGACAAGGTGAGCGACCTCTCGCGCGCCAACAACGACATGAACAACCTGCTGGCCGGCACCGGCGTGGCCACGGTGTTCGTCGACCACCAGCTGCGCATCGCCCGCTTCACGCCCGCGGCGACCCAGGTGATCAACTTCATCAGCGGCGACATCGGCCGCCCGCTGGAGCACGTCGCCTCCAACCTCGTCGGCTACGACCGGATGGTCGACGACATCCGGACCGTGCTGGACACGCTCGTGCCCAAGGAGGCCGAGGTGCAGGTCAAGGGCGGCGCCTGGTACCTGATGCGCATCCGCCCCTACCGCACGATGGAGAACCTGATCGAGGGCGCGGTGATCACGCTTGTCGACATCAGCGAACGCAAGAAGGCCGAGGAGGGACTGCGCCGCAGCGAGGCTAGGCTGAACGTCTTCATCAACCAGGCCTTCGCCGGCGTGAGCGAGACCGACCTCGACGGCCGGTTCCTGTTCGCCAACGACAGGCTTTGCGAGACCCTGGGCTACAGCCGCGAGGAACTGCTGAAAAGGCGCGTCTCCGACCTGACCGACGCGGCCGACATGCCGCGCGTGCAGGCCGAGATGCAGGCCCTGGCCAAGGACGGGCCGGAAGTGCAGTTCGAGAAGCGGTGGGTGCGCAAGGACGGGACCCGCGTGCGCACGCTGGAGCGTGTGAGCGCCATCCGCGAAGGGCAGGGCAGCCCGAGCTCGCTGCTGTGGCTGTCCTTCGACCTGGCCGACGGACAGGGAGCCACACGGGAACGGTGATTGCCGCCCCTCGGCCTGGTGGACGGGGAACACATGGACGTGAGGACCGGGCGGCGTCCGCCGCCACGCCGGGGACGCCGTGAGCACGCATCCTGATGCGCCGCCCGGGCCCGATGCCGTTCCGCCCGAGCGGATGGCCGAGGTGCACCGGCGCGCCGAGGCACGCGTGGCGTCCATGCTGGGGCAGGGCCCGCCCAGCGCCGATCCGGCCGAGCTGGCGCGCCTCATGCACGAGCTCGGCGTGCACCAGGTCGAGCTGGAGATCCAGAACGAGGAGCTGCGCGAGGCGCACGAGGCGCTCGAGCTTTCGCGCGACCGCTACGTCGACCTCTACGAGCGTGCGCCGGTCGGCTACGTGACGCTCGACATGAACGGCGTCATCATCGAGGCCAACCGGGTCGCGGCCAGCCTGCTCGGGGTGCCGCACCCGAGGATGATCGGCCGGCGCCTCGGCGAATTCGTCGTGCCGCGCGACCAGGCGCGGCTGGTCCAGCACCAGATCGAGCTGGCGGGCGGCGCGGGGCCCGGGACATTGCAGCTCGCCCTGCTGCACCCGCCCCAAGGCGAGATCACCGTGGCGCTGGAGATGGTGCTGGTGCCGGATCAGGTCCACCGCACCTCGCATTGCCGCGTGGCGCTGCTCGACATCAGCGAACGGGCCCGCATGCAGGAGGATGTCGCCCGGCTGGCGGCGATCGTGGCCTCGTCCGAGGACGCCATCATCGGCCGCGACCTGGACGGCCGCATCCTGTCCTGGAACGACGGCGCCCGGCGCCTGTTCGGCCGCGAGGCCGACGAGATGCTCGGCCGCACCATGGAAGAGCTGGTGCCCGAGGAGTTCAGGCCCCACGAGGCGGGCCTGCTCTACCGGCTCGCGCAGGGCGAGACGGTCGCCCATGTCGAGACCGAGCGGCTGGGGCGCGACGGGGTGCGGCTGCCGGTCTCGATGAGCCTTTCGCCGATCCGCGACGAGCATGGCCAGGTCACCGGCTCGGCGCTCATTGCGCGCGACATCAGCGAGCGCCGCCGTGCCGACCGGGCCTTGCGCGAGCGGGTGCGGCAGCTCGATGTCCTGGCCCAGGCCAGCCAGGCCCTGATCCTCGGCGAGCAGGACCCGTCCGCGATGCGCCGCGACCTGTTCGAGCGGGTGCGCGCGGCCACCGGCAGCGAGATCTGCCTGAACTACGGCGCCGGCCTCGACGAGGAAAGCGAGCTGGTGCTGCTGTCGGCCTGGGGCTTGAGCAGCGAGCAGCAGGCGGAGCTGGCGGTGGTGCCCATCGACGATTCGCTGGCCGGCCTGGTGGCGCGCCGCCGCACCGGCCTGGTCATCGAGGACCTGCAGGCCAGCGAGCTGCCGCAGGCACGCCGGCTCAAGGGCGTGGGCGTGCGCTGCTTCGCCGGCTATCCGCTGCTGGCGCACGAACGCTTCTACGGCGTGGCGGCCTTCGCCTCGACCAGCCGCGAGCGCTTTCGCCGGGGCGACCTGCTCGTCATCAACACCTTGTGCGACCAGGTCGCGGCCATGCTGGAGCGTACGAGGCTGACCTCCGAGCTGCGGCAGAGCGAGCAGACCCTCAAGCGCGCCGACAAGGCCAAGGACGACATGATCGCGACCCTGGCCCACGAGCTGCGCAATCCCCTGGCACCGATCCGCAATGCCGTCGCCATCCTGCGGCGCGAGGACGCGAACGCAAAGCAGGTCGCCTGGTGCCGCGACATCATCGAGCGCCAGGTGGTTCAGATGACCCACCTGCTGGAGGACCTGCTCGACGCCAGCCGCCTGACCCGCAACAAGATCGAGCTGCGGGTCGAGCGCTTTGCCCTGCGCAGGCCGATCGAGCAGGCGGTGGAGGCGACGCAGCACCTGATGGAGTCGCAGCACCACCGGCTGAAGCTGCGCCTGCCGGACGAGGCTGTGATCGTCCACGGCGACCTGACCCGGCTGACCCAGGTCTTCGCCAACCTGCTCAACAACGCCGCGAAGTATTCGGATCCCGGCAGCGAGGTCGAGCTCGTCGCCGAGCGCGAGGGCGAACGGGTGCGCGTCGCGGTGCGCGACCACGGCATCGGCATCGCTGCCGAGCAGCTGCCGCTGATCTTCCGCATGTTCTCGCAGCTGGCCCCGGCGCTGGACCGCTCGGGCGGCGGCCTGGGCATTGGCCTCGCACTCGCACGCGGGCTGGTCGAGCAGCACGGCGGCACGCTGGAGGCGCGCAGCGACGGGCCGGGCCGGGGCAGCGTGTTCGTCGTCCGGCTGCCGGTGGGCACGTCGCCGGCGCAAGCCGGCCCCGCGGTGGCCCACGCGCCGGGCGGCGACCCGACGCCCCATCGCCTGCTGGTCGTCGACGACAACGTCGATGCGGCCCAGACGTTGGCGGCGATGCTCGCCCTGCACGGGCAGGACGTCCGCACCGCCTTCAGCGGCTACGAGGCCCTGCAGATCGCCGAGACCTGGCGCCCCGACGTGGCGGTGCTGGACATCGGCATGCCGGGGCTCAACGGCTACGAGCTGTGCGAGCGCCTGCGCGAGCAGAGCCACGGCCGGCCGCCGCTGCTCATCGCCTGCACCGGCTGGGGCCAGGAGGCGGACCGCGAGCGGGCCCACGCGGCGGGTTTCGACTTCCACCTGGTCAAGCCGATCGAGCCGGCCGCGCTGCTGCGCCTGCTGTCGGTGGCCGACGCCGATCCTTCGCAGCACTGAGGGCCGCCGCGAGCCGGAGCGTGGATTGCCCATCCACCGGGCCATGGCCCAAACCGTTTCCGATCCCGGCTCGCCGGATCCCGCCTGCCGCGCGCAGTCAGCGGCCGATCCCTCGCTCGAACCGACCCGCGACATCGTCGTGATCGGCGCCTCGGCCGGGGGCGTACCCGCCTTGAAGCGGCTGGTCGCGATGCTGCCGGCCGGCTACTGCGGCTCGGTGCTTGTCGTGGTCCACATCAGCCCCGAGGCCCGCTCGGACCTGGCCGCCATCCTGGCCCGCGCCGGGCACATGCGCGCCCTGCCGGCGGAGGATGGTCTGGCGATCGAGCCGGGCACGCTCTACACCGCGCCGCCGGACCACCATCTGCTGGTGGAGGGCGGCCGCATGCGGGTGATCCGCGGCCCGCGCGAGAACCGGCACCGCCCGGCGATAGACCCGCTGTTCCGCTCGGCTGCCTGGGCCTACGGGCCGCGGGTGGTGGGCGTGGTGCTGAGCGGCAACCTCGATGACGGCACCGCGGGCCTGTGGGCCGTCAAGAGCTGTGGCGGCGTCACGGTGGTCCAGGACCCGGCCGAGGCCGCGCATCCCGAGATGCCCAGCAATGCCTTGATGCACAACCGGATCGACCACCGGCTCCCGCTGTCCGGGATAGCGCAACTGCTGGCGACGCTGGCCAGGCAGCCGGTGGACCTCACGCGTCCGAATTCGCCACCCCCCGGAATTGCCGACGAGATCAGCTTCGCCAACCTGGAGGGCGAGATGGAGAAAGTGGCCCGCCTCGGCGCGCTTTCGCCCTTCACCTGCCCCACCTGCCGCGGCGCCTTGTGGGAGCTCGACGAGGGTGGTCACCTGCGCTACCGCTGCCACACCGGCCACGCCTTCTCACAGGAGAGCCTGCAAGTGGACCAGACCATCGCGATCGAAGAGGGCCTGTACAACGCCCTGCGGGCGGTCGAGGAGAAGGCCGCCGCCCTGCGCCGACTGGCCGACCGCTGGCCGGACAACATCCCCGGCGTGAAGCGCGACTACCAACGGCGCGCCCTGGAACTGGACGACTCCGCCGAAGTGCTGCGCTCGATGCTGGCCGGGGAGAAATAGGGTGGCCCGGCAGGCACGTGGCGGCGGCGGGCGCATCGCCTTGCCGCCCCTGCCGCCCAGCCCGACCGTGCTGCTCCTGGTCGACTACGTCAACCCGCTGGATTTCGAAGGGGCCGGCGCACTGGCCACTGCAGCGGTCGAGGCCGCACGCGCCACGGCCCGGCTGCGGCGCTCACTGCACGGCAGCGATACGCAGGTCGTCTACGCGAACGACAACTACGGCGTCTGGCGATCCGACTTCCACGCCCTGTGGGAGCGCTGTCGGCGCATGCCGGGGGCGCCGGGCGAACTGGCGCGGGCGCTGGCGCCGCGCAAGAGCGACTTCACCATCCTCAAGCCGCGCCACTCGGCCTTTTACGAGACCCCGCTGGACCTGCTGCTGCGCCAGCTGCACTGCAAGCGCCTGATCCTGGCAGGACTCGCCGCCGAAAGCTGCGTGCTGGCCACGGCGATGGATGCCTACCTGCGCGGATACGCCGTCTGGGCGCCGGCGGATTGCGTGGCTTCGGAGTCGCCGGAAGTCCGCGAGCAGGCGCTCGCGTTGATGCGTCGCGTGCTGAAGGCCGACGTCCGGCCGAGCCGCCGCTGAGCTTCGCCGTGGGCATGGCGCTTGCTCGATAGCCGCTCGGCGAACGGCCCCACATCGGCCGCGCCGGCCCTGTGCCGAACACCAGCGTGCTGAACTTCCGCGGGCCCGAGTCCGCCAGCCGCGCCGCCGGCGCCGTGGGAGTGGTCGTCGTGGTGGCACTGCTCGTCCTGGCGCTGGCTTCCGTCTGGCAGCTGCGAGTGCAGGCCATCGCGCAGGCCCGCAGTGCCGCGGAAGACCATGCCCTCGCACTGGCCGAGCATGCCAAGCAGGTCTTCTCGGCGGCTGACTTCGTGGCCGACGGCGTGGCGCGAATGATCGAGGCGCGTCACCTGAAGGGCGACGAGGACCTCGCCGCCTACTTCGGCAACGAACTGCACCAGCAGCTGCTCGCTGCGCGCCAGGCGAGCTTCGAGGCCATCGATGCCATCTCGGTGGTCGACCGGCACGGGCACCTGGTGAGCAGCTCGCGCGCCTACCCGCCGCCGGAGGTCAACCTCTCGGACACCGAGGCCTTCATGCTCGCGCGCGGCCAGCAGCGGCCCGGTCCGCACGTCGCCCGTCCGGTCCGCAACCGGATCACCGGCGAATGGGCCTTCTACCTGGTACGCCGGCTCAGCGACGACTCGGGCGGCTTCGAAGGCATGGTCACGGTGGGCCTCGCACCGAAGTACTTCTCGCGCTTCTACACCGCGTTGCGCCTGGATCGCGCCGATCCGAGGCCGGACACCACGGCCATGACGCTGCTGCGTGACGACGGCACGGTGCTGGCCCGGGCCCCGTTCGAAGAGAAGGCCCTGGGCCACCGCATCAGCCGTGGCGGCGCCTACTCGCAGTCCCTCGTGCAGCCGGAGCCGAATCCCGGCGACTACGAACCCTGGGAGGCCGAGCCACAGGCGCGGGAGCGGCTGATGCTGGTCAGCCGCCAGGTCGACGGCTATCCGGTGCTCGTCGCGGTCGCGGCGAGCGAGGAGCTCTACCTCTCGGACTGGCGGCGGCAGGCCCGCGGCGTGGCGTGGTTCGCCGGGGCGGCCATGCTGTTCCTGCTGGGCACCTTCTCGACGCTGGTCCAAGTGCTGCGCCGCCGCGAGCGCTACCTGCAGGAGGTGGAGCGCCTGCGCGCCGCGGCCGAGCAGGCCAGCCGGGCCAAGAGCAACTTCCTCGCGACCGTGAGCCACGAGGTGCGCACACCGCTGAACGGCATCCTGGGCACGGCCGACCTGCTCGCGCGCGCGTCGCTGGGCCCGCGCGAGCACCAGCTGGCGCGCACGTTGCTGGTCTCGGGCCGCAACCTGCTCTCGATCATCAACGACATCCTGGATTTGACGAAGATCGAGGCGGACGAGATCGAGGTCGACATCGCGCCCTTCGACCCGCGGGCCATGCTGCGCGACGTGCTGAGCCTGTTCGGCTCCTATGCGGGCGGCAAGGGACTTTCGCTGACGCTGCATGTCGACGAGGACGTGCCTTCGGGCGTGGCGGGCGACGCCAAGCGGGTCAAGCAGGTACTCGGCAACCTGGTCGGCAACGCGATCAAGTTCTCGGACCGCGGCGAGGTCCACGTCGTGCTGCGCCTGGTGCCCGACACCGGCCGGGTCGGCGGCCTGCTCCGCTTCGAGGTGCACGACCAGGGCGTCGGCATCCCGCCGGAGGCACGCGAAAGGATCTTCCAGCCCTTTGCGCAGGCCGACAGCAGCATTTCGCGCCGCTTCGGCGGCACCGGCCTTGGCCTGGCGATCTCGCGCCGCCTGGTGCTGCTGATGGGCGGTCGCATCGATTTCGAAAGCTCGCCCGACCGCGGCACCCGCTTCTGGATCGAGCTGCCGCTGCCCGAGGTGCCCGGCCCGGTGGCCGACCCGCAAGCCCACCAGCATTCGGACTGGACCTTCGCCCACAGCGGCGCCATGCCGCTCGAGGCCCCGGCCCCACGAAACCAGGCGGGCCGGGTGCTGGTGGTCGAGGACAACGCGGTCAATGCGCTGGTCGTGGAGGCGCAACTCGAACGCCTGGGTTGTGCCTGCGACATCGCCGCGGACGGCGAGGAGGCCCTGCGCCGGCTTTCCACCGGCGATTACGAACTGGTGCTGATGGACTGCATGCTGCCCGGCATCTCCGGTTTCGAAGTGACGCGGCGCTGGCGCGAGACCGAGCGCCGCCAGCAGCGGCGGCACCTGTCCATCGTGGCGCTGACGGCCAATGCGCTGGCCAGCAACGTCGAAGAAGCGCGGGCCGCCGGCATGGACGACTTCCTCACCAAGCCGTGCACCCTGGACAAGCTCGAGGCGGTGCTGCGGCGTTGGAAGCGGCAGCGGGACGAGCAGGCGCAGGGGTGAGAGCCGTGGGCTCGATCAAGGCGACTGGTCTTCGTCCCACTGCCAGATGGTCATGCCGTAGTCGCTCTTGAACTCGGGCATGGGCTCGCCGTGGCTGAAGTGGCGGCGGCTGCCGACCTTGGCGGGGGTGAACCAATAGCCTTCGCGGGGGCAGGGCTCGCCGGCGTCGCAGCGCAAGGGGCCCGTGCCACCATCAGAAGCCGTTGCGTATGTCGGCGCTGCAGGGCTGGTGACAGGGAATCTCCGGGCGAACGTTGCCAGGTCGCGTGGGTAGAAGCGCTTGTCGCGGTAGCTGCTGTCGTCGATGCCGAGCACCCAGGTGACGGCGGCAGCCTCCCACGACCAGTAGCCGTAGAAGCCGAAGCCGCCTTCGAGGTGCTGCTCGAAGTACGGCTCGCGCCGGCTGGCCTCGAACCAATCGTCCAGGTATCTGCTCATCAATGCAGGTCGCTGGCCTGGCGCAGCGGCGAAGACCTTGAGCAGCTTGCGGTACGGAAGGTGCCGAGTGCAGGTGCCAGGTGGCTCGCCGCGGCCAGGGAGGAAGGGAGCGACCAGCCGTTCGATCAGGCCGTCGCGCACGCCCATCAGTTCGTTGCCGTAGTCGAGAAATCGCATCACCCGCGGCAACTCGGCCGCGTAGCCGGTGAGCATGCCAAGGCAGAGCAGGCGGAGAGCGACAGTCCAGTAGTCCTCGGTTCGCAGGGCCGCGTGGGGAACGATGCCGCCCTTGTTGTGCGGATCCAGGTGATGCGCCTCGTGGAACATGGCGTACTCCTCGGCCCAGCGCATGACATAAGGCCACACTTCGCGGATCTGCTCCACCGGGGCGCCGGCGCTGTACTGAAGGCAGAGCCAGTTCATGGCGTCCCACAGGCG
>CAMLGG010000107.1 GCA_946479475.1 uncultured Ideonella sp. | reverse complement strand
ATTTGGCAGGGGAGGAAGGACTCGAACCCTCGCATGTCGGAATCAAAATCCGATGCCTTGACCAACTTGGCGACTCCCCTACACAGGACCCGGCCTGACGGCCGAACCCCAAAACCCTTCAGCCCAGCCACCCGACCAGCGGGTGCACATCCAGGCTCCGGCACATCCGACCGACCCAGCCTTCGGGCATGCCACCGAGCATGCCCTCCTGCATGGTCGCCACAGGCCGTTCGCCTGCGCCGGCTCTTGCATACACCGCGCTGCCCGAGCCCGTCATCCGGCTGTTGCCGAACCGGGCCTGGAGCCACCGCCCTACCGCTGCCACCTCCGGGCACAAGGCTTCGGCGGCGCTCTGCAGGTCGTTGCGTCCGGCGAAGCTGCCCCAGGATTCAGCCCCGGCGGCTTCGCTGTGGATCAGCGCGTTAGCGTCTGCAAGAAAGCCTGTGACTATAGCAGGTTCCGTGTCTCGTGTCAGCAGCGGACTGGAAAAGATGGCCGCCGTCGCGATCGGTTCCGCGGGTTTCACCACGGCATAGTGCTGCGGCGCCAGCGTGACGGGCGTGAGCTTCTCGCCAATGCCTTCGACCCAGGCGGTGTGTCCGCCGACGAAGAAGGGCACGTCCGCCCCCAGCCGGGCGCCGAGCTGCAGCAGGCGCTCGCGGGACCAGCCCAGGCCCCACAGCCGGTTCAGGCCGATGAGCACGGTGGCGGCGTCCGAGCTGCCGCCGCCCAGCCCGGCGCCCCAGGGTACCTGCTTGTCGATCGAGATGTCGGCACCCAGGGAGCAGCCGCTTTCGAGCTGCAAGGCGCGCGCGGCCTTGAGGCACAGGTCTTCCTCGGGGAGCCTGGCGCCGAGGTCGTGGCGCAGCAGCTGGCCGTCGCTGCGTCGCTCCAGGTGCAGCGTGTCCGCCCAGTCGATCAGCGTGAAGACCGATTGCAGCAGGTGGTAGCCGTCGGCGCGGCGGCCGACGACGTGCAGGAACAGGTTCAGCTTGGCCGGCGCGGGCAGGTCATACAGGGCGGAAAGCGGCATGTCGGCGCGGGAATCAGGGCTGGCGATCGAGCTTGGCGCGCACGCTGACACCCGGAGGGTCGACACGCGTCGCGTCGATCAGGGCCTCGGCGCTCCAGCGCGCCAGGTCGACGGACCAGCCGAGCTGGCTGAAGCCCTGGGCACGGTCCTGGTGCGGCGCCCCGGGCCAGGGGCGGCCCTGCAGCCAATGCAGCAGCGCGCCTAGCGGCAGGGGTTCGCCCAGCGCCTCGGCAGCCAGCGAGGCGAGGTCAGGGAACTCGCGCGTGCCCTGCGAATCCTGCAGCGAGGCGCCGGCGGAGTCCCACCGCGCCAGGGCCACCTGGGCGCCGAGCGGGCCCAGCAGCTTCATCTGCCCGGCATGTTCGTCGCCGCTGAGCTCGAAGGCCGCGGTGTGCGCCTGTGCCGGCTGGTCGCCGGCGGCGGCCACCTTGACCAGCAGGCGGCCGCTCGTCGGCGGCACGCCTGCGGCCGGCGGGGCAGTGGCGCAGCCCGCCAGCCAGGCGCACAAGGCGAGCGTGGCAGCGCTCGCTGCCCTGCGGTTCCAGCCCAAGGTCACGGCTTGACCTTCAGGCGCGCCAGCGTCTCCTGGAGCACGTCGTTGTCGGCCTCGCGCGCCTGCCCTTCACGGAAGACCTGCAGGGCTTCGTCGCGCTGGCCCATGGTCCACAGCACCTCGCCGAGGTGGGCGGCCACCTCGACGTGCGGCCGCGCCAGATGCGAGCGGCGCAATAGCTTCAGCGCCTCCTCGTTGTGGCCCAGGCGGAACTGCACCCAGCCCAGGCTGTCGATGATGAAGGGATCGTGCGGCGCCAGCGTGGCGGCGCGCTGCAGGAGCGTCAGGGCCTCGTCCAGGCGCACGTTGCGATCCGCCAGCGAGTAGCCCAGGGCGTTGTGCGCCTGCTGGTCGTCCGGCTTGAGCGCGATGATGCGGCGCAGGAGCGACTCCATGTCGTCGTGGCGATTGAGGCGGTCGGCCACCATGGCCAGCTCGTACATCAGGATGGTGTCTTCCGGATCCTTGCGCAAGGCGCCGAGCAGCATCTCGTAGGACTCGGCGTAGTGCTTCTGGTCGCGCAGCAGGGCGGCCTCGGCCAGCAGGCGCGCGCGGGCGTCGGGCTGGTCGCGTGCCGGCGCCTCGCGCAGCAGGGCTCGCGCCTTTTCGAGCTGGCCGCTGGAGGCCATCAGGCTTGCACGGCGGGCGAGGGTGGAAAGGTCGACCCGCGAAGGCTCGATCTTGTCCAGCCAGGCGAAGGCCGCCTTGGTGTTGCCGCGCTGCTGCTCGGCTTCGGCCAGCAGCTGGTCGGCCAGGTCGATCAGGGTGCGCGGGTCGCGCTTGTCGTCTTCAGGGTCGCCTTCCCGGGCGGCCGCCATCGCGGCGGGGGCGAGTTCCAGGAACCTGGTGAGGGCGCGGACAGCCTCATCGGGCTGGTGCAAGTCCACCGCATAGGCGCCGAGGCTGAGCCACGCGGCCGCCTGGTCGGGCTGCTGGGCCACGACCTGGCGCAGCTGCACCGCGGCCTCGCCGATGCGGTGCTGCTGGTCGAGCAGGCGCGCGTAGGCCAGGCGCACCGGCGGCAGGGCGTCCTGGCGGGCCAGGTAGCCCTGGACCAGCGCCTCGCCGGCGTTGTCCTTGGGCGCCAGCTCCAGCGCGAGCAGCACCGGCCCGGGGGAGGCGGGTTCGTCGGCCAGGGCCTGGCGGGCATGGTTGAGCGCGACTTCGGTCTGGTCCGCGTTCAGCGCAATGCGGCCCAGGGCGACGTGGACGGCGGAGCGCGTGCCCGGCGCCTTGGCGTAGGGCGAGAGCACCTGCTCGGCCACCGTCAAGGCGCGCTGCTTGTCCTGGAAGGAGGCGAAGAAGCGCGGCAACGCCGCGATCGCGGCCGGCCGATCGACCACCGGTTCCTTGTCGATGAAGGCGCGCAGCGGCTCGGCCACCTCGCTCGACCGGTTCAGCGCGATCAGCAGGTGAAGATAGGTGCTGAGCGCGGTGTTGGAATCGGGCAGGGCCGCGCGCCACAGCTTGGCGGCCGCGAGCGCCTTGTCACCCGCCTTGGCCGCCAGGGCCATTTCCACTGCACGCTCGAACAGGCCTTCGTCACGCGATCGGCGCGCGCTGGCCACCATGCGCCCGAAGGCATCGCCCAGCTCGCCGTTCTGCGCTTCGATCTCCGCCGCCAGCACGTCGTAGAACAGCGTGCTGTCCATGCTGGAGTTAGGTGCCGAGGCTGCCTCCGCGGCGGGGGCCGGCGCCTCTTCGGCACGCGCCGGCGCAAGTGCACACAGCGAAGCGGCGAGCGCAGCGACCAGCGTGAGGCGGTCGCCAAGCGGCCGCGTGCGCCGGGAAGAACGGGAGCCCACGGCGGATCCGGCGGAACAAGCAAGCATCTGGTCTCTCAAGCAATGATGGGCCGCTCCCGAGTTCCTTGACCCCACCCGTGGACGAGTTGGGGGGCGGGCTGGGCGAAAGCCCCGACCGGGGGCCCACTGAGAGCGACGTGGATTCTAGGATTTCGCCCCGGCCGGATAATTCCCCGATGCCCGAATTGCCCGAGGTGGAAGTCACGCGCCGCAGCGTCGGCGGCATCGAAGGGGCGCGGGTGCTGGGCCTGCGGCTGGGCAAGCCCCTGCGGTGGCCGCTCGGCGTGGCCCCGCAGTCGCTGGAGGGCCTTCGCGTCGGCCCGATCGGGCGGCGCGGCAAGTACCTGTGGTTGCCCTTGTTGCAGGAACCTGACGCGCTGGACGACCGTTCCCCGGGGGGCCTGCTGTGGCACCTCGGCATGTCGGGTTCGCTTGCGTTCGGTCGGCAGCTCGGCCCGCCCGGCAAGCACGACCATGCGGAGCTGGTGACCGACCGCGGCCTGCTGCGCCTGACCGACCCCAGGCGCTTCGGCGCCGTCGTGTGGTCGCCCGCTCTCGACGCGCAACCGGCGGCCAAGCTGCTCGCCGGCCTGGGCCCGGAGCCTTTCGACCCCGCGTGGACCCCTGCAGGCCTGCAGGCCGCCCTGAAGCAGCGCCGGACCGCGGTGAAGCTCGCGTTGCTGTCCGGAGAACTGGTGGTGGGCGCGGGGAACATTTATGCAAGCGATGCGCTGTGGGAGGCCGGCATCGACCCCCGAACGCCCTGCGCCCGCATCGGCCCCGCCCGAGCGGAGCGCCTGCACGCCGCCATCCGCCGGGTGCTGGGCGAAGCCATCGAGGCCGGCGGCTCGACCCTGCGCGATTTCCGCAACGCGCACGGAGAAGTCGGCCAATACCAGGGCCAGGCGCGGGTCTACGGCCGCGAAGGAGAAGCCTGCGTGCGCTGCGGCGGCCGGATCCGGCGCATCGTTCAAGGCCAGCGTGCGACATATTTCTGCGTCGGCTGCCAACACCGCTGAACAGGCGGGCCGTTCCGCCAAGTCGCTTTGCTAGGATTCCCGGCGCTGCTGCCTGTCACCGCTCGACGGGTGCACATCTGCTTACACAGACGCCCTTGCGCGCAGAACCTTCGAGCCGAACGCGATCACCATGCCCATCACCCCCGCGGCCATCCCGGCGGCCGAACGCCAGCTCGCGATGCAGCCTTTCCTGGTGCCCGGGCTGGATGCCCTGGCCGACTGGCGACTGGGCCTCGAGCATGACCTCGGCGCGCTCGAACACGTGCTGGCCGCGAGCGACCTGCTCGATCCGGCTGCCGCCGGCGCCTCGCACGCGCTGCGCCAGCGCCTGGCCAGCGACAAGCTGGTCATCGCCTTCGTCGCCGAGTTCTCGCGCGGCAAGAGCGAGCTGATCAATGCCATCTTCTTCGCGGACGCCGGCCGGCGTGTGCTGCCGGCCACGCCGGGCCGCACCACGATGTGCCCTGTCGAGCTTTCATGGGACGAGCACGAGCTGCCCACGCTCGACCTGCTGCCCATCGAAACCCGCCGCGAGGCCGCTTCGCTGGCCGACTGGCGCGAGCAGCGCGAGCGTTGGAAGCGCCTGTCGCTGGACCCGAGCGACACGCAGGGCCTGGCCCGTTCGCTCAACGAGGTGACCGCCACCAAGGTGGTGACGGTGGACGAGGCCCGCCAGCTGGGCCTGTGGTCCGACACCAACCCGCACGAGAACCCACCCCGGCAGGCCGACGGCCGTGTCGAGGTGCCGGCCTGGCGCCACGCCATCATCAACTACCCGCACCCCTTGCTGCAGCGCGGCCTGGTGGTCGTCGACACCCCGGGCCTGAACGCGATCGGTGCCGAGCCGGAGCTGACGCTGGGCCTTCTGCCCAGCGCCCATGCCGCGCTGTTCGTGCTGGGCGCCGATACCGGCGTCACCCGATCCGACCTCGACATCTGGACCGACCACCTCGGTGGCCAGGGCCTGTCTTGCTTCGTGGTGCTGAACAAGGTCGACACCCTGGCCGACCCGCTGGCCACGCCGGCCGAGCGCGAGCAGGCGGTCGAGCGCCAGTGCAAGCAGACGGCGGCCACGCTGGGCATCACCCGCGAGCGCGTCTTTCCCGTCTCGGCGCGGCAGGCCCTGACGGCGCGGCTGGCCGGCGACGAGGCCGGGCTGGCCGAGAGCCGCCTGCCGGCGCTGGAAGCGGCGTTGAACTCCGACCTGTTGCCGCAGCGGCAGCATGTGCTGGCCAAGGCGGTGATCAGCGGCGTGCAGTCTCTGATGGAGCACGCCACCCGGCGGCTGCGCGACCAGCGCCGCACGAATGCCGAGCAGATGCTGGAGCTGCGCAGCCTTCGCGGCAAGAGCGGCGGGCGTGTCTCGCAGATGCTCGGCCGCGTCCAGGCCGACTCGACGGAGTTCGAGCGCTGCGCCTCGCGCCTGTCCGCCCTGCGCGCGGTGCACATGCGCATGTTGCGTGAGGCGGTGCACGCGCTGTCGAGCGATCGCCTGCGAGAGGCCATCGCCAACCTCCAGGCGATGCTCGGCTCGAGCTGGTTCAACCTGCGGGCGCGTTCGGCCTTCGAGGCGCTGTGCAACGGACTACTGGAGCAGGTCGACAAGGCCGCGCACCAGTGCACCGAGATAGAGCAGATGCTGCAGGCCTCGTTCAAGCAGCTCAACACCGAGTTCGGCTTCTCGCTGGCGCTCCCGCCCGCGCCCGACCTGGCGCCGTTCCGCGAGGAGCTCAAGCTGATCGAACGCGGCTACAGCCGCTATTTCAGCGTCACGCGAACGATCCGCATGAACGCCCCGGCCTTCTCCGAGCAGTTCCAGCGCATGCTGATGAGCAAGCTCAGGGTCGTCTTCGAGAACGCCTCCGGCGAGGTCGAGGCCTGGAACCAGATGGCCTCGCAGCAGATCGACGGCCAGTTCCGCGACCGCCGCCGCGGCCTGAAGCGCCGCCGCGAGGCGCTCGAGCGCATCCAGCAGGCCACCGGCGAGCTGGAGCAGCGCCTGGCCGAGGTGGAGGGCCAGGATGCCCGACTGTTGATGCTGCTGGAGCAGGCCTACGCCCAGGCGGCCCTGCTGCGCCAGCGCGCCGAGCGCGGCCCGGTGGTGGCCGGACTTTCGCCAGATGCCGTCGACACCGTCACGGGCGGCGAGGCGCAGCTCCTGCGCAGCGACGGCCTCGCGCTTTCGTGACGAGTAGCCCCGCAACGCTCGCCGGGCGCGTGGTCGCCTGGCAGCGTGAGCACGGGCGACATGCGCTGCCCTGGCAGCAGACCCGCGACCCGTATCGCGTCTGGCTGTCGGAGATCATGCTGCAGCAGACGCAGGTCACGACGGTGCTGGCCTACTACCAGCGTTTCCTGCAGCGCTTTGCGGATGTCGCCGCGCTGGCTGCGGCGCCGGAGGACGAAGTGCTCGCGCTGTGGGCGGGCCTCGGCTACTACAGCCGTGCACGCAACCTCCATCGCTGTGCCCGGGCCGTGGTCGGCGAGCATGGCGGGCGATTCCCTGCGAGCGCTGCGGTCCTGGCCACGCTGCCCGGCATCGGCCGCTCGACGGCCGCCGCCATCGCCGCGTTCTGCTTCGACGAGCGGGTGGCGATCCTCGACGGCAACGTCAAGCGCGTGTTGAGCCGCGCGCTGGGCTTTGGCGAAGATCTCGCCGAGGCGCGCCACGAGAAGGCCCTGTGGGCTCGTGCCGAGGCGCTGCTGCCCGAGGCCGACGGCATGGTCGCCTACACCCAGGGCCTGATGGACCTCGGCGCGACGGTGTGTACCCAGCGCGCGCCTCGATGCGACGCGTGCCCCTTGTCGGCCGACTGCGTGGCGCGCAGCCAGGGCCGGCCCGAGGACTATCCGGTCAGGACGCGCAAGCTCAAGCGCAGCGCCCGCGAAACGGCGCTGCTCTGGCTGGTGCAGGGCGATCGTGTCTGGCTGGTGAGGCGCCCGGCCCGCGGCGTGTGGGCCGGCCTGTGGTCGCTGCCGGAATGCGACTCGACCGCGGCGGCGCTGGAGCGGGCCGCGGCCTGGCCGGGCCGGACCACCGAATGGCCCGGATTCACGCATGTGCTGACCCACCTGGATCTCTACCTCAAGCCGGTCCGCCACGAGCTGCCGGCCGGCGCGCCGCGCGATTGCGAACTGGCTGCGCTCTGGCCCGAAGGCCGCTGGGTGGGAAGTGCCGAACTCGCCGGCTTCGGATTGCCGGCACCCATCAGGCGATTGCTCAGCTCGTCAGACGACCTGCTTGCCCCTGAGGAACTCGTCGACGAGCGCAAGCCGCTGTAGCGGGTCGGCCAGCGCCATCAGTTGCTGACGCGCGGCCAGAGGCACCGGCAGCAGCTCGCACCAGCGATTGGCCACCCAGCCGGCATCGTCGAAATGCCGCTCGGCCGGCAGGTCCGCGTCGGGCCGCTGGGCCAGCGCTTCATACGCCCGCTGCAGCGCCTGCACGGCGGGCAGTTGGCTCTCGCCCGGCTGCGCCGGACGGTCCGGTGGCAGCAGCGCCACGCCCTCGGCCAGCCACAGGCCATCGGCGCCTTCGCGCACGGACTGCCAGTGAAAGCGCGCACCGCCATCGCAGCGCACGCGCAGCAGGCCCGCGCTCACGGCGTCGACCTCGGCCAGCCGGGCCAGCACGCCCACCGGCTCGAAGCGTGTGGCTGGCGCGGGAGCGCCGGGCTGCCTCACCTCGCCGCCTTGCAGGAGGCAGACGACGCCGAAGGGACGCTGCTCGCGCAGGCAGGTGCTCACCAAGTCCAGGTAGCGCGCCTCGAACACCTTCAACGTCAGCCTCCCGCCGGGGAACAGGACCGTGCGCAGCGGGAACAGCGGCAGCGGCACGCCGCTGGAAGAGTCCGTCATGGGTGTTGGTCCAGTTCCCGGTGACGGCGCAGCGTGGCGACGCGGCCGGCGAAGCGTGCGGCCAGCTGCTCGACGAAGTAGACCGAGCGGTGCTGGCCGCCGGTGCAGCCTATGGCCACCGTCAGGTAGCTGCGCTGGTCGTTCTCGAAGGCCGGCAGCCAGCGCCTCACGAAGCCCTCGATCTGCCCCAGCATCTCGCCCACCTCCGGCTGCTGCTCGAGGTAGGTGGCCACCGGCTCGTCACGGCCGGTCAGCGGCCGCAGCTCACGGATGTAGAACGGGTTGGGCAGCACGCGGACGTCGAATACCAGGTCGGCATCCAGCGGCACGCCGTGCTTGAAGGCGAAGGATTCGAAGACCAGCGTCAGCCGGCTGGAGGTGGCCTGCACCAGGTCCCGCACCCACAGGCGCAGTTGGGCGGGGCGCAGTTGCGAGGTGTCCAGTACCGTCGAGCGCTCGCGCAGCTCCGCCAGGAGGCTGCGCTCAAGCTCGATGGCGTCGACCAGTGCGCGGTGCATCGCGCCCTCATCGTTCTGGGTGGCGCTCAAGGGGTGCGGGCGGCGCGTCTCGGAAAAGCGCTTCACCAGCGCCTCGGTGCTCGCGTCGAGGAAGAGGCTGCGGACGTTGACGTTGTCGCCCCGAAGCCGGTCGAGCACCGGCAACAGGTGGGGTAGGGAGCCGGCGGTCCGCACATCCACCGCGATCGCCATGCGGTCCACGCCGTGGCCGCTCTCGACACGGATGAAATCCCGCAGCAGCTCGGGCGGCAGGTTGTCGACGCAGAAGAAGCCGGCGTCCTCCAGCGCGTGCAGCGCCACCGACTTGCCGGAGCCGGAGATGCCGGTGACCAGCACGACGGCCCGCGCCGGCGAAAGCGGCACGGGGCCGGAGTCCACAGCCTCCGTCATGTCGCCACCGCGCGGTGGATCAGCTCCTGCGCATGGGCGAGGCTGGTGCCGGAGGCGCGGTCGCCGCCGAGCATGCGCGCGACTTCGGCGACGCGGGCCTCGCCGTGCACCGGCGCGACCTGGCTGAGCGTCTGGCCGGCGTCGGTGGCCTTGGCCACGACGAAGTGGTGATCCGCGCAGGCCGCCACCTGCGGCAGGTGGGTCACGGCAAGCACCTGGGCGCTGCGGCCCAACTGCTTCATCAGGCGGCCGACCGAATCGGCGACGGTGCCGCCGACACCGGAATCGATCTCGTCGAAGATCAGGGTGGCCGGGCTGCTGGTCGCGCGGCGCTTGTCCGAAGCGCCTTGCTGACGCGCCTGGGCCGTGGTGACGGCGATGGCCAGCGCGAGGCGAGAAAGCTCGCCGCCCGAGGCCACCTTGCCGAGCGGGCGCGGTGTGCTGCCGGCGTGGCCGGCGACGAGGAACTCCACCGTCTCCAGGCCGTAGGACTGCGGCTCTTCCAACGGCTGCAGGGCGACCTCGAAGCGGCCGCCGGCCATGCCGAGCTGCTGCATCGCATCGGTGACGCGTTGGGCCAGCGGCTTGGCCGCCTTCTTGCGAGCGGCGCTCACGGCCTTGGCCTCGGATTGCCAGGCGGCCAGCGCGCCGGCGACGCGCTGCTCCAGGCCTTCGAGGTCGGTGGCCTCGTCGAGCGCCTGCAGCGCGGCGCGCCACTCGGCCAGCAGGGCAGCGAGTTCCTCGGGCGGGCGCCGGTAGCGGCGGGCCAGGCTCAGCCAGGCCGACATGCGGCTGTCGAGCTCGGCCAGCCGCTCGGGATCGAGCTCGGTGCGCGAGAGGTAGGCGTTGAGCGTGTGGGCCGCGTCCTCGAGCTGGGCCTGGGCGCCTTGCAGCACCTCCACCACGGGCGCCAGGCGTGGATCGAAGCTCGCCACGCCGTCGAGCGCCGACAGGGCCCGTGCGACCAGCCGCGAGGCGCTTTCACCGTCATCGCCGGAGATGTCCCGCGAGGCCTGGCCGGCGCCGTCGAGCAGGGCCTGAGCATGGGCGAGCCGCTGATGCTCGGCGTTGAGCTCGGGCCACTCTTCTTCGCCCGGGGCCAGGCGCTCGAGCTCGCCGATCTGCCACTGCAGGCGCTCGCGCTCGCTGGCGAGTTCGCCCTGCCGGGTGCGAGCCGATCCGAGCGCCTGCGTGGCCTCACGCCACGCCTCGTATGCGGCGGCGAGCGGCCTGGGATCGATGCCCGCCTGCTCGTCGAGCAACGCACGCACCGACGCGGGCCGGGTCAGGCCCTGCCAGGCGTGCTGGCCGTGGATGTCGATGAGGTGATCGGCCACCTCGCGCAGCTGGGCCGCGGTGGCGGCGCTGCCGTTGATGAAGCCGCGGCTGCCGCCCTTGGCATCGACGATGCGGCGCAGCAGCAGCGTTCCATCGGATGCGTCGAAGCCGGCCTCTTCGAGCCAGGCGGCCAGCGAGGCCGGCGTGTCGAAGGCGGCGGTGATCTCGGCGCGCGCGGCGCCATCCCTGACCACGTGGTTCTCGGCGCGGGCGCCGAGGGCGAGCTGAAGCGCGTCGATCAGGATGGACTTGCCGGCGCCGGTCTCGCCGGTGAGCACGGAGAAGCCGGTTTCGAACTCGACATCGAGCGTGCGGACGATGACGAAATCCTTGAGGGTGAGGCTCTTGAGCATGGAACGGACGTCGGGAACGGCTTCAGGCTTCAGGCGTCAGACCACGCCTTCGTACCAGCGCAGCTTGCGGCGCAAGGTGGCGTAGTAGCTCCAGCCCAGCGGGTGCAGGAATCGGACCGCCTGGGCCGAGCGGCGCACGCGGACCTGGTCCCCGTGCAGCAGGCTGGCCAGGCGGTGCATGTCGAAATTGGCGCTGCAATCGCGCCCGGCGACGATGGTGACCGACACGTCCTGCCCGTCGGGCAGCACGATCGGCCGGTTGGACAGGGTGTGCGAGGCGATCGGCAGCATCACCCAGCCGGCGATGGCCGGGTGCAGGATGGGGCCGCCGGCCGAGAGCGCGTAGGCGGTGGAGCCGGTGGGCGAGGCCATGATCAGGCCGTCGGCCCGGATGTTGGCGACGAACTCGGGGCCGACGTCTATGCGCAGCTCGACCATGCTGGCCGTGTTGCCGCGGCTGACGACGACGTCGTTCAGCGCCAGGCCCTCGAAGATCACCTCGCCGTCCCGCCAGACCTCGCCCTCGATCATGGCGCGGCGCTCTTCCTCGAAGTCGCCCTGCATCATCGGGCCCAGCACCTCGGCCCAGTCGGAGGCGCGGATGTCGGTGATGAAGCCCAGGCGGCCCTGGTTGATGCCCACCAGCGGCAGGTTGAAGGCGGCCAGCTCGCGCGCGATGCCGAGCATGGTGCCGTCCCCGCCGACCACGATGGCGATGTCGCAGCGCTCGCCCAGCTCGGCCGGGGTGAAGGCACCGTGCTCGGACCAGTCGGTGTTCAGCGCGGTGTCGCGCTCGACGGAAACCTCCAGCCCGTGCTGGATGAGGAATTCGGCCAGGCCCTGCAGCATCGGCCGGATGCCCTGGGCCTGGTATTTACCGATCAGGGCGGCGTGGCGGAAACGGGTGGGCATGGCGGGCAAATTACACCACAGGGGCTTTTGCGCAAATGCCCTCGCGAAGACCTGTCCTTACAATGATTTCATGCTCGACGAGCGCTCCCGATCGCTGCTGAAAACCCTGGTCGAACGCTACATCGCGGACGGCCAGCCGGTCGGCTCGCGCACGCTGTCCAAGGCCTCGGGCCTGGAACTCTCGCCGGCCACCATCCGCAACGTGATGGCCGATCTCGAGGACCTGGGCCTGATCGTCAGCCCGCACACGTCCGCCGGGCGCATCCCGACCGCGCGCGGCTACCGCCTGTTCGTCGACACCATGCTCACCACGCGGGCGCTCGATCTCGAGCATGCGCCGCCGGATCTCGCCGCCGTCCGCGAGCAGCTGCACCCCGACCAGCCGCAGCGCGTGATCGCCCAGGCGGCGCAGCTGCTGTCCAACCTGTCGAGCTTCGTCGGCGTGGTCACCGCGCCGAAGAAGCCCAGCGTCTTCCGCCACATCGAGTTCCTTCGCCTGGGCGAGCGGCGGGTGCTGGTCATCCTGGTCGCGCCGGACGGCGACGTGCAGAACCGGGTGATCTTCACCGCCCACGATCCGACCCAGTCCGAGCTGGTGGAAGCGAGCAACTACCTCAACGCCCACTACGCCGGCCTGACGATCGAGGAGGTGCGCGAGCGCCTGAAGGGCGAGATCGACGCGCTGCGCGGCGAGATCGCCGGCCTGATGAAGGCGGCGGTGCAGGTGGGCGGCGAGGCGATGGAAGAGACGCAGGACCAGGTCGTCGTCAGCGGCGAGCGCAACCTCCTGGGCGTGCAGGACTTCGGCAACGACCTCGGGTCCTTGCGCAAGCTGTTCGACCTGTTCGAGCAGAAGACCCAGCTGATGCGGCTGCTCGACACCTCCAGCCGCGCCGAGGGCGTGCGCATCTTCATCGGCGGCGAGAGCCGGGTGGTGCCCTACGAGGAGCTGTCGGTCGTTTCGGCCCCCTACGAGGTCGACGGCCGTATCGTCGGCACGCTGGGCGTCATCGGGCCGACGAGGATGGCGTACGACCGCATGATCCAGATCGTGGACATCACCTCGCGGCTGGTGGGCAACGCGCTTTCGCAGCGCTGAGCCGGCAACGAGCTCTTCACCGAGCCACACAAAGGGCTGACATCGGGGCGGGACCATGCGCGCTCCGCGGCGCAGGCCGCGCTGCTGTCCCGGCCCTTGTCTGAACTTTCTCCCGCGCGCGCCGCCCGCGCCGCCCGCGTCGTGCTCCCCGGCCTGCTGCTGGCGGCGCTTTGCCTCGTCCCGCCCGCCCAGGCGACCACGCGCGGCAGCGGCGTGACCCTGAACTTTCCGGATACCGAGGTGGAGGCGCTGTCGAAGGTGATGGCGGACATCCTCGGGCGGCCCATCCTGCTGGATCCGAAGGTCAGGGGCAGGCTCACGCTGGTCAGCGACCAGGGCGTCAGCAAGGCCCAGGCCTATGCCTTGTTCGTTTCTTCGCTGCGCGGCCTGGGCTTCGCGGTGGTCGAGTCCAATGGCCTGCTCAAGATCGTGCCCGAGGCCGATGCGAAGGTGCAGGCCGGCACGGTGAGCGTGCAGAGGGCGGTGGCGGCTTCGCGCCAGGGTGACCCGGTACTCACCCAGATCTTCAGGCTCGACTACGAGAGTGCGAGCAATCTCGTGGCCGTGCTGAGGCCGATGATCAGTGCCAGCAACCTGATCAACGTGAACCCGGGCAACAACAGCCTGGTGATCACCGACTACGCCAGCAACCTGGCGCGCCTCGGCGAGGTCATCGGTGCCCTGGACACGCCGAGCGCCACCGACGTCGAGGTCATCCCGCTGGAGCATGCGCTGGCGACGGACCTGGCCGTGACGGTGGCACGGCTGACGGACCCGGCCAGTTCCGGCGCAGGCACGGCCGGGGCCACGGCCCCGGCAGGTGCGGGCGGCAATCCAACGCAGGCGCGCCGCTCGGCCAGTGCCGGCAGCAACACCAGCGCGGCGACCATCCTCGCGGACCCGCACAGCAATGCCTTGCTGGTTCGCGCCGCCAGCCCGGCGCGGCTGGCCGCCATCCGCTCGCTGGTGGCCCGGCTCGATTGCCCCGGGGCCGCCGGCCTGGCGGGCAGCAACGTCCACGTGATCTACCTGAAGCACGCCGAGGCCATCCGGCTGGCCACGGTGCTGCGTGCAGCCTTCTCGGCCGAAGCGCTGGGCGGTGCGAGCGCCGGCTCCTCCGCGAGCGCCGGCCCCGCTGCACAGGCGACCAGCGCCCGCCCGGGCATCACCAGCAGTGGCATCAGCGCCAGCGACTCGAGCGGCAGCAGCAGCGCCGGCTCCTCGGCCCAGGCCTCCGCGCCGGTCAGCGGCAACGCGCAGCCCAGCACGGGCGGCTACATCCAGGCCGATCCGGCTTCGAACGCCCTGATCATCACCGCGCCCGAGCCGTTGTTGCGCGAGCTGGCCGCCGTGGTCGAGCAACTGGACAACCGCCGTGCGCAGCTCTACGTCGAGTCGCTGGTGGTGGAGGTGGACGCCAGCAAGGCGTTGGACGTGGGCCTGCAGTGGAAGCAGATCTTCAACATCAGCAGCAGCACCGACCTGACGCTGGGCACCGTCGCCCAGGCCATCGAATCGACCAGCGGCACCAACATTCTCTCGACGGCCAACCTCGTCACACTCGACAACGAGGAGGCCAGGATCGTCGTGGGCCAGAACGTCCCCTTCGTGACGGGCTCGTACACCTCGAGCACGACCACCAACCCGTTCCAGACCATCGAGCGCAAGGACGTGGGCCTCACGCTGCGCATCCGCCCGCAGATCGGGCCCGGCGGCGCCATCCGCATGAGCATCCTGCAGGAGTCTTCCTCGGTCTCCTCCAGCACCACGCCGGGGACGACCAATGCGGGTCCGACGACCAACAAGCGCGCCATCGAATCGACGGTGGTGGTCAACGACGGCAAGATCATCGTGCTCGGCGGCCTGATCGAGGACAGCTACACCAGCGATGCCGACCAGTGGCCGGTCCTCGGTGACATCCCGGTCCTCGGCAGCCTGTTCCGGACCCTCAGCCGCACCCGCAGGAAGACCAACCTGCTCGTCTTCCTGCGCCCGGTGGTGATGCCCGACGAAGAAAGCACCACCGCCCTTTCGCTCGACCGCTACGACATGATCCGCGCCCGCCAGCGGGCGCTGCCGCGGGATGCGCAGAACGTGCTGCCGCACGACACGCCCATGCCTTTGGTGCCGGCAGCCACCGGCGGCACCTGAAGCCGCCTCCCCGCTACGTACAATCCCCGCCTTCGGCACGCCCGCGAAGTGCGTGCCGTTCGGGGGCCGTTAGCTCAGTTGGTCAGAGCAGAGGACTCATAATCCTTTGGTCGCTGGTTCGAGCCCAGCACGGCCTACCAGTTTTACTGGTGTTTTTGCGATAGCGAACACTAACATATTTGAGTCGGTTTGGGGCTGGTGCCAGTCTGGTGCCAGTTTCAGGGCGATTGCGCGATTGCGCGGGTGCGAGGAAGTGGACGCATGACGCACTATCGCTTGCGATCAGGCTTTGCCGCGGCGAGCCGTTGTTGCGTCCTGTCCAGCTCGGCGGCGAGCACCGCTTCGTCGGGCAGGGCCGTCTTGTACTCCGCCGCCAGCACCTTGTTCGGCAGGCCCTCCAGCGCGTAGTGCGCCAGTGCTGTGCCCTTGCTTGCGCACAGGATCAGACCGACCGGAGGGTTCTCGCCCGGCAGAGTCCAATGCTCTCGGGCGTAGTTCAGGTAGACGTGCATCTGTCCGGCATCGGCATGCGTGAAGCTGCCGATCTTCAGGTCGATGACCACCAGGCAGCGTAGGCGTCGGTTGAAGAGCAACAGATCGACGCGGAACCACTGATCATCGATGCGCAGACGGCGCTGCCTTCCGATGAACGCGAAGTCGCCACCGAGCTCCAGCAGGAAGGTCTCCAGGCGCTCGATCAGCGCCGCCTCAAGCTGGCTCTCGGAGTACTCGTCCTTGAGTTCGAGGAATTCCAGGACATAGGGATCCTTGATGGCCTCCTCGGGCGAAACAGCGTCCTGTGGCTTGGCGACCGATCCCTTGATCAACATGGATGCCTTGTTGCGCGACAAGGCCACACGCTCGTAGAACTGGCTGCTGATCTGCCGATCGAGCTGACGAACACTCCATCCCCCGCGCAGTGCCTCGGCTTCGTAGAACTTTCGCGCAGCGTCGTTCGCCACCGACAGCAGGCGGACGTAGGCTGACCAGGGCAGTGGAAACCGACTTGCGATCGCAGCCAGTGAAGGTGCCGCGGCCAAGTCGGTTTCAGAAATTGCAGACGCCGCCTGCAATCTCTGGCCTGCCGGCGCTGCGATGGCAGAAACTGCAGACGCTGTCTGCAATATGTCGGGCCATGCCAGATAGA
>CAMLGG010000106.1 GCA_946479475.1 uncultured Ideonella sp. | reverse complement strand
GCGTACTTGATGTCGGTGGCCTGCAGCTTGGTGATGCCCTCGACGTGAGCCTTGTCGAACTGCACCGGCACGCCGAAGGCGATGGCGCTCATGATGGTCGCCTTGTGGGCAGCGTCGACGCCTTCGATGTCGAAGGTCGGATCCGCCTCGGCGTAGCCCAGGCGCTGCGCCTCCTTCAGCACCATGCCGAAGTCCAGGCCCTTCTCGCGCATCTCGCTGAGGATGAAGTTCGTGGTGCCGTTGATGATGCCGGCGATCCACTCGATGCGGTTGGCGGTGAGGCCCTCGCGCAGGGCCTTGATGATCGGGATGCCTCCGGCCACGGCGGCCTCGAAGCCGATCATCACGCCCTTGGCATGGGCGGCGGCGAAGATCTCGGTGCCGTGCACGGCGATCAGCGCCTTGTTGGCGGTGACGACGTGCTTGCCGGCCGCGATCGCCTCCAGCACCAGCTGGCGGGCGATCTCGCAGCCGCCGATGAGCTCGACGACGATGTCGATGTCAGGGTTGGCGATGATCTCGCGGGCGTCGGCCACGATGGCGGCCTGGTCGCCGACGATGGCCTTGGCCTGGTCCAGGTCACGGCGGGACACGACCGAAAGCTCGATGCCGCGGCCGGCACGGCGCTGGATCTCCTCCTGGTTGCGCTGCAGCACCTTGAATACGCCGCTGCCGACGGTGCCCAGGCCCATGAGGCCGACTTGGATGGGTTTCACGTCTGTCTTACCTTCAATAGTCTTCGATGCGGACGGGCCCACCGGCGAGCCGCACGTCCTTCAGGCGCCGTGGCGCTTGCGATAGTGGTCGAGGAACCGGGCCACGCGGCCCACGGCTTCGGTCAGGTCGTCGGTGTTCGGCAGGAACACCAGGCGGAAGTGATCGGGCGTCGGCCAGTTGAAGCCGGTTCCCTGCACGATCAGCACCTTTTCCTCGGCCAGCAGCTCGTAGGCGAACTGCTGGTCGTCCTCGATCGGGTAGATCTTCGGGTCCAGGCGGGGGAACATGTACAGCGCGGCGGTCGGCTTGACGACCGAGACGCCGGGAATCTGTGAGAGCAGCGAATACGCCAGGTCGCGCTGGCGGGCGAGGCGGCCGCCGGGGGCGACCAGGTCCTTGATGCTCTGGTAGCCGCCCAGCGCCGTCTGGATGGCAAGCTGCCCCGGCGTGTTGGCGCACAGGCGCATCGAGGCCAGCATGTTGAGGCCCTCGATGTAGTCCTTGGCATGGCGCTTGTCGCCCGAGACGACCATCCAGCCGGCCCGGTAGCCGCAGGAGCGGTAGTTCTTCGACAGGCCGTTGAAGGTCAGGAAGAGAACGTCGTCGGCGAGGGAGGCGATGCTCGTGTGCTCCGCGCCGTCGTACAGCGTCTTGTCGTAGATCTCGTCGGCGAAGACGATCAGCTGGTGCCGGCGCGCGATCTCGACGATGCCCTCGAGCAGCTCCGCCGGGTACAGCGCGCCGGTCGGGTTGTTCGGGTTGATGAGGACGATCGCCTTGGTGCGCGGCGTGACCTTGGCCCTCATGTCGGCCAGGTCGGGGAACCAGCCGGCGCCCTCGTCGCAGTGGTAGTGCACCGGTGTTCCGCCGGACAGCGCCACCACGGCGGTGTAGAGCGGGTAATCCGGCGAGGGGATGAGCACCTCGTCGCCCGAATCGAGCAGCGCGTTCATGCTCATCGCGATCAGCTCTGAAGCGCCGTTGCCGAGGTAGACGTCATCGACGGTGACGCCGTCGATCCCCTTTTGCTGGCAGTAGTGGACGACCGCCTTGCGAGGCGCGAACAAGCCCTTGGAATCGGTGTAGCCGGCCGCATTCGGCAGGTTGCGGATCATGTCCTGGACGATCTCGTCCGGCGGCTCCAACCCGAATGCGGCCACATTGCCGATGTTGAGCTTGATGATCTTGTGGCCCTCTTCCTCCATCTGGCGGGCCTTGTCGAGCACGGGTCCGCGAATGTCGTAGCCGACGTTGGCGAGCTTGCTGGACTTGGCGATGGGCTTCAAAAGGGGGCTCCTGGGGCGCGTGCGTGATCGGGTCGGGCAACCCCTGCAGCGTGGATGCTGCGCCGCAAAACGTACAATTTAACCATAGGCTTTTCGCGATACCGGCGGCGGTATGCCGGCGTCAGCGCGGCCAGGGAGCACGATGAAATTCCAACCCGACCACCTCGATGGCGTCAACGCCATTTCCAGGCTCGAACGCGGCCGCATCTGGGTCCACGGCACGCCCTTCGCAACCAGCCTGCTGGTCCCCTGGCAGGGCGAAGTCGAAACCTGGGCCGCGAGCAGCCCGGGCGAGCTGACCGCCTCGCACTTCGAGGCCATCCTGCGCTTCGGGCCCGAACTGGTCATTTTCGGCAGCGGCGGCAGCCATCGCTTCGTCTCGCCCCAGCTCTACCGATCGCTCATCGAGCGCCGCATAGGCCTGGAGACCATGGACACGGCGGCCGCATGCCGCACCTTCAACGTTCTGGCGAACGAGGGCCGCAAGGTGCTCGGCGCCTTCCTGATCGAGCCCTCCGAATGACGCGCCGCGGGGTAACCCGGGACGAGGAATACCGCACACTTCAACCTATAATGTCGGGCTATGCCTTGCCAGGGCGCCCGCATAAGACACAACCCTCATGACGCCAGCCCTCAACAAACCACTGCCAGAACTTGAAGCGCAAGCCACCGGGGGCGTGAAGTTCACGCCCCAGGCCTTCAAGGGCCAGGCCATCGTGCTGTACTTCTACCCGAAGGACAACACCCCCGGCTGCACCACCGAGGCGATGCAGTTCCGCGACCAGCACAAGGACTTCCTCAAGGCCGGTGCCGTCGTGTTCGGCGTCTCGCGCGACAACATGGCCTCGCACGAGAAGTTCAAGCAGAACCTCGAGCTGCCTTTCGAGCTGATCGCCGACACCGAAGAGAAGCTCTGCCACATGTTCGGCGTCGTGAAGAACAAGATCATGTACGGCAAGAAGGTCAAGGGCATCGAGCGCTCGACCTTCCTGATCGACGGCACCGGCGTGCTGCGTGCCGAGTGGCGCGGCATCAAGGTCGCCGGCCACGTCGACGAGGTCCTCAAGGCCGTGAAGGACCTGAAGAAGGCCGCTTGACGCCGCTTGACCCCGCATCGGCGCGGATGTGCATAATGGGTCCATGCCCGAGACCCTGACGTCGAGCATCCGACTCCCAAGAAGCCGCACAGTCGCCTGTGCGGCTTTTTTGTCTCTGGCCGCCGCGCATCCTCGCCACTGAGCCCCTCCTCCATGCCTTTGCCGAAGCCACCAGCCACCCGCGCCGCCATCCTCCCGCCCTCCGCCTACGACACCCAAGCCGCGCCGAAATCGGCGCGCCACAGCCCCCAGGCCGGCGCCGCGAACGCCGATGACGACAGCCCCCCGCGCCTCGCCCTGCGCAAGGACAACACCGGCAGCCTCGCCTCGCCGCCCCTGCCCACCAAGGCCCGCGCCACCGCCGCGCCCGCGCCCGTGGCCCGGCCCGCCAAGGCCGCCGAACCGAAGCCGCGCAAACCGCGCAGCAGCGGCCCCGCCAAGCTGTTCGTGCTGGACACCAACGTCCTGATGCACGACCCGATGTCGCTCTTCCGCTTCGAGGAGCACGACATCTACCTGCCGATGATCACGCTGGAGGAGCTCGACGGCCACAAGAAGGGCATGAGCGAGGTCTCCCGCAACGTGCGCCAGGTCAGCCGCGAGCTGGACGCGCTGGCCGGCGATGACAAGCTCGACGCATCGGCCGGCATCCCGCTGGCGAAGACGGGCCACCGCGAGGCCGGCGGCAAGCTCTTCTTCCAGACCACTCTGCGAGACATCAAGCTGCCCGCCGGCCTGCCCCAGGGCAAGGCGGACAACCAGATCCTCGGCGTGGTGCAGTCGCTGCGCGAGGAGCACCCCGGGCGTGAAGTCGTCCTGGTGTCCAAGGACATCAACATGCGCGTCAAGGCGCGCGCCCTCGGCCTGTGTGCGGAGGACTACTACAACGACAAGACGCTCGACGACGGCGACCTTCTCTACACCGGCGTCCTGCCCCTGCCCGCGGATTTCTGGGAGCGGCACGGCAAGACGATGGAGAGCTGGAGCCAGGGCGGCCACACCTACTACCGCATCAGCGGCCCGCTGGTCCCTGCCCTGCTCGTCAACCAGTTCGTCTACCTGGAGTCGCCGGGCGAGGCGCCGCTGTATGCGCGGGTGACCGAGATCACCGGCAAGACGGCCGTGCTGAAGACGCTGCGCGACTACACCCACGGCAAGAACGCGATCTGGGGCGTCACCGCCCGCAACCGCGAACAGAACTTCGCGCTCAACCTGCTGATGGATCCGGACTGCGACTTCATCACGCTGTCGGGCACGGCGGGCACCGGCAAGACGCTGATGACGCTCGCCGCCGGCCTGAGCCAGGTGATGGAGGACCGCCGCTACACCGAGATCATCGTCACCCGCGTGACGGTGCCGGTAGGCGAGGACATCGGCTTCCTGCCCGGCAACGAGGAAGAGAAGATGGGCCCGTGGATGGGCGCCCTGGACGACAACCTCGAGGTGCTGGCCAAGAGCGACAACTCGGCCGGCGAGTGGGGCCGTGCTGCCACCAACGACCTGGTGCGCTCGAAGATCAAGATCAAGAGCCTGAACTTCATGCGCGGCCGAACCTTTCTCAACAAGTTCGTGCTGATCGACGAGGCACAGAACCTGACGCCCAAGCAGATGAAGACCCTGGTCACCCGTGCGGGCCCCGGCACGAAGATCGTCTGCCTGGGCAACCTGGCGCAGATCGACACGCCCTACCTCACCGAGGGCAGCTCCGGCCTGACCTACGCGGTGGACCGCTTCAAGGGATGGCCGCACTCGGGCCACGTGACGCTGGCGCGCGGCGAGCGCTCGCGCCTGGCCGACTACGCTTCGGACGTGCTCTGACGCCGGCCGCCAAGAACAAACGGGCGCCGATGGCGCCCGTCTTGCATCCGGCGGTGCCAGCCTAGCGAGCGAGGTAGTCGAAGAAGGCCTTGGGGCTCATCTCGCGCCCGAGGAAGTCCTTCACCAGCTGTTCCGGCGGCCGCTGGCCGCCCTGGCTGAGGACCGTCTCGCGATAACGCTTGCCGACGACGGGGCTGAGGCGATCCTCAGCGAAGGCGGTGCGCAGGTCCATCGCCACCACGAGGCTCCAGAGGTAGCCGTAGTAGCCGGCGCCATAACCCCCGGCGACGTGGCTGAAGCCGGCCGGGAACATGGTCCCCGGCACGTAGCCCAGCGGCGTCTCGCCTTCCATGCGGCGCCACAGCGCCATCGGCTCCGGCGCATCGGGCCCGTGCAGTGCCAGGTCGAAGCTGGCGTACAGGTGCTGGCGCGCCGTCAGGCTGCCCTTGGTGAACTCGCGCGCCGCCCTCGCCTTCTCGATCAGGTCGTCGGGCACGGGCTTGCAGCTGGGGCAGACCTCCTGGAAGAGCTTGAGCACCTTCTTGTCGAAGACCCAGTCCTCCAGCATCTGCGACGGCGCCTCGACGAAGTCGTGCTGGGTACTGGTGCCGGCGTTGAGCGCATAGCGGGTCATCGACAGGTCCGCATGCAGGGCGTGTCCGAACTCGTGCAGCAAGGTGTCGAGCTCTTCCAGCGTGAGTCCCTTGCGGTCGAAGTTCACCACCAGGGCAGCCTGGGGCACCCGGTGCGTCAGGGTCGACCCACTGCGGTAGGACCACACGGCAGCGTGACCGTACTTCCCCTCGCGCGGGTACAGGTCGACGATCAGGCTGGCGATCGGCTCGCCTGTGCCGACATCGGTGACGGAATAGGCCTGCGCCTCCGGATGCCACAGCTTCGCCTCCACCGGCGTGAAGCTGACGCCGAGCATCGTTTCGGCGATGCGCATGACGAAGCGCAGGCTCTCCTGTGGCGGGAAGTAGGGGCGGAAGGACTCCTGATCCACCGTGAAGCGCTCCTTGCGCAGGCGCTCGGTGTAGAAGGCGACGTCCCAGCGCTGGAGGCTGGTCTTGTCGAGCTCCACGCCGAGGTGCCTCGCCTTGGCGTCGCGCAATGCCGCGAGGTCGCGCTGCTCGCCCTGCGCGACTGCCTGCTTCACCTCCCCGAGGAAGCGCTGCGCATTGGCGATGCTCCCGGCCATGTTGCGGCGCAGCTGGAAATCGGCATAGCTGCGAAAGCCGAACAGGCGGGCGTAGTCCCTGCGCAGGCCGGCGATCTCGCCGAGCAGCTTGAGGTTCGCCGCTCCACCCTCGTTCATCTTGGCCCGCCACATCCTCTCGCGCGTGCGGGCACTCTCGGCGTGCTCCATCACCGGGAAGTAGGTCGGATAGTCCAGCCCCAGCAGCAGCCGGCCCTGGGTGTCCCGGCGCGCAGCCTTGAGGACCTGCTCCGGCACACCCACCAGATCGGCTGGCTTGAAGGCAAGCCGCGTCCGGCTGTCACGCACGTTCTTGTCGAACTTCTGGCCCAGCTCGCTGATGCGGTTGGCGAGTCGCTTGGCGCGCAACTGGTCGGCCGGCTTCAGACCGACGCCGGAGTCCTCGAAGCCCTCCAGCGTCACGCGCAAGGCTTCGCGGTCGATGTCGTCGGCCGCCGGCGAAGCCTTGGCCGCCTGGTACAGCTTGCTGCTCTGGCCGACGGTGGTCAGGAAATCCTGCCAGCGCAGCTCGCAGTCCTCGGCTGCGTCGCGCACCTTCTGGTCGGGGTGTACGTTGCGGATGAACTCCACCGGACCATGGCTGTCCTCGACCCAGCTGTAGAAGACGTCGTACTGGGCGATCCACGTGGGCGACGCGGGCTGCGCCTCCAACGCCTTCAGCCGCGTCTTCGCGCCCGAGAGGCCGGCGTCGCAGGCCCGCTTGACTTCGGCAGCCGTCCTGAAGTCGGGGAATGCCGGGCCCGGCAGCCCGAGGCTTTCAGCGGCTCTGATCGACGGGCTCAACGCCCACGCTGCAGCGCACGCGGCAAGCAGCATCCTGGTCTTGGTCATCGAAATCCTGAAGCGAGGTGACGAGGCGTAGCAGCCACTCGCTGCGCACGCAAAACGAGCATTCTGGCGTGCCGGGCCGGCTCGGGAGTCGATCGGGGTTCACCAGGCAAACCCGGACACTTCCGTGAATGTGCTGGCAAACCGTTTCCAAGTGTTTGAAAACACTGGTTTTTCGGCTTGACAGCAAACTAGGGGGGCCCGTATCCTGCCGCCCGTGCCGAGGTTTGCCCTACTTCCGCCAGGCCTTTCAATGCCCGGCCGCTCCACTCGCCTGGTGGCTCTTGCGGGGGCGCTGATGCTGGCCGCAGCATGCAGCCAAGCCGCGCCACAGGGCAGCGCCCACGACCCGGTGATGCAGCTGCTGCAGGATCGTGGCCTGGTCCAGGGCGACGGAAGCATCCACCTTTCGGCCCCGGCTGCCCAGCCATCGCTGTTCGGCCAGGTGCGCGAGAAGACCACCGACCTGGTCATGGCCGCCATGAATTTCATCGGCGTGCGCTACCGGCGTGGCGGCACCACCGCCGAAGGTGGCTTCGATTGCTCGGGCTTCACACGCTACGTCTTCGAGAACAGCATCGGCCTGGTCCTGCCCCGCCGCGCAGACGAGCAGGCCCGCGCCCCCGGCCTGTTCAGCATAGGCAAGGACGAGCTCAAGCCCGGCGACCTGGTGTTTTTCAACACCCTGCGGCATGCGTTCTCGCATGTCGGCATCTACGTGGGCGACGGCAAGTTCATCCACTCCCCCCGCGCCGGCGGCGAAGTCCGCGTCGAGGACATGCGGGTCGACTATTGGGCCAAGCGCTTCAACGGCGCCCGCCGCGTCTCGCAGGCCACGGCGACCGAACCGGCCCTCGCCCCTGGTTCCTGAAAACTGACCCCGCTCAACGCCCTCCGGGGCGTCGCGCGGCACAATCGCCCACATGGGTGAACGCGTCATCCCGCTGAACGATTGGCGTCGGGCTTCCACGGCCCGGCCAACCGAGCTCGTGCCGGCCACCGGTCTGCTGTCCGATGCCCTCGGCCGGCCCTTGCGCGACCTGCGCATCTCGGTGACCGACCGGTGCAACTTCCGCTGCAGCTACTGCATGCCCAAGGAGGTGTTCGACACCCGGTATGCCTTCCTCCCGCACCAGCAGTTGCTGAGCTTCGAGGAGATCACCCGGGTGGCGGGCCTGTTCGCCGCCCATGGCGTACGCAAGCTGCGCCTGACCGGCGGCGAGCCGCTGTTGCGCAAGCATCTGGAGGTCCTGGTCGAGATGCTCTCCGCGCTGCGCACGCCGGACGGAGAGGCGCTCGATCTGACGCTGACCACCAATGGATCGCTGCTCGCGCGCAAGGCCAGGGCGCTGCGGGCCGCGGGCCTCAAGCGCCTGACCGTGAGCCTCGACGCCCTCGACGACACGATCTTCCAGCGCATGAACGATGTCGGCTTCCCGGTGGCCGAGGTGCTGGCAGGTATCGACGCGGCACTCGAAGCCGGTTTCGGCCCCATCAAGGTGAACATGGTCGTCAAGCGCGGCGTGAACGACCACGAGATCGTTCCGATGGCGCGGCACTTCCGCGACCGCTATGGAGCGAACGCCGTGCTGCGCTTCATCGAGTTCATGGACGTCGGCGCCACCAACGGCTGGCGCATGGACGACGTGGTGCCGTCGGCAGAGGTCCTTCGCCGCCTCCAGGCGCAGTGGCCGCTGGCGGCCCTGGAGGCCACGACCACCGGAGAGACGGCCGAGCGCTGGGCCTATGCCGACGGCCGTGGGGAGGTCGGCCTGATCTCCAGCGTCACCCGGGCCTTCTGCCACGACTGCAACCGCGCACGCCTTTCGACCGAAGGGCAGCTCTTCCTTTGCCTCTTCGGCTCGCGGGGCCACGACCTGCGCAGCCTGCTGCGCACAGGCGCGAGCGACGCCGAGATCAGCTCGGCCGTCGCGCACATCTGGTCCGCCCGGGACGACCGCTACTCCGAGCTGCGAGGCTCGGGCCAGGCCCCCGGCCAGGGCGAGCGCAAGGTCGAGATGCACTACATCGGAGGATAGGGCCCCCACGCCCCCTTGCCAGGGGGCTGCCCCCCGTGGGGGCTCGCGCAGCGGACCGGCAGAGCCGGATCCGCGCACGCCCCTGCAAAGGCAAAGGAGCGCGCGGTCAGGCGGCCTCAGCGCTGTACCGACGCCACGCCCTTGTTGGCCAGCGCATCGGCGCGCTCGTTGCCCGGGTCGCCGGCATGGCCCTTGACCCAATGCCAACCGACCTGGTGCTGGGCGACGAGTGAATCGAGGCGCTGCCAAAGCTCCGCATTCTTGACGGGCTTGTTGTCGGCGGTGCGCCAGCCGCGCCGCTTCCAGTTGTGGATCCAGGTCGTCATGCCGTTCTTCACGTACTCGCTGTCGGTGTAGATGGCCACCCGGCAAGTGCGCTTCAGCGAGGCCAGGGCCTCGATCACGGCGGTCAGCTCCATGCGGTTGTTGGTGGTCGCGGCCTCGCCTCCGAACAGCTCCTTCTCGTGGCCCCCGGCGCTCAGCCAGGCACCCCATCCTCCCGGCCCCGGATTGCCCTTGCAGGCCCCGTCGGTGTAGATCGTCACGTCACTCAATTTTTCGCTTTCGTTCACTGGACAATTTCTTCTTCGAAGGGCACGGCGCTGCCGTTCAGCACCGGTGCCGCCTTGGCCTTGACCCGCTCGCTGCGGGCCAGGCCGATGAGCCGCATGCCGCGGACCCGCTTGACCGCCACCAGGCAGTAGACCGCACCGAACACCGGCCACCAGTGGGCACCGACGCGGTCCATCCAGGCGAAGCGGTCCAGCCAGCGCTGCGAGGCCATGGGCGGCCGCCAGCAACCGAAGCTTCCAGCCTCCAGTTCGAAGCCCAGCAGCCGCAGCCAATCCCGTGCTCGCCAATAGCCGATGAACTCGCCCGCGCGCGGCAGGAAGAGCAGGCGCTGTGCAGTGTCGGCGCGGGCCAGCATGAGGCGCGCGTGCCCGAGCCGCTGGCGAACGCCCCAGAGGCTGACCGGGTTGAGGCCGACGATCACCACCTTGCCCTCCGGCCGCAGCACCCGTGCGACCTCGGCCAGCGTCCGGTGCGGATCGGTGGCCTGCTCCAGCGTATGCGGGAGCACCACGAGGTCGAGTGCATGGTCCGGGAAGGGCAAGGCGTCGTGCTCGCAGTGCAAGGCGACCGGAACCGGCCCCATCGACGGCGGCCCGCCCTGATCCTCGGCGGGCGGCGGCAGCTCGATGGGGGCCGGCAGCGTCAGGCTGTCGCTGGCGACCCAGCGGTTGGGCATCCGGTTGCTGCGCAGCGTGTCGATCTCCGGCAGCCCGATCTGCAGCGCGTGGAAGCCGAAGATGTCAGCCACCGCGCGATCCAGGCGCTCTTGTTCCCAGCCCAGCAGATAGCGGCCCGGCGGGGTCCTCAACCAGAGGCCCAACTCTATAATCGCGGCGTTTTGCGTCATGAATCTGGTCGCCCTGCCCGCCTTCGCCGACAACTACATCTGGATGCTGCACGACGGCCGCGAGGCCCTCGTCGTCGATCCGGGTGATGCTGGTCCCGTGCTCGACGCGCTGGACCGTCTCGGGCTCGCGCTGACGGCCATTCTAGTGACGCATCACCATGGCGATCACGTCGGCGGGCTGCAGGCGCTGCAGCCGCGGCTTCACGGCCTGGTCCACGGCCCGGCCCGCGAGGCGATGCCGGTGGAAGTCGTCCGCCACGAGGCCGGCGACGTGGTCCGATGGCAGGGCATCTCGTTCCTGGTGCTCGATGTCCCGGGGCATACCTCTGGCCACATCGCCTACTACGCTGAAGCGGCCCCCGGAGGGCCGCTGCTGTTTTGCGGCGACACGCTGTTCTCCGGCGGCTGCGGGAGGCTGTTCGAAGGCACGCCGCGGCAGATGCACGAATCGCTCGTGCAGATCGCTGCGCTGCCCGGCTCGACGCGGGTCTGCTGCGCCCACGAGTACACGCTGTCGAACCTGCGCTTCGCCCACGCAGCGGAGCCGGGAAACGAAGCCGTCCTGGCGTACCAGGCCCGTTGCGAGGCACTTCGCGCCTCGGGCAGCCCCACCCTGCCCTCCAGCATAGGGCTGGAGCGCAGCATCAATCCCTTCATGCGCTGCACCGAGCCCGGCATCGTCGCCTCGGCGCTCGCCCGAGGCGCGCGCAGCGACGATCCGGTCGAGGTCTTTGCTGCCCTGCGCGAATGGAAGAACAACTACCGATGAAGCAACTCCTTCACCGACGCCCGTCCCTGGCGTCCCTGCTGCTGGCCCTGGCGATCGCCCCGTGGTTCGCCGGCTGCGCCACGCCAGGGGAGCCTGCGGCCGTGGCCACGATCGATCCGCTGCCCCAGGCTCCGGCAGCCGAGCCAGCGCCGCCCGAGGTCGCTGCGGCGCCGCCAGCGGCCAGCGCGTCCGCGCCTGCCGAAGCTGCCGAGGAAAGCGGCGTGGTGGCCACCCCCATCGATCCGGTGCAGCCGGACCGTCCGGTGGATCTCTTCGACGATCGCGCCAAGGTCGACCTCTGGGAGCGCGTGCGCCAGAACTTCGGCATGCCGGAGATCGACAACGACCTCGTTCGCCGCAGCGAGCAGTGGTATGCCCAGAGGCCCGACTACGTGCAGCGCATGACCGAGCGCGGCAGCCGCTATCTCTTCCACGTGATGGAGGAGCTGGACAAGCGGGGAATGCCGAGCGAGCTGGCCCTGCTGCCCTTCATCGAGAGCGCCTTCAACCCGCAGGCGCAATCGGTCGCGCGTGCCTCGGGCATGTGGCAGTTCATCCCTTCGACGGGCAAGGACTACGACCTCAAGCAGAACCTCTTCCGAGACGACCGCCGCGACGTCCTCGCCTCCACCCGGGCGGCACTGGATTACCTCGGCCGGCTCTACAAGATGTTCGGCGACTGGCACCTGGCCCTGGCCGCCTACAACTGGGGCGAGGGCAACGTGCAGCGCGCAATCGCACGCAACGAGAAAGCCGGCCTGCCGACCGACTACCTCAGCCTGCGCATGCCCGACGAGACGCGGATGTACGTGCCCAAGCTGCAGGCGGTGAAGAACATCGTGCTGAATCCGGCCGCCTTCAACCTCGAGCTGCCCGAGCTGCGCAACCACCCCTACTTCCTCAGCGTGCCGATCGAGCGCGACATCGACGTGAGCCTGGCCGCCAAGCTGGCAGACGTGCCGATGGAGGAGTTCCGCTACCTGAACCCGCAGATGAACAAGCCGGTGATCCTGGCCGCCGGCACCGAGCAGATCCTGCTGCCCTACGACAACGCCAACCTCTTCGTGAAGGCCCTGGCCGAGCATCGCGGCCCGATGGCCACCTGGACCGCGTGGGTCGCACCGAAGACCCTGCGCCCGGCCGATGCGGCCAAGCAGGTGGGCATGAGCGAGGCAGCGCTGCGCGAGGTGAACCACATCCCGCCGCGCATGCTCGTGAAGGCGGGTTCCACGCTGCTCGTGCCGCGCACGGCGCGGCGGGATGCGGATGTCTCCGAGCACATCGCGGACAACGCCATGATCGCCCTCGCGCCGGATGTGCCGCCGCTGCGGCGGTTGACCGTGCGCGCCAGCCGCAAGGGCGAGTCCGTGGCTGCGATTGCCAAGCGCTACGGCGTTTCGGCAACCCAGGTCGCTCAGTGGAACAAGGTCGGCGTGAGCTCGAAGTTCAAGCCGAGCGCCAGCGTCGTGCTCTACCTGCCGAACAAGGCGAAGGCGACGACGCGTGTCGCATCCTCTGCCGGCAAGTCCGCCGGCACTCGCCCTGCCGCGCGCCCGGTTTCGCGATCTGCGGCGCCCAAGGCGGGCCCGGTGCGGATGACGCGCAAGTAAGGCGGCCGCTTCACCGCCTGTCGACCAGCGCGTGGGCGATGGTCGAAAGATCGACGTACTCGAGCTCGCTGCCGGCAGGCACGCCCCGGGCGAGCCGGGTCACCTTGAGACCCCGCGCCTTGAGGATCTCCGCCAGCACATGCGCCGTGGCCTCACCCTCGGCGGTGAAGCTGGTGGCAAGGATGACCTCCTCCACACCGCCTTGTGCCGCGCGGGCCAGCAAGCCTGGCGCGCCCAGGCTGCTGGCGCCTATCCCGTCGAGCGGGCTGATGCGGCCCATCAGGACGTAGTAGTAGCCGTGGTAGCTGCCGGTGCGCTCGAGGGCGGCCTGGTCGGCCGGCGTCTCGACCACGCAAAGCTGGCGCGCATCGCGGCTGTCGTCACGGCAGATCGCGCACAGTTCGTCGTCGGTGAAGGTGTGGCAGCGGCTGCAATGCCGGACCGACTTCACCGCCTCCTCCAGCGCTCGCGCGAGCTGCTGCGCCGCGGCGCGGTCATGCTGCAGGAGGTGGAACGCCATGCGCTGCGCGGACTTCACGCCGACGCCCGGCAGCTTGCGCAAGGCATCGATCAGCGCATCGAGGTGGTTCACGCCCGGCCGTTGCAGGATCTCAGAAGGGCATCTTCATGCCGGGGGGCAGCGGCATGCCGGCCGTGATCTTGCCCATCTTCTCCTGGCTGGTCGCCTCGGCCTTGCGCACCGCGTCGTTGAAGGCCGCAGCCACCAGGTCCTCGAGCATGTCCTTGTCGTCGGCAAGCAGGCTCGGGTCGATGGTGACGCGCTTGACGTCGTTCTTGCAGGTCATCACGACCTTCACCAGGCCGGCGCCGGACTGGCCCTCGACCTCGATCTGCGCCAGCTCCTCCTGCGCCTTGCGCAGGTTGTCCTGCATGGCCTGGGCCTGCTTCATCAGGCCGGCGAGTTGACCCTTCATCATGATGGTTCGTCCTTCTGTGGTTCGTACGGTTCAGGCCGGGCGGATGGAGCCCGGCACGATCCGCGCAGTCGAGAACTGCGCGAGCATCGATTGCACCACCGGGTCGCCGTGGATGATGGCCTCGGCTTCGCGCTGGCGCTGCGCAGCCGCCTCGGCCTCGCGGCGGGCCGGCGAATCGCCAGGCGTGCCGGCCACGACCTCCAGCCGCAGCGTGAGGCCGGTGTGGGCACGCAAGGCGGCCTGCAGCTTCTCGGACAGCGTCGGGGCGCGCAAGGTCTCTCTTTCGACACGCAGGCACCAGCGCTCTGCGCCTTCGCCCGGCTCGACGAGCGTCAGCTCGGCCTGCATGGCCAGCTCACGGGCCAGGGCAGTGACCGCATTCGCAGCGACGAGCGTGCCCACCAGCTCGGCCCAGCGGTCTCCCAGGGCCGTCCTTTGCACCACGGGCACCTCGGCAACGGACGGGGCCGCGACCGGCGCGGGCGCTTCGGCGGCCGGCGCTGCCGCGGCAACCGGCTCACCCTCGAACGGCGCTTCGTCCATCCAGGGCGGCGGCTCATCCTCGACCTGCTGAGCCGCTGGACGAGGCACCGGCGACGCGACCGGTGGGGCAGTGACGACGGGCCTGGGAGACGCGATCGCGCCTGGCTGGGCGACCGGTCGAGTGAGCGCCGGCGGGGGCACCACGGCGCGGGCCCGTTCGGCCACGCGGGCCTGCAGGGCCGCTGAAGCCGGAGCCGGTGCGGCAACCGGGGCCGGCAAGGGAGCGCTGCGAGCAGACGCGCCACCGGCCTGCGCCGGGAAGGCCAGGAATCGCAGCAGCACCATCACCAGGCCGGCGTACTCGTCCGGTGCCAGGCTGAGCTCGGCGCGCCCCTGCAGCACCATGCTGTAGAGCAGTTGGGTCTCATCCGGCGCCAGGACGGGCGCCAGCTGGCGGGCGGCCTCGGTGTCCGGGTCGGTGGCATCGAGCGCGCCGGGAACGACCTGCTCCACCGCCATCTGCTGCAGCAGGCGCGCCATCTCCTCGAGCGTGCCCGCGGCCGACAGGCCCTGGCTGCGCAGGCCCTCGGCCTCGACCAGCACGGCCGCACCGTCGCGACGCGCCAAGGCCTCGATGAGGCGCTGGGCATGGCGCCGGTCCACGCTGCCCAGCATGGCCCGCACGGCGGCCTCTTCCAGCCGGCCACCGCCATAGGCAATGGCCTGGTCGGTCAAGGAAAGCGCATCGCGCATGGACCCTCGGGCCGCGCGGGAGAGCAGGCGCAGCGCCCCCGGCTCGACCGGCACGTTCTCCTTCTCCAGCACGTTGTGCAGGTGCTCGGCCACCGTCTGCGGCGCCATCGGCCGCAGGTTGAACTGCAGGCAGCGGCTGAGCACTGTCGGCAGCATCTTCTCGGGGTCCGTCGTGGCCAGCACGAACTTCAGATACTCGGGGGGCTCCTCCAGCGTCTTCAGCAGCGCGTTGAAGGCGTCCTTGGTGAGCTGGTGCGCCTCGTCGATCATGAAGACCTTGAAGCGGCCGACGCTGGGCTTGTAGGAGGCGCGCTCGATCAGGTCGCGCGCCTCGTCGATGCCGCGGTTGCTGGCGGCGTCGAGCTCGGTGTAGTCGATGTAGCGGTCGGCATCGATCTCGCGGCAGGCGGTGCACACGCCGCAGGGCCTGGCGGTGATGCCGCCGGTGCCGTCCGGGCCGACGCAGTTCAGGCACTTGGCGAGGATGCGCGAGACGGTGGTCTTGCCGATGCCGCGGGTGCCGGTGAAGAGGTAGGCATGGTGCAGGCGGCCCTGCTCCAGCGCGTGGGTCAGGGCCCGCACCACATGGTCCTGGCCGACCATCTCCTCGAAATTGCGCGAACGGTACTTGCGCGCCAGGACCACATAGCTCATGCCGGCCATTCTACGAGGGGCATCGCAGGGCCGCGGGCCATGCGGACGAGGTGGCCGATAATCTTCGCCCATGAGTTCCACGCCCTCTTCCCCCGGCACGCTGAGCTACGAACAGGCCGGCGTCAACTACGACCTGATCGATCCGCTCAAGGTGGCTGCGCAGCGCGCCGCCGCCGCCACCGCCGGGCACCTGGCCGGCCACGGCTTCAGCGAAGTGAAGGCCTCGCGCGGCGAATCGGCCTACGTGGTGGACGTGGGCCCGTTCTACCTGGCCAGCATCGTCGAGTGCCTCGGCTCCAAGGCCCTGGTGGCCGACGAGATGAAGGCCCTGACCGGCAACAGCTACTACGCCGGCATCGCGCAGGACACGATCGCCATGGCGGTCAACGACCTCATCACGGTCGGCGCCACGCCGCTGGTCGTGCAGGCCTACTGGGCCGCCGGCGGCAGCGACTGGTTCGGCGATGCCCAACGCGCGCAGGCTTTGGTCGAGGGCTGGAAGAAGGCCTGCGACGTCTGCGGCGTCGCCTGGGGCGGCGGCGAGACGCCCGCGCTGGCCGGCATCGTCGAGCCGGGCCGCATCGACCTCGCGGCCTCCTGCACCGGCATCGTCAGTCCCAAGTCGCGCTTGTCGGTCGGCGACGCGCTCGCCCCAGGGGACGCCATCGTGCTGCTCGCCTCCAGCGGCATCCATGCCAACGGCCTGAGCCTGGCGCGCAAGCTGGTCGAGCGGCTGCCGCAGGGCTATCTCAC
>CAMLGG010000105.1 GCA_946479475.1 uncultured Ideonella sp. | reverse complement strand
TCGAGAAGGACGCCGCGCTGGAGCGCCGCTTCCAGAAGGTGCTGGTCGATGAGCCCAGCGTGGAGGCGACCATCGCCATCCTGCGCGGCCTGCAGGAGAAGTACGAGGTCCACCACGGCGTGGAGATCACCGACCCGGCCATCGTCGCCGCGGCCGAGCTGAGCCACCGCTACATCACCGACCGCTTCCTGCCCGACAAGGCCATCGACCTCATCGACGAGGCCGCCGCCAAGATCAAGATCGAGATCGACTCCAAGCCGGAGGCGATGGACAAGCTCGACCGCCGGCTGATCCAGCTGAAGATAGAGCGCGAGGCGGTCAAGAAGGAGCACGACGAGGCTTCGCAGCGCCGCTTCGGCCTGATCGAGGAGGAAATCGCCAAGCTCGAGCGCGAGTACGCCGACCTGGAGGAGATCTGGAAGTCCGAGAAGGCCACGGCCCAGGGCTCGGCCCAGGTCAAGGAAGAGATCGAGAAGATCAAGTTCCAGGTCGAGGAGCTCAAGCGCAAGGGCGATTTCAACAAGGTCGCCGAGCTGCAATACGGCAAGCTGCCCGAGCTGGAGAAGCGCCTGAAGGAGGCGCAGGCCAAGGAGGCCGGCAAGAAGGGCACGCCGGGCGCGCCTCAGCTGCTGCGCACGATGGTCGGTGCCGAGGAGATCGCCGAGGTCGTCGCGCGCGCCACCGGCATTCCGGTCAGCAAGCTGATGCAGGGCGAGCGGGACAAGCTGCTGCAGATGGAGGCCAAGCTGCACGAACGCGTGGTCGGCCAGGACGAGGCGATCACCGCGGTGGCCGACGCCATCCGCCGCTCGCGCGCCGGCCTGTCGGACCCGAACCGGCCGCTGGGCTCCTTCCTCTTCCTCGGCCCGACGGGCGTGGGCAAGACGGAGCTGTGCAAGGCGCTGGCAGGGTTCCTCTTCGACAGCGAGGACCACATGGTCCGCATCGACATGAGCGAGTTCATGGAGAAGCACTCGGTTTCGCGCCTGATCGGTGCGCCCCCGGGCTACGTGGGCTACGACGAGGGCGGCTACCTGACCGAGGCGGTCCGGCGCAAGCCCTACAGCGTGCTGCTGCTCGACGAGGTGGAGAAGGCTCACCCGGACGTGTTCAACGTGCTGCTTCAGGTGCTCGACGATGGCCGCCTCACCGACGGCCAGGGCCGCACGGTGGACTTCAAGAACACGGTGATCGTGATGACGAGCAACCTGGGCTCGCACCTGATCATGCAGATGGCCGGGCAGGCGAGCGAGGACATCCGCGAGGCCGTGTGGGGCGAGGTCAAGCAGCACTTCCGTCCGGAGTTCCTCAACCGGATCGACGAGACGGTGGTGTTCCACGCCCTCGACCAGAAGAACATCGAGTCGATCGCCAGGATCCAGCTCAAGGCCCTGGAGAACCGGCTGGCCAAGATGGAGATGAGGCTGGACGTGACGCCCGAGGCGCTGGCCGAGATCGCCAAGGTCGGCTTCGACCCGGTGTTCGGCGCCCGGCCGTTGAAGCGCGCGATCCAGCAGGAGATCGAGAACCCGGTCGCTCGCCTGATCCTCGAAGGCAAGTTCGGCGTGAAGGACGTGATCCCGGTTCGTTTCGAGAACGGCGAGTTCAGGTTCGAGCGCGTGGTGCACTGAAAGAGCGGTCGGCGGCAGGCCTGTGCGCCGACCCTTGCCGCAACACGAACCGGTCAGACTTCTAGAATGACCGTTTTGTGACTGCGGGGCCGGAGCGCCCGAAGCCATGCAAGACGCATCTCGCGAGCCGGTCGTCATCGTCGGCGCCGGCCTGGCCGGCCTCACGGTGGCGCTGCATCTCGCCTCCCAGGGCCAGCCGGTCGTCGTATTGGCCAAGCGCAATCTGGGCGAAGGCGCCACCGCCTGGGCCCAGGGCGGCATCGTCGGCGTGCTCGGCTCGGACGACAGCGTCGAATCGCATGTGCGCGATACGCAGGATGCGGGCGCCGGCCTGGTCGACGAACAGACCGCCCGCTTCATCGCCGAGCACAGTCCCGAGGCGATCGAGTGGCTGGTGCAGCAGGGAGTGCCTTTCTCGCCGGACCCTTCCGGCCCCCTCGGCCTGCACCTGACCCGCGAAGGCGGCCATGCGGTTCGCCGCATCGCCCACGCGGCCGACGCGACCGGTCGCGCCATCCACGAGGCCCTGCTGGCGCGGGCCCAGGCCCATCCGCTGGTGACCCTGAAGGAGCGCTGGATGGCGGTGGACCTGATCACCGAGCGCCACCTGAAGCGGGAGGATGCGCCGCCTCATTGCCACGGCGTCTATGCACTGGACATCGAGCGGCAGCGGGTGGAGACCTTGCCGGCCAGGGCCGTGGTGCTCGCCACCGGCGGTGTCGGCAAGACCTACCGCTACACCACCAATCCCGATACGGCTACCGGCGATGGCATCGCGATGGCCTGGCGCGCCGGCTGCCGGGTCGCGAACATGGAGTTCATCCAGTTCCACCCGACCTGCCTCTACCACCCGCAGGAGCGAAGCTTCCTCATCACCGAGGCGATGCGGGGCGAGGGCGCGGTGCTGCGCCTGCCCCTGAACGGACAGGCCACGCCCGAGGAGCCCTGGGGGCCGCGCTTCATGCACGCGCACGACGAGCGAGGCGAACTGGCCCCGCGCGACATCGTCGCCCGCGCCATCGACTTCGAGATGAAGAAGCACGGCGTCGACCACGTCTGGCTCGATGCCACGCACCTCGGCGAGGCCTTCCTCAAGGAGCACTTCCCGACCATCCACGCGCGCTGCCTGACGCTGGGCATCGACATCGCGCGACAGCCCATCCCCGTGGTGCCCGCGGCCCACTACACCTGCGGCGGCGTCGTCACCGACCTCAACGGCCGCAGCGACCTCCCGGGGCTGTTTGCCGTCGGCGAGGCCACCTACACGGGCCTGCATGGCGCGAATCGCCTGGCCAGCAACTCGCTGCTCGAATGCGTCGTGATTGGCCGAACCTGCGCCACGGCGATCCTCGGCGGCCCGCCGGTGCAGGCGCCACCGCTGCCGGCCTGGGACGAGAGTCTCGTCGAGAGTGCCGACGAGCAGGTCGTGATCTCGCACAACTGGGACGAGTTGCGCCTGCTGATGTGGAACTACGTGGGCATCGTGCGGACCACGAAGCGGCTCGAGCGCGCGCTGCACCGGATCGAGCTGCTGCGTACCGAGATCGACGACTACTACGCCAATTTCCGCGTGACGAGGGACCTGCTGGAACTGCGCAACCTCGTCGAGTGCGCCGAGCTCATCGTGCGCTCGGCCCTGGTCCGGCACGAGAGCCGGGGCTTGCACTACAGCAGGGATTTCCCTCAGACCCTGCCCGTGAGCTTTCCCACGGTGCTGACCCGGCCGGCGCGAAGCGAACGGCGCTGAGGCTTGCGCCTAACTCCGTGATGGAGTACACCTGCCGAGCCAAGGCCTGAAGTCCTGGGCCGGAAGGATCCTCAGATGGGCCATGCGCAACGCGCGCCGCTTGCCACCGTTCGCGACCTGATCGCGGTCGGGGCGCCTTTGCCCTTCCATGTGCACGATGAGTACGGAAGGCGTCTGCTCGCGGCGGGCCAGGTGCTGACGAGCGATACCCAGCTCGAGATGCTGCTGGAACGCGGAGCCTGGGTCGACAACGAAGAGGCCCATGCCATCCGGCGGGATCGGCAGGCGCGCCCTGCCGGGGACGGCAGTCCGCTGATGTCCACCTACCGCGAGCCCACGCTGTTCGACCGCTGGGAAAGGCTGGTCTGGGAGCTCGACGCGCTGCTCCGGAAGGTGTTGGCCGGCATGCCCTGCGAACCGGAGCTGCGGGCCCTGGGCCGGCAAGTGGTGGAGCAGGTCGAGCGTGATGTCGACGTGGCCTTGTTCGTGACCATCCGCCCGGCCGAGCAGCGCGTTGCCCTCTATGCATTGACGCATGCCCTGCACGCCGCCACCGTCGCCGTGGTTCTCGGGCGCCAGCTCGGCTGGTCGGGCGAGCAGCAGCTGAAGCTGGTGCTGGGCGCGTTGACGATGAATGTCTCGATCCTGGAACTGCAGGCCCAGATGGCGGTGCAACCCGATCCGCCCACCACGAGGCAGCGGCAGCTCATCCGGGCCCACCCGGACGCCTCCGCCACGCTGCTGGAGGCAGCCGGCGTGGTGGATGCCGACTGGCTGGCCATGGTCCGCCAGCACCATGAGCGGCCCGACGGGACGGGCTATCCGGGGGGCACCACGGCAGTGGGCGAGATGGCTCATGCACTGCGCACGGTGGATGTGTTCACCGCCAAGATCAGCAGCCGCGCCTTCCGGCCGGCGCTGCCGATCCAGGCGGCGGCACGGCAGCTGTTCCAGGAGGAACAGGGCGGCCCGCTGGGCGCCGGCATGATCAAGGCGCTCGGCCTGTATCCCCCGGGCGAACTGGTGCAGCTCAGGAGCGGCGAGATCGGTGTCGTCGCCCGCCGCGGCGCCACTGCCACCACCCCGATGGTGGCGAGTCTCACCAACGCCGCCGGTCAGCCGATTGCCGCGACCTCGCCGCGGGACACGGCGAAGCCGGAGTTCGCCATCACCGGGCCGGCCGGCGAACGCAAGGGCCTATCGCGCGTGTTGCCCGAGCGGGTCTACGGGCTGATGAACTAGCTAGCCTAGCGGCGTGCCCGCATCGCGTTGCGGGCCTGGACGAAGCCGAAGGCGAACTCCACCGCCTCCTGCACGGCACGCTCGGACTCAGAGCGCTCGTTCTCGGTCTGGAAGAACGCGAAGTCGACGTCGTGCCGGATGTAGCGCGGCGGCAGGCGGTTCAGCGCCACGCAGGCGATGTCGGCCAGCGTGTCGCCGTTGTCCTGCAGGTGCGGGTGCTGCTGCGCCTGCTCCTGCACGGCAGTGAACACGGCTTTCTCGTAGAAGTTGTGGATCGACGCGGTATCCATGCCGTTGGTTTCCAGTGATCGGGCGGGGAGGGCAGTTTCGCTCGTCCGCCAGGGCCGCGGGCCCGGGTTTGCGTGAGCTTTTCAGCTCTGCAGCACGCGCATCGAGTAGTCGACGGCGATCACGTCCTTGGTGAGCTTGCCGATGGAGATGCGGTCGACCCCGGTCGCCGCGATCTCGCGCAGGCCCGCGAGCGTGACCCCGCCGGAGGCCTCCAGCAGTGCACGGCCGGCGGTCAAGGCCACGGCCTCGCGCATCTGGCCAAGGCTGAAGTTGTCGAGCAGGACGCTGTTGGCGCCTGCGTCCAATGCCTCCTGCAGCTGGCCCAGCGACTCGACCTCGATCTGGATGTCGACTCCGGCGTTTAACTCGCGCGCGTTGCGCAGCACGGCGGCGATGCCCCCCGCCGCCGCGATGTGGTTCTCCTTGATCAGGATGCCGTGCCACAGCGCGAGCCGCTGGTTCTGGCCGCCGCCGATGCGCACCGCGTACTTCTGCGCCTGTCGCAGGCCGGGGATGGTCTTGCGGGTGTCGAGGACCGCGCAGCCGCGCGGATTGGGCGAGGCTCCTGCGATCGCTTCGACATGCCTGCGCGTCACCGTTGCCGTGGCCGACAGCAGCTGCAGGAAGTTGAGCGCCGGGCGCTCGGCCGAGAGCAGGGCTCGGGCTTCCGCCTCCATCTCGCACACCGGCGTGTCGGCCTGCATCTTCGCGCCCTCGGCGTAGAGCCACCGCACCTGTCCGGCGGGGTCGAGTGCGGCCAGGCAGGCCTCGAACCATTCGCGGCCGCAAAGCACGGCATCCTCGCGCACGATGACGCGGGCCTTCACGCGCTGGCCGGCGGGCACCAGCAGGCTGGTCCAGTCGGCGCGGCCGATGTCTTCGAACAGCGCATCCCGCACGTTGCGGGCGCGCGCCTCCTCGAGCGATTCGTCGTGGTCGAACATCAGGCGGCTCCGATCCCGCGGACCATGCCCTGCACCTTGGGCGCCAGGGCAGCGGGATGCGCGGCCACGAAGTCCAGCATGCGGTCTATGCAACGCACGGCCTGGCGGCCGATGGCAGGGTCGACGTGGATCTCGCCGTGGCCACGCTCGAGGCAGTCGATCACGCCCTGCAGGCCGTTCATCGCCATCCACGGGCAGTGCGCGCAGCTCTTGCACGTCGCCGAGTTGCCGGCCGTCGGCGCCTCGATCAGCGTCTTGCCCGGCGCCAGCTGGCGCATGCGATGCATGATCTGGTTGTCGGTGGCGACGATGTATTCCTTCGCCTTGCCCTCGATCACCGCCTTGAGCATCTGCGAGGTCGAGCCCACCACGTCGGCCAGCTTGACCACCTCGTCGGGGGACTCGGGGTGCACGAGCACCATCGCACCGGGATGCTCGGCCTTCAGCAGCTCCAGCTCCGTGGCACGGAACTCGTCGTGCACGATGCAGGCACCGTTCCACAGCAGCATGTCCGCGCCGGTCTCCTGCTGGATGTAGCGGCCCAGGTGCTTGTCGGGCGCCCAGAGGATCTTCTGGCCCTGGTCCTTCAGGTGGCGCACGATGGCCAGGGCGCAGGAGCTGGTCACCATCCAGTCGGCACGAGCCTTCACTGCCGCGCTGGTGTTGGCATAGACGACCACCTGGCGGTCGGGATGGGCGTCGCAGAAGCGGGCGAAGTCTTCGGGTGGGCAGCCCAGGTCGAGCGAGCAGGTGGCTTCGAGATCCGGCATCAGCACCCGCTTGTCGGGCGACAGGATCTTGGCCGTCTCGCCCATGAAGCGCACGCCGGCGACGACGAGGGTCTGGCTGGCATGGTCGCGGCCGAAGCGGGCCATCTCGAGCGAATCGGCCACGCAGCCGCCCGTCTCCAGCGCCAGGTCCTGCAGGTCGTCCTCGACGTAGTAGTGCGAAACCAGCACGGCGCCCTTGGCCTTGAGAAGCGCGGCAGCGCGGGCCTTGAGCTCCTCCCTCTGGGGCTTGGTGAGCGGCGCAGGCACCCTGGCCCAGGCGTGGGCGGTGCAGGTGGCACCGGTTGCGTCCTGGCGCGTGTAGTCGAAGACGGCTTCTGTCATGGAGGAATTCTAGGTGGGGGCCCTTGGGCGGATCCCAAGCAGGGTCAGGCCTCGGCGAAGAACCGGCTCGGCGGCATGCCGACGGCACGGGTGACCATGGCACTGAAGGCGCTCGGACTGGCGTAGCCGAGCTCGGCGGCGATGAGCCGCATCGGCTGCTTGCGGGCGGCCATCGACAGCGCCTTGGCGAGCAGCAGCTGCTGGCGCCACTGGCCGTAGCTGGTGCCGAGCTCCTCGCTGAACCAGCGCGACAGGGTGCGCGGGCTGGTCGCGGCCTCCTCGGCCCAGCCTTCGATGTCGGCATGGCGCAGCGGCTGGTCGAGCATGGCCTCGCAGACGCGGCGCAGACGCCCCGGGCGCGGCAGCGGCAGGCCGAGCTGCAGGCTGCGGGCACGGCGCAGCTCGTCCAGGATCAGCGCGCCTATGGCCAGCTCGCGCGCCAGGTCCGCGGCGCAGGCCGGGGCGGGATCGGGCTCGACCGCCATCTGCAGCACCAGCTCGCGCAGCAGCGGCGTCACGTCCAGCACGCGGCAGGCGGACCAGTCGGCGTTCGTTCCCAGCGCTTGCACCGCGCTCTCGTGCAGGTACAGGGTGCGCAGGTCCGCCTGCTCGATCGCCGTGACGGCGTGAACCACCCCTGCCGGGATCCACACCGCACGCGAAGGCGGCACGATGTAGGTGTTGTCGCCTGAGCGGCCTTGGGCGCTGACGCGGACGGCGCCCGTGGTCGAGAACACCAGCTGGCCCCAGGAGTGCCAGTGCGGCTGGATGTCCATCTGGTACTCCATCCGGCGCGACTTGCCGCGAACCGGGCGTGCCGGCGTGGGCTCGTGCCGCATCGGGTCCTGTGGAGGGAGGCTGGACCGGGGCGGGATCGTGCGGCGGGGCTTTGGCATGAATTCGACAGTACTTGTCGAAGTATCGTAACCCTGACGGGCCGACCCCGCCTAGAGTCGGGCCACATGAACACGGTTTCCGTTCCCTTGCCGGCCGTCTCCACGGCGCGCCACGACTTCACCACCATCGGCCTGATCGGCCTGGCCCACGGCTGCTCGCACTTCTTCCACATGCTGCTGCCGCCGCTGTTCCCGGCCTTCATCCGGGATTTCGGGCTGAGCTATTCGGAGCTCGGGCTGCTCGTCAGCACCTTCTTCGTCATCTCCGGCATCGGCCAGGCCCTGGCCGGCTTCCTGGTGGACCGCACGGGCGCGCGGCCGGTGCTCTTCGCGGCCCTGTCGTGCTTCGTGCTGGCGGCGGTCGCGGCGGCCAGCGCCAACGGGTTCGGCGGCCTGCTGCTGGCTGCCGCGCTGGCGGGCCTGGGCAACTCGCCGTTCCACCCGGTGGACTTCACCATCCTCAACAAGCGCGTCTCGCAGCCGCGCCTGGGCCACGCCTTCTCGGTGCACGGCATCTCGGGCAACCTGGGCTGGGCCCTGGCGCCGGTGTTCTCGATCGGCATCGCCCAGGCGACGGGAAGCTGGCGCTTCGCCTGCGTCGGCTTTGCCCTCGTGGCCCTGGCCATCCTGTTGCTGCTTGCGCTGAACAGGCAGTCCATCGACGACCGCCAGGGCAGCTGGGCCCATGAGCGGGCCGGCTCGGGCGCGGCGCCCGCGCCCGCGGGCGAGCACCCGATGGCCTTCCTGCGACTGCCTTCGGTGTGGCTGTGCTTCTCGTTCTTCTTCTTCTCGACGGCGGCGTTGAGCGCGATGCAGAGCTTCGCCAGCCCGGCCCTGCAGAAGATGTTCGCGTTGCCGGGCACCGTCACCGCGCTCGTGGTGACGGGCTACATGCTGTGCGGGGCTGCCGGCATGGTCGTGGGCGGTTTCCTCGTGGCCAAGTCCGGCGCGCTGGAGCGCAACATCGGATTCGCGATGGCCGCCTCGGCCGTGCTGCTGCTGATTGCGGGCACCGGGTGGCTCCCGGGCCTGGTCACCGCGGTGATCGCGGCGGTGGCGGGGTTCGGGACCGGCCTGGCAGGACCCTCGCGCGACATGCTGATCAAGCGCGCTTCGCCTCCGGGCGCCACCGGCCGCGTCTACGGCACCGTCTACTCGGGCCTGGATGTGGGCTTCGCGTTGTCGGCGCCCGTGTTCGGCAGCCTGATGGACCGCGGCGCGGCCCACGGCGTCTTCTACGGTGCCGCGCTGGCGCTCGTGCTGGGCATCGTCACGGCCAGCCTGGTCGGCCTGGCGAGCCGCCGCCGAGCTTGAGCGAGCCGGCGCAGGGCGCGCGCTACAGTGCCGCGCATGCCTGAATCCGCCATCGCTGCCCGGCCCGCCGGCCACCTGCTCGTCGAGGCGCTGGTCGCGCAGGGTGTCGACACCGTGTTCGGCGTGCCCGGAGAAAGCTACCTGGCCGTTCTCGACGGCTTTCACGAGCATCGCGACCGCATCCGCTTCATCGCCTGCCGCCAGGAGGGCGGTGCGGCCTTCATGGCCGATGCGCACGCGCGGCTCACCGGCCGGCCCGGCGTCTGCTGCGTCACGCGCGGGCCCGGCGCCACCAACGCTTCGATCGCCGTCCACACGGCTTTCCAGGACAGCGTGCCGCTGATCCTGCTGGTCGGCCAGGTGGCATCCGACCAGCGCGACCGCGAGGCCTTCCAGGAACTCGACTACCGCCAGTTCTTCGGCCCCGGCACGCTGGGCATGGCGAAGTGGGCAGCCGAGGTGCAGTCCGCCGACCGGCTGCCCGAGTACCTCGCCCGGGCCTTCCGCGTCTCGCAACAAGGGCGGCCGGGCCCGGTGGTGCTGGCGCTGCCCGAGGATCTCTTGACCTCGGAGACGAGCGCCGCGGTGCTGCCGCGCGCGGAGGCGGCCGAGGCCTGGCCTGCGCCGGGCGCCTTGCGAGACCTGCGCTCGCGCCTGCTGGCGGCGCAGCGTCCGTTCATGATCGTCGGCGGCCATGGCTGGACGCGGGACAGCGCGCTGGCCCTGCAGAGGTTCGCGGAGAACTGGCAGCTGCCGGTGGCTTGTGCCTTCCGCTACCAGGACGTGTTCGACAACCGCCACCCGCAGTACGCCGGCGACGTGGGCATCGCGATCAACCCGGCACTGGCACGGCGCATCCGCGAAGAGGCCGACCTGGTGCTCGCCATCGGCGTGCGATTGGGCGAGATGACCACCAGCGGCTACAGCCTGCTGGACCCTCCGCGGCCGAGGCAGGCGCTCGTGCACCTGCATCCCGGGCCGGAAGAACTGGGCCGGGTCTATGCGCCCGACGTGGCCCTGCAGGCCTCACTGTCCGCCGCCGGCAAGGCCCTGGAGACGCTCGCCGCGCCGGGCGGCTTGCCCTGGGCCGACTGGACCGCCGCCGCGCACGCCGACTGCGAAGCCAACCGCCTGCATCCGGCGGTCGAGCCGCTCGACATGGCGGAGGTTGTCAAGACCCTCGAGCGCCTGGCGCCGGCCGACACGATCTACACCAACGGCGCGGGCAACTACGCCGGCTGGCTGCACCGCTACCTGCGCTACCGCGGCCTGGCCGTGGGCGGCAAGACGCAACTCGCGCCCACCGCCGGCGCGATGGGCTACGGCCTGCCGGCAGCCGTCGCGGCCAGTCTCACGCAACCGCATCGCGTGGCCGTCAACCTCACGGGAGACGGCGACTTCCTGATGAACGGCCAGGAGCTGGCGACGGCCAAGGCCTACGGGGCGACGAAGCTGATCAGCATCGTGGTGGACAACGGCCATTACGGCACCATCCGCATGCACCAGGAGCGCGAGTATCCGGGGCGGGTCAGCGGCACGACCCTCGTCAATCCGGACTTCGCGGCCCTCGCCCGCGCCTACGGCTGGGAAGCCGCCACGGTCGAACGCACGGCCCAGTTCGAATCCGCTTTTGCCGCGGCCCTGGCTGCGGGCCGGCCCACGCTGCTGCACCTCCGGCTCGACCCGGACGTCAGCCACACGCGAGGCACGCTGGCCGCCATCCGGGCTGCTGCCTTGGCGCGGCAGCAGCAGGGCGCTTGAGCTATTTGCCGCTGCGCCCGCCGACCAGCAGCACCACGCCCGCCAGCACGACCGCTACCGCCGACCACTCGTAGCCGGTGACCGTCTCGCCGCCTATCGCCACGCCCAGCAGCATGGCGATGACCGGATTGACGAAGGCGTAGCTCGATGCCAAGCCCGCCGAAGCCCGCGCGAGCAGCACCATGTAGGCGTTGAAGGCGATCAGCGAGCCGAAGACGACCAGGAAGAACCAGGCCGCCACGGCCTCTGGCTGCGGCGGCCAGCTGGGCGTCTCGCCGGCTGCCAGCGACAGCGCCAGCAGCACCACGCCGCCGCACAGCATCTCGCTGGCGAACCCCATCGCGCCCGGGGCCAGGGGCAGGGTGCGCTGGCTCAGCACGCTGCCGATCGACCAGCTCAGGCAGGCCACCGTCACCGCCACCAGGCCGTGGGTCGAGGCCTGGAAGCTCGCGCCCTGGGTGAGCATCAGGACGCCGACCAGGCCGACGGCGATGCCGGCCCCTTCGAGCCGGCCCGGCTTCACGCCGTAGCAGAGGTTCACCAGCGCGATCATGAGCGGCAGCACGGCGATGAAGGCCACCACCAGGCCAGAGCCCACCGACGTCTCGGCCACGGCCGTGCCGCCCATGCCGCCTGCCAGCATCAGGGTCCCGCAGATGAGGGCATTGCGCCACTGGACGGGGGACGGCATGGGCGCGCCGCGCCAGCGCATCCACGCCAGCAGCAGGGCGCCGGCGGCCAGAAAGCGCGTGCCCATCTGGAAGAAAGGCGGGAAACTCAGCAGCGCGAACTTGATCGCCAGGTAGGTCGAGCCCCAGACCAGCCAGGTCGCCGCGAGGCAGGCGATCAGCAGCGGCGAAAGGCCGAAAGCAGGTGCGCGGGTGGCTATGGTGGTCGTCATGACGCCAGATGTTAGGCAAGGCCGTTCGTCGATTCCATACGAACTTCAAGGCGATGTTGTTGGCTTGCCTTTGTTTTCAAGGTCACATCGATGTTAGGCTTTGACCATGAATCCCTCCCCCGATTTCGACAGCTATGACGCCCGCATCCTGGCCGAACTCCAGGCCGATGCCCGGCTGTCGATGACCGAGCTGGGCAGGCGCGTGCATCTTTCCCAGCCCGCCGTGACGGAGCGCGTGCGCAAGCTCGAGACGGCGGGTGTCATCACCGGCTACCGCGCCACCGTGAACCTGAAGGCCCTGGGCTACGGCATCCGGGCCGTCATCCGCATCGGCCGGGCCGAGTACGCCCGCGTGGTCAAGGTCGTCGAGGAGACTCCGGAGGTGATCACCGCCTTCAACGTGACCGGCGAGGACAGCTGGGTGCTGGAAATCGCCGTCGTCGACGTGGATCACCTGGACGCCGTGGTCTCGCGGTTCTGCGACCTGACCGAGACGAGCACCTCCATCATCCTTCGCGTGATCCGGGAGCACCGGCCCGTCGGCCTGGCGCGCCCGCCGCTGAAGTCCTCCATCCCAGACGAAACCGTGTGATGACAGCAAACCCGACCGCCTCGACCTGCGACCTGTGCGACAGCTTCCGCGACCGGGCGGATGCCGGCTTCCGCGTCCTGCCGGGTGTCTTTCGCTCCTTCGGCGGGCGCCCCGCCTTCCACGGCCCGGTTCGGACCGTGCGCTGCTTCGAGGACAACTCGGTGCTTCGCGAACTGGTTCAGGCGCCGGGTGAGGGCGGCGTGATCGTGGTCGACGGCGGCGCCTCGCTGCGCAGGGCGCTGCTGGGCGGCAACCTCGCGGCCGCCGCAGCGAAGAACGGCTGGGCCGGCGTGCTCGTCAACGGGGCGGTACGGGACCTGGCCGAGCTGAGGGCCGCGGAGGTGGGCATCTTCGCCCTCGGGCACTGCCCGATGCCCACGGCACGGCGCGATGAAGGCACCCTGGACGAGCCGATCCGCGTGCAGGGCGAATGGGTGCGCCCCGGCGACTGGCTGTATGCCGACGAGGACGGCGTGGTGCTGAGCGACGTTGCGCTCTGACCCGGCGGCTACAATGCGCCCCTTCGTCGGGGTGTAGCGCAGCCTGGTAGCGCAACTGCTTTGGGAGCAGTGGGTCGGACGTTCGAATCGTCTCACCCCGACCATCCAACACTCAAGCAGGTGCATCCGCCACCGCCGGTGGCGCGTATCGTGGGCATCCCGCTGCCCCCGGAACCGATGAACCCGCGACTGTCCCTGGCCATGCGCTGGCTGCTCGTCCTGGCTGCCGTTCCGCTGTTGTTGTACCTGCTGGCCCTGGCCTGGCTGTGGTGGCGCCAGGAGCGCCTGCTGTTCCAGCCGGACCCCTGGCCGCGCGAGCAGCCGGCGGCACTGGCGGAGCCGGATGTCCGCGAGGTGTGGGTCGACGTGCCCGGAGCGCGGCTGCACGCGCTGCACCTGCAGCGGCCCGAAGCGAAAGGGCTCGTCTTCTTCCTGCACGGCAACGGCGGCAACCTGGCGAGCTGGTTCGTCAATGCCGAGTTCTATCGCCGGGCCGGTTTCGACCTCTTCATGCTCGACTACCGCGGCTACGGTCGCAGCACAGGCAGCATCGCCAGCGAGGCGCAGCTGATGGAAGACGTGCGGGCGGCATGGCGCTCGGTTGCGAGCCAGTACGCCGGGCGGCCGGTCGTCGTCTACGGGCGTTCGCTGGGAAGTGGCCTGGCCGCTCAACTCGCCGCCGAAGTCCGGCCGGAGCTGACGGTGCTCGTGTCGCCGTACCGAAGCATGGCGGCCCTCGCGGCGGAGCAGTACCCGTGGGTGCCGCTGGCCCTGCTGCGGTATCCGCTGCGTACGGAGGCAGTCATCGGCCGCATCGAGGGGCCGGTGTGGATCGTTCACGGCGAGCTGGACACGCTGATCCCGCCGGTCCACGCCGAGGCCTTGCGCATGGCGGCTGGCGAGCGGGCGCGCCTGCTGCGCCTGCGAGACGCCGGCCACAACGACGTGCAGGACTCTGCCGCCTACCTGGAGGCACTGCGCGCGGAACTCGACCGCCTCTCGCCTCGTTGACCCTGCCGCACGCCGGGTGTAGCGCATCCATGGCTGCGCAGCGGTCGTAGGAAGCGATGGACGAACCCGCAGCGAGGTGCCGTGATCGAGACTGCCGTCGCGCGACCGGAGACGGCCGCGCTGACCCTGCACGCCGACTGGCGTAAACCCGCTTTTGCCGCCTGCGCCGTCGTGGCGCAATGGAAAGGATCGAATGCCGGGAGAAGCCATGCCGATGCCACGCCGCCGCCAGCCCGGCCGGAAGACGCCGGCCCGGAGATCGTCGCTCTTCGCTCGCGAGGCCCGGCAGTGATGCCTGCCGACCCCTCGGCCGGGAGCGGCGCAGAGAACCTGCCGCATGGCACTGCTCCCCTGCCACTGCTGGCCGACGAGGAGGCGCTCGCCGAGGCGCTTGCCGAAGAGCGCGAGCCACCGGAGGAAGGCGCCTCGCTGGAGGTCGGCATCCCGTCGTGCCGGCTCGACGACGCCGCACTGGCGCAGCTGATCTCGCGCATCCGCGAGCGGGATGACCGCGCGCTGGCTGCTCTTTACGACACGACCGCCGCGCGAGTCTTCGGCCTCGTCGGCCGCATCGTGCGCGAAGCCGGCCTCGCCGAGGAGGTGGTGGAGGACACCTACTGGCAGGTCTGGCGGCAGGCCGAGCGCTTCGATCTCGAGCGCGGCAGGCCGCTCACCTGGCTGCTGGCGATGGCGCGCTCGCGGGCCATCGACGCGCTGCGCCGGCGCGAGCGCCAGGCGCATGTCCCGCTCGAGGAGGAGGAGCAGGCGTCGCTGTGCGACGAGGACGGTGCCGGCCCGGACGAGATCCTGGCCGCGACCCGCGGTGAGCATCTGCTGCACCGTGCGCTTGCGTTGCTCGATGCGCAGCCGAGGCAGCTGATCGCTCTCGCGTTCTTCCGCGGCTTGACTCACGAGGAGATCGCCAGCTGCACCGGCCTGCCGCTCGGGACGGTGAAATCGCAGATCCGGCGGTCCTTGCTCGCGCTCAGGCGACAGCTGGCCGAGGCCGGCTGCGAGGAGATCCCGCTGTGACGATGCCGGACGAAGAACAGGAAGGAAAGCCGGTCATGGAAGGTTCGATCCACAACCCCGCGCGTGCCGGCGACGTCATCCGGTCTGCGCCCGATCCCCTCGCCGACGAGGTGTCTGTCCTGCTGCAAGGGCCGCTCGCTGAAGGCTGGACGGACGGCGTCCCGGTTCCTCGCCTGCGGGAGCGCCTGGAACGGCGCGCCGCCCGCAGCGCTGGTCTCGACAGGGCGATGGTCAACGTCCGTCGGCGCGAGCGCGTGCTGCTGGAGCAGACGCCGCAGCGGGTGGTGCATGAGCTGTACCGCCGCGGCGAGCGGGCCGGCCCGCAGCGCCCGGGCGAGCCGGTGAGGGTTCGACTGGTCCAGCTGTCGGCGCAGGGGGCTTGGCTGCTGCCGGCCGGCGAGCCAGGGATCGGCCGCGACTGGCTGGTGCTGCGTGGCCATGTGCAGCTCCAGGCCGAGGCGGCCCCGGCACTTTCGCTCGGAGCGCTGGACTACCACGTGCAGAGCCAAGGGTCCAGCCGTTCGCCGGTCTGCGCGTCCGCCGGGAGCGAAGGCGCCCAGATCCTGCTGCGTGAGCAGTTCCTGGGAGCCGGCGATGCCGCGCGCTGGGGCGAGTCACGCACCTCGCGGGACTCGCCGCACGAATGGGCAGAGTACGCCCCGCTGATCAAGCGGCGCCTGCTTTGGCAGGAAGGGCCCATGGCGGCCATGCTGTGGCTCGCGGAACCCGGCGCCACCGTGCCCCACCACCACCACGGGCACGACGAAGAGTGCCTGATGCTGCGAGGCGACCTTTTCCAGGACGACTACCTGCTGAGGGAAGGCGACTACCAGCTGGCGCCCAGTGGCACCGCGCACGAAACCGTGTCGACCGACACCGGCGCGCTGATCTACGCCCACGGCGACCTGCAGATGCAGTTCGTCAGCGCTTGACGGCCCGCGTGGCGTTCGGCGCTTCGGAGCGGGGGCTGCACGAAGCTTTCCACTCGCGCAGCTCCTGGGCCAGGATGCTGTGGCCATCCTGCTCGGCGCGGCGAACGAGCGCATCCACGTTGCCGTCCGTCACGCGTTCGTGGCCCAGGCCCTTGCACAACTGGTTGTAGACGTCCTCGACTTCCTGCAGTTGGACATCGTCCATGGCGGCACCTCCATTCAAGCGCGTGCGCGGCAAACCGCATGCCTCGCCATGCTTCGGCACGGCATTTGCTGCCGAAGGTGGAGTCAGCTTCGCGAACCGAGCACAGGGAGATTGCCCATGACCAGCGCCGGTCGGCCTTCGGGCCCTGCCAAACCCACGCACGAGCGCCGCGATGCGGTCGCCGAACAGGAGGGCCTCGACGAGGCCGCGGCCGAACGCAGCGGGGATGAAGGAGCGCTGGAGGATTCCAGCCGGCACGCCCGCCAGGCGGAGCGCGCGGCGCACGTCACACCCGGCAAGCGCACCGTGAGCGGCTCGGGTACCAAGCCCGTGTGATGCGGTGATGGGGTCGGTGGCCTGCCCGGAGGGACTCGAACCCCCGACCTGCTGCTTAGAAGGCAGCTGCTCTATCCAGTTGAGCTACGGGCAG
>CAMLGG010000104.1 GCA_946479475.1 uncultured Ideonella sp. | reverse complement strand
TCAGTAGCCGCCTTTTCCGTAGGGCTGCGGCAGGCCGGCGACCTTGGCGCCCTGCTTGGCGGGGCCGACGGGGAACAGGTCGTACAGCGCCTTGCTGTCGCAGCCGGGCAGCACCTCGGCCACGCCCTTGAGCATGTTGCGGAAGTTGGGCGTGTGGCCGTGCTCGCGGTACTCGTTGCGCAGGTACTCGACCACCTTCCAGTGGTCGTCCGTCAACACGATGTTCTCGGCGGCCGCGATCACGCGCACCACCTCGTCGCCGTAGTCGGGCTCCAGCAGGTAGCCCTGGTCGTCGGTCGGCAGGTCCTCGCCGTTCACGGTGTAGCTCATCGGGTGCTCGCTCCTTGCTTCGACTCGGGGAATCAATCGCCGACCGCCGCGGCGGACTTGTGCGGCACGAACAGGCCGCAGCCCATCAGCCGGTGGGGGCCGAGGCCTGCCTGCAGCACGCGCATCGCCTCGTCCGGCGCCAGGCCGTGCAGCATCAGGCTGAAGCCGCGCAGCCCGCCGTGAGGGCTGCGCACCCGGCGGGCACGGCCGCAGATGAGCTGGCAGTCGACCTCCATCGTCGCCAGGTCACGCCGCATCGCGGCGACGAAGCCCGGCTCGTCGGCCGCACCGGCATCGACGAAGGGCGCATACAGGGTCCGGTGCGGCAGAAGCTCGCGTCGAGCAGGCTCGCCGAGCAGCACCGCGCAGGAATCGACCTGCAGGCGGCGGCCTGCCAGCGCCGAAAGCGCCGCCGCCCTCGCCTGCGGCACCCGCACACCCAGGCGCGAGCGCCCGGACAGCCAGCCCCATTCGCCGTTGCCCGGTGCGAGCCGGACTTCGTGCACGCCCGCGCCCGGCTCCTCGGCCAGCCAGCGCGCCTCGTCCGCCAGGCTCATGCTCAGCAGCCAGCGGTGGTCGCGCGGCAGCTCGGCGCCGCGCAGGGGGAACACCACGTCGACCATCGCCGCAGCAGCCTCCATCAACCCTCTCCCTGCTCCCGCGCCCAGCACAGGAGCGCATCACCCCAGGCCGCGGCGGTCCGAGGATCGACATCGAAGACGGTAAAGCGGTGGCCCTCGCGGATGCGCACGCGCATCAGGCGCATGCCGCCGGCCTCGAACTCGACCTGCTGCAACTCGATCTCCTGCCCGCCCAGGGGCACGCGCAGCTTCGCGCGGGGCGTCAGGCGCGCGGTGGCCAGGGACGTGGTGCTTGCCATCGTGCCGATTGAGCGCGGCCCGGCGGCAAGCGTCCATCACCGCGACGGGTGAGACGGCATACCCCATTCGGGTAGTGCCCCGCTCCCAACCGGAGTGATGGCCGCCGAGCCTTCGCGAACGCAAGATCGGCCTGCAACGAGCCCACCCCCGGGCCAGGAGACATGCGATGGCGAAGAAGCCCCACGACACGCCGATGCTCGACGAACTGGAGAGCGGTCCCTGGCCGAGTTTCGTGACCGGCCTGAAGCGCCTGGCGGCCGAGAAGGACTACATGGTCGACCTGATGGGCCAGCTCGAGACCAGCTACCGCACCAAGAAGGGCTACTGGAAGGGCGGCACGGTCGGCGTGTTCGGCTACGGCGGCGGCGTGATCCCGCGCTTCACCGAGCTGAAGGACGAGAACGACAAGCCGGTCTATCCGGATGCGGCCGAGTTCCACACGCTGCGCGTGCAGCCGCCGGCCGGCATGCACTACACGACCGAGGTGCTGCGCAAGATGTGCGACATCTGGGAGCGCCACGGCTCGGGACTGATCGCCTTCCACGGCCAGTCGGGCGACATCATGTTCCAGGGCGCCACCACCGCGAAGGTGCAGGACGCCTTCGACGAACTCAACGAGCTCGGCTTCGACCTCGGCGGTGCCGGCCCGGCCGTGCGCACCTCGATGAGCTGCGTGGGCGCCGCGCGCTGCGAGCAGAGCTGCTACGACGAGGCCAAGGCGCACCGGCAGGTGATCAACACCTTCCTCGACGACATCCACCGCCCGGCCCTGCCCTACAAGTTCAAGTTCAAGTTCTCGGGCTGCCCGAACGACTGCATGAACTCCATCCAGCGCTCGGACATGGCCGTCATCGGCACCTGGCGCGACAACATGCGCACCGACGAGGAGCTCGCGCGTCGCTGGTATGCCAAGCACGGCATGACCAAGCTGGTCAACGACGTGATCACGCGCTGCCCCACCAAGACCATCCAGATCAAGCCGGTCGGCGAGGTGGGCACGGGCGAGAAGATCTCCAGCGTCAAGCTCGACGACACCCTCGCGCTGGAGATCGACAACAGCAATTGCGTGCGCTGCATGCAGTGCATCAACGTGATGACCGGCGCGCTGGCCCATGGCACCGACACCGGCGCCACCATCCTCATCGGCGGCAAGCGCACGCTGAAGATCGGCGACCTGATGGGCACCGTCGTCGTGCCCTTCATGCCGCTGAAGACCGACGAGGACTACGACAACCTGGTCGAGCTCGGCCAGAAGGTGATCGACTTCTTCGCCGAGAACGCGCTGGAGCACGAGCGCACCGGCGAAATGATCGAGCGCATCGGCCTGGTCAACTTCCTCGAGGGCATAGGCGTCGATATCGATCCCAACATGGTGGCCACGCCGCGCACCAACCCCTACGTGCGCACCGATGGCTGGGACGAGGAAGTCGAGCGCCTGAACGAGAAGAAGAACCGCGCCGCCTGAACCCGCAGCAAGGAGACACCCCATGGCCCAGATGCGCAGCCCCATCGAGAGCGGCGTGCCGGACAACCGGCAATACCTGCACCCTGCCCTGCTGAAGAACTACGGCGACTGGCGCTACCACGACCGCCCGCGCCCCGGCGTGCTGCACCACGTGGCACGCTCGGGTGACGAGGTCTGGTCGGTTCGCGCCGGCACGCAGCGGCAGATGGACGTGCACACCATCCGCAAGCTCTGCGAGATCGCCGACACCCATGCCGAAGGCCACGTGCGATTCACCATCCGCTCGAACATCGAGTTCATGGTGTCGGACCCGGCCAAGGTCGAGCCGCTGGTGGAGGCGCTGACGAAGGCCGGCTTCCCGGTCGGCGGCACCGGCAACTCGGTCTCGATGATCGCCCACACCCAGGGCTGGCTGCACTGCGACATCCCCGGCACCGATGCCTCGGGCGCGGTGAAGGCGCTGATGGACGAGCTGCACGCCGAGTTCATCCGCGAGGAGATGCCGAACCGGGTCCACCTCTCGACCTCGTGCTGCGAGATCAACTGCGGCGGCCAGGCCGACATCGCGATCATCGTGCAGCACACCAAGCCGCCGAAGATCAACCACGACCTGGTGGCCAACGTGTGCGAGCGGCCGGCCGTCGTCGCGCGCTGCCCGGTGGCCGCCATCCGGCCGGCGCTGGTCAACGGCAAGCCCTCGCTGGAGGTCGACGAGAAGAAGTGCATCTGCTGCGGGGCCTGCTATCCCCCGTGCCCTCCGATGCAGATCAACGACCCCGAGCACTCCAAGCTGGCGATCTGGGTCGGCGGCAAGAACTCCAACGCGCGCGGCAAGCCGACCTTCATGAAGATGGTCGCCTCGGGCCTGCCCAACAACCCGCCGCGCTGGCCCGAGGTGTCGGAGATCGTCAAGAAGATCCTCTACACCTACAAGGCCGACGCGCGGCCCTGGGAGCGGGTGGCCGACTGGGTGGAGCGCATCGGCTGGCCGCGCTTCTTCGAGAAGTGCGACCTGCCCTTCACCAAGTACCTGATCGACGACTGGCGCGGCTCGCGGGCCAACCTGAACGCGTCGACCCACATCCGCTTTTGAGGTCGCACGATGAAGTTCGGCTTGCTCGTCAGCGAAGGCCCCTACACCCACCAGGCCAGCGACACGGCCTGGCAGTTCGCCCGCGCGGCGATCGAGAAGGGACACACGGTCCAGCGCGTCTTCTTCTATCACGACGGCGTCTACAACGCGACGAAGCTCATGGAGCCGCCGCAGGACGACCGCCACATCGCCAACCGCTGGTCGGCGCTGGCCGCCGAGCACCAGGTGGACCTGGTGGTCTGCGTGGCCGCGGGGCTGCGGCGCGGCATCAAGGAAGAGGTGCTGGCCCCGGGCTTCCGCATCTCGGGCCTGGGCCAGCTGGTCGACAGCGGCATCAAGGCCGACCGCCTGGTGACCTTCGGAGACTGATCTTGAAAAAGTTCATGTTCGTGAACCGCAAGGCGCCCTACGGCACGGTCTACGCGCTGGAGAGCCTGGAGGTGGTGCTGATCGCCGCGACCTTCGACCAGGACGTGAGCCTGGCCTTCCTCGACGACGGCGTCTACGAGCTGGTCAAGGGCCAGCAGACCAAGGCCATAGCGCAGAAGAACTTCTCGCCCACCTACCGGGCGCTGGAGGGCTACGACGTCGAGAAGCTCTACGTCGAGCGCGAGTCGCTGCAGGCACGCGGGCTCGCCGTGGACGACCTGCTGGTGCCGGTCGAGGTCCTGTCGAGCGCCCAGATGGGCGCGCTGATGGCCGAGCAGGACGTGGTCCTGAGCTTCTAGGGAACGACGGTCATGCTGCACATCGTCAACAAGTCGCCCTTCCAGACCCACACGCTGCAGAGCTGCCTGCGCCTGGCGCAACCCGGCCACGCGCTGCTGCTGACCGAGGACGCGGTGGTCGCCGCCACCCGCGCGGGCATCGCTTCGCTCGGGCCCGAGATCGCCGCGCTGAAGGTCTACGTCCTGCAGCCCGACCTCGAGGCGCGCGGCCTGGCCGGCGCGCTGGCCGAAGGCATCACGCCGGTCGACTACGCCGGCTTCGTCGACCTCGTCGCCGAGCACCCCCGCCACCAATCCTGGCTTTGATCCGACCGGAGAACGCACCATGAACATCGAAGTGAACGGCACCGCCTACGAGACCGACGAGGAGGGCTACCTCGTCAACCTCGCCGACTGGAACGAGGAGATCGCCAACGAGATCGCCAAGAGCGAGCACGTCGACATGACGCCCAGCCACTGGGAGGTCGTCAACTTCCTGCGCGACTACTACAACGAGTACCAGATCGCCCCCGCGGTGCGCGTGCTCACCAAGGCCATCGGCAAGCAGCTCGGGCCGGACAAGGGCAACAGCAAGTACCTCTACGAGCTGTTCCCCTACGGGCCGGCCAAGCAGGCCTGCAAGATCGCCGGCCTGCCGAAGCCGACGGGCTGCGTCTAGCTACGCAACGGAGCGGATCGTGCCGGCCTTGACCATCGCCTACGCGCTGCTGTTCTACGCGGCGACCGCGATGCTGGTCGTCGGCGCGGGGCTGAAGATCGCCGGCTACGCCCGCACGCCGGCGCCGCTGAAGATCGCGACGACGCCGGCGCCCACCACGCCCGCCGGGGTGGGGCTGAGGCTGGCGCGCGAGGTGGTGTTCTTCGAGAGCCTGTTCCGCTCCAGCAAGTGGACGTGGCTCTTCGGCTGGACCTTCCACGCCGCGCTGTTCGCCGTGCTGCTGCGCCACCTGCGCTACTTCCAGCAGCCGGTGTGGACGCCGGTGCAGTGGGTGCAGGCCGTGGGCACCTATGCCGGCTTCGCGATGGTCGCGGGCCTGGCCGGCCTGTGGGCGCGGCGCTTCCTGGTCGACCGGGTGCGCTACATCTCCACGCCGTCGGATCACCTGCACCTGGCGCTGCTGCTGGCCATCGCGCTGTCCGGACTCGGCATGCGCTTCGTCGCGCACACCGACATCGTGGCGCTCAAGGCCTTCATGCTGGGCCTGATGCGCTTCGACTGGCAGCCGCTGCCGGCCGACCCGGTGCTGCTCGTCCACCTGACGCTGGTGGCGCTGCTGATGATCGTCTTCCCGATCAGCAAGCTGATGCATGCCCCGGGGCTGCTTTTCAGCCCGACGCGCAACCAGGTCGACAACCCGCGCGAGGCGCGCCACCTCGCCGCCTGGGCGGCGGCGCTGGAGAAGTGAAGCCGCCATGGCCACCGCCGCCTTCGAGACCCCGAAGCTCAAGCCCTACCCGGTGATCCCGCTGGTGCAGGTGGGGGCGACGGCGCACAGCAAGCCCTTCGTCGCCTCGCCGGCCATCCAGCAGAACCTGGGCTTCCCGGGCGAGCTGGGCGAGGGCTGGGAGCAGCGCGCCATCGCCAAGATGGGCGAGCTGCTCGGCAAGTACCGCTCGCTGCGCGTCTACATGGATGCCTGCGTGCACTGCGGCGCCTGCTCCGACAAGTGCCACTACTTCCTCGGCACCGGCGACCCCAAGAACATGCCGGTGGCGCGGCAGGACCTGATGCGCGCGGTCTACCGCCGCTACTTCACGATCGCCGGCAAGCTCTTTCCGAAGCTGGTCGGCGCGGTCGACCTGACGAAGGAGGTGCTGGACCAGTGGTGGAGCTACTACAACCAGTGCTCCGAGTGCCGGCGCTGCTCGGTCTTCTGCCCCTACGGCATAGACACCGCCGAGGTCACGATGGCGGCGCGCGAGATCATGGATTCGATAGGCCTGGGCCAGAAGTACGCCAACGAGATCATCGGCAAGGTCCACCGCATCGGCAACAACCTCGGCATCCCCGAGCCGGCCCTGGCCGACACGCTGCAGGGCCTGGAGGAGGACACCAAGGACGACACCGGCATCGACGTGCGCTTCCCGCTCGACGTGCAGGGCGCCGAGGTGCTGCTGGTCACGCCCTCGGCCGACTTCTTCTCCGAGCCGCACGTCGAAAGCCTGATCGGCTATGCCAAGGTCTTCCACGCCGCCGGCATCTCGTGGACGCTCAGCTCCAAGGCCAGCGAGGCCGGCAACTTCGGCCTGTTCATCGGCAACTACGAGCAGATGCGCAAGATCTCGATGCGCATCCGCGAGGCCGCCGAGGAACTGGGCGTCAAGCGCATCGTGGTGGGCGAGTGCGGCCATGCCTGGCGCGTGGCCTACAACCACTGGAACACGCTGATCGGCCCCTTCGACTGGCTGGACCCGCGCTACCCGGTGCCGCAGCACATCTGCGAAGTCACCCACGAACTGATCGGGCGCGGCGCGCTGCGCCTGGACAAGAGCGCCAACGACGACCGCATCATCACCTTCCACGACTCGTGCAACGTGGCCCGCGCCTCGCGCATGGGCGGCCTGCCCGGCGGGCAGTTCACCATCCCGCGCGACATCATCCGGTCGGTCGCGAACCACTTCCACGACATGGCCGCCGAGACCATCCACGACCGCACCTTCTGCTGCGGCGGCGGCGGCGGCCTGCTGACCGACGACCTGATGGAGATCCGCGTCAAGGGCGCGCTGCCGCGCATGGAGGCGCTCAAGCACGTGGTCGATGCGCACGGCGTGAACTTCATGGCCACGATCTGCGCGATCTGCAAGGCGCAGTTCAGCAAGGTGCTGCCGTACTACGGCTTTGACATGAGCATGGTCGGCGGCGTGCACCAGCTGGTGAGCAAAGCCATCGTGCTCGGCCGCAACGACTAGGAGACACAGCATGTCCTCGACCCCCGATGCACCGGCCCGCCCGCTGACCTTCCGCCGCTTCAAGGATGGCGACCACCAGGTGAAGAACTGGCAGGCCGAGATCTTCGACGCCGACCACTCGCACAAGTGCCCGACCTACATCCAGAGCACGCCGCCCTGCCAGGGCTCGTGCCCCTCGGGCGAGGACATCCGCAGCTACCTGAACATCGTGCGCGGCATCGAGAAGCCGCCCGCCGGCATGCCCTGGCAGGAGTACGCCTGGCGCCGCCTGACCGAGGCCAACCCGCTGCCCTCGGTGATGGGCCGGGTGTGCCCCGCGCCCTGCGAATCCGGCTGCAACCGCAACCAGGTCGAGGACTTCGTCGGCATCAACTCGGTCGAGCATTTCCTCGGCGAGTACGCCATCGAGCACGGGCTGGCCTTCCCCAAGCCCGCGCAGGCCACCGGCAAGAAGGTGGCCGTGATCGGCGGCGGCCCGGCGGGCCTGTCGGCGGCCTACCAGCTCGCCCGCAAGGGCCATGCGGTGACCCTGTTCGACGAGCGTGCCGAGCTGGGCGGGATGATGCGCTACGGCATCCCCGGCTTCCGCACGCCGCGCACCGTGCTCGACGCGGAGATCCAGCGCATCCTCGATCTCGGCGTGGCCACGCGCATGAACTGCCGCATCGGCACCGACGTGACGCTGGAGCAGATCAAGTCGGAGTTCGACGCGGTGTTCCTCGGCCTGGGCGCGCAGTCCGGCCGGCCGCTGCCCTGCGAGGGCGCGGAGGCGCCGAACTGCGTCACCGCCACCGCCTTCCTCAAGGCCTTCAACGACGGGCGGCTGCGCCACGTCGGCAAGCGCGTGGTGGTCGTCGGCGGCGGCGACACCTCGATCGACGTGGCCACCGTGGCGCGGCGCCTGGGTCACATCGAGAAGATCAACGAGAGCGACCGGCCCGAGCACGCGATCGCCGGCACGGTGGCGCACGACGTGGCCGCGGTCTCGGCGCGCCAGGGCGCGGAGGTGACGCTGACCTCGATCTTCGCGGTCGAGAAGATGCAGGCCAGCCGCCACGAGGTGGAGCATGCGCTGGCCGAGGGCATCGCCATCCGCGGCGGGCTCGCGCCGGTGAAGGTGGTGCGCGATGCGAGCGGCCGGGCCACCGGCCTGCAGGTGATCCGCTGCGAGGCCAAGGTCACCGGCGGGCGGCTGGAGATCAGGAACATCGAAGGCACCGAGGAGCTCATCGAGGCCGACCTCATCGTCTCGGCCATCGGCCAGGCGGTGGACTTCGCCGGGCTGGAGGTGCTGAACAACGGCAAGGGTGGCATCTCGGCGGACAAGAACTACCAGGTGCAGAACGAGCCCGGCATGTTCGTGGGTGGCGACGTGGTGCGGCCGCACCTTCTGACCACCGCCATCGGCCACGGCGCCATCGCCGCCGACGGCATAGACCGCTTCCTCACCGGCGAGCCGCTGGACAAGCGGCCCAAGATCGACGTGCACACCTGGGATCTTCAGCGCAAGCTGGTCGAGAAGGGCCTGGCGCTGAGCGAGGTGCACGAGCCCATCCGCGGCACCGACAGCAGCACGGCCGCGATCCACAACTTCGACAACCGCTCCGACCGCTACGTGATCCCGCACGAGGAGCTGTTCCTCGGCCACTTCCCGTACACCGCTCGGCACAAGCGCAAGGTGGTCACGCTGAGCGCCGAGCAGGCCCTGAACAACTTCGAGGAGCGCACGCTGGCGCTGACCGAAGGCGAGGCGGTGGCCGAGGCCAAGCGCTGCATGAGCTGCGGCCTGTGCTTCGAGTGCGACAACTGCGTCGTCTACTGCCCGCAGACGGCCGTGTTCAAGGTGCCCAAGGGCAAGGCGACGACCGGCCGCTACGTCGACACCGACTACAGCAAGTGCGTCGGCTGCCACATCTGCAAGGATGTCTGCCCCACCGGCTACATCCAGATGGGCCTCGGGGAGTGAGGCGGCCGTGACACCGCGCCGCGTCCGCCTCGCCCTCGCCGCCGCGCTGCTGCTCGCGGCGGGCGTGGCGGCCGCCGTCGTCGCGGGGCAGGGGCGGCGCGAGGGACTCGCGCCGGCCGTCGAGCCGGCCAAGGCGGGCACCCAGTGCATCGCCGACCCCGAGTACATGCGCCGGCACCACATGGAGCTGCTGGTCCACCAGCGCGACAAGACCGTGCACCAGGGCATGCGCGGCGCCGCGGCGAGCCTGCAGGGCTGCATCAGCTGCCATGCGAGCCAGCGCACCGGCAGCGTGGCCAAGGCGCCGACGGATTTCTGCGTGGCCTGCCACAGCTACGCGGCGGTGAAGATCGACTGCTTCGACTGCCATGCGAGCACGCCCGCCACGCAGGCGGCCATGGCGGAGGCCCCGAGATGAGCGAGGGCGCGAAGCAGGCCCTCGCCGGGCGCCGCAAGTTCCTCGGCCTCGCCGCCGCGGGGGCCGGCGCGGTCGCGCTGGCGCCGGGCATCCACCTGATAGAGGTGGCCCAGGCCGCCAGCGGGCCCGCATCCTCCCACGTGCGCTGGGGGCTGGTGGTCGACACCACGAAGTGCGCCAGCGGCTGCACCGACTGCGTCAGCGCCTGCCAGACCGAGAACGGCCTGTCGGGCGGCACTTCGCCCACCGACCCGCAGTGGATCCGCAAGATCGAGATCAAGGAGATCCGCACCGGCCGCACGGCCTCGCTGCCGGTGATGTGCCAGCACTGCGCCGAGCCGCCCTGCGTGGACGTGTGCCCCACCGGCGCCTCCTTCAAGCGCGCCGACGGGATCGTGCTGGTGGACCGCCACCGCTGCATCGGCTGCCGCTATTGCATGATGGCCTGCCCCTACAAGGCGCGCTCCTTCGTCCACGAGCCGGTCACCTCGCAAAAGCCCGAGGTGCCGCGCGGCAAGGGCTGCGTCGAGGGCTGCACGCTGTGCGTGCACCGGGTGGACGCCGGCCGCCAGCCGGCCTGCGTCGAGGCCTGCGCCGCCGCCGGCCACCACGCGATGCTCTTCGGCGACCTGAACGACCCGGCCAGCGAGATCTCGCGCCGCGTGCGCGAGCTCGCCAGCACCCAGCTGCGCGCGGACCTCAAGCTCGACCCGGGAGTGCGCTATGCAGGCCTTTGAGCGCTCGCGCTTCCACACGCTGGAAGAGCGCATCTTCTACGTGCTGCTGCTGCTCGGCGGCGCGGTCACCGCCCTCGGGCTGGGGGCGGCGCACTTCATGGAAGAGCATGGCCACGTCGTCACCGGCATGAACAACCAGGTGGTCTGGGGCCTGCCGCACGTGTTCGCCATCTTCATGATCGTGGCCGCCTCGGGCGTGCTCAACGTGGCGTCGATGGGCTCGGTCTTCGGGCGGCCGGTATACAAGGCACGCGCGCCGCTGTCGGGCCTGCTGGCTATCGCGCTGCTGGCCGGCGGGCTGATGGTGCTGATGCTCGACCTCGGCCGGCCCGAGCGCATCGTGGTGGCCGCCACCCAGTACAACTTCCGCTCGGTCTTCGCCTGGAACGTGTTCCTCTACTCGGGCATGGTGGCCGTGGTCGGCGTCTACCTGTGGACGATGTTCGAGCGGCGCTTCAACCACCACGCGAAGGCCGCGGGCGTGGCGGCGCTGGTGTGGCGCTTCGCGCTCACCACCGGCACCGGCTCCATCTTCGGCTTCCTCGTCGCGCGCCAGGCCTACCAGTCGGCGCTGCTGGCGCCGCTGTTCATCGTGCTCTCCTTCGCCTGGGGGCTGGCGGTGTTCCTGATCGTGCAGGCGGCGATGTACGCCTGGAACGGCCAGGCGCTGCCCGAGGCGGTCAGGCGGCGCATGGCGACGCTGCTGGGCATCTTCGTCGCCGCGGCGCTGTACCTGGTGGCCGTCTACCACCTCACCAACCTGTACTTCGCCCGGCAGGCGGCCTTCGAGGCCTTCATCCTGCGCGGGGTGGGCGATTCGTCCGGCGTCTTCTCGCCGCTGTTCTGGGGCGGCTACGTCGTAATGGGCGCGATCGTGCCGATGATCCTGCTGTTCGCCGAAGGCTTCGCGAACTCGCGCGCCACGCTGGCGGCCAGCGTGCTCGTCGTGCTCGGCGCCTTCGCGCTGCTGTTCGTCTTCATCGTCGGCGGCCAGGCCTTCCCGCTGGAGATCCTGCCCGGCTACGAGGTGCACAGCAGCTTCGGCGACGGCGCCGTGGCCGACTACGTGCCGCGCCTGCCCGAGTGGCTGCTCGGCCTCGGCGGCCTCGGCCTGGCCTTCGTGCTCACCACCGTCGGCGTGCGGGTGCTCGACTTCCTGCCGCAGGACGACCTGCCGGCCCTGGCGGCGAAGGACTGACGTGACCACACCCTCGCTGCTCGTCGCCGCCGCGCACAAGTCCTCCGGCAAGAGCTTCGTCACGCTCGGCCTGGCCGCAGCGCTGCGCGAGCGCGGCCAGGCGGTGCAGACCTTCAAGAAGGGCCCGGACTACATAGACCCGATGTGGCTGGGCCTCGCGGCCGGCCGCCCCTGCTTCAACCTCGACCCGATGCTGATGGCCGCCGGCGAGATCGAGGCCACGATGTTGTCGCACGGGCATGGGGCCGACGTCTGCCTGGTGGAAGGCAACAAGGGCTTGTACGACGGCCTCGCGCTCGACGGCAGCAACTGCAATGCCGCGCTCGCCAAGCAGCTCGGCCTGCCCGTGGTGCTGGTGATCGACGCACGGGGCATGACGCGCGGCATCGCGCCCCTGCTGCTCGGCTACCAGGCCTTCGACCGCGAGGTGCGCATAGGCGGCGTGATCCTCAACCAGCTCGGTGGCAGCCGCCACGAGGCCAAGCTGCGCGCTGTCATCGAGCACTACACCGACCTGCGGGTGCTGGGCGCCGTGCAGGCCGACCCGCGTCTCGCGCTGGTCGAGCGCCACCTGGGCCTGATGCCCGACCGCGAGCTGGACGATGCGCAGGCCCGCGTGAAGGCCATGGGCCGCATCATCGGCGGGCAGCTCGACCTGGAAGCGATCCTCGCGCTCGCCGCCACGCGCGTGCCGCTGCCGCCGTCGGCACTCCCGCTGCCTGCGGCGACCCCGGGCGAAGACCGCCGCCTGCGCATCGGCATCGCGCGCGACAAGGCCTTCGGCTTCTACTACCCCGACGACCTCGCCGACCTGCAGGCCGGCGGCGCCGAGCTCGTGCCCATCGACACCCTGGCCGACGCGACCCTGCCACCGGCGCTCGACGGCCTGTTCATCGGCGGCGGCTTCCCCGAGCTGTTCATGGGCGAGCTGGAGGCCAACGTCCCGCTGCGCACGCAACTGCACCGCGCCATCACCGACGGCCTGCCCACCTACGCCGAATGCGGCGGCCTGATGTACCTGGCCCGCAGCCTGAACTGGCACGGCCGCAGCGCGCAGATGGTGGGCGTGATCCCGGGCGACGCGGTGATGCACGAGCGGCCGGTGGGGCGCGGCTACGTGCAGTGGCACGAGGAACCGGGCCGGGGCTGGCCGGGCGCGGACGGCGCGTTGCGCAGCGGGCACGAGTTCCACCACTCCAGCCTGGAGAACCTGGATCCGGGTGTCCCGATGGCGTACCGCATGGTCCGCGGCCACGGCATCGACGGCCGCGCCGATGGCCTGCGCCTGCACAACCTGCTGGCCAGCTACGTGCACCAGCGCCACACCGGCGGCAACCGCTGGACCCGCCGCTTCCTCGCCTTCGTGCGCGCGCAGGCGCCGCAGGCCAGCGCACCGCGCGAAGCGCCACGCCGTTTTCACGCCCACCTTGCCGGAGCCCGCCGATGAACGCCGCCACCCTCGCCGCCGACGCCGTCGTCATGGTCCTCGGCCGCCCGGTCGCCGTCGACTCCGAGGGCTACCTGAAGCGGCTGGACGACTGGTCCGAGGACTTCGCGCGCGCCCTGGCCGAGCGCGAGGGCCTGGTGCTGACGCCCGCGCATTGGGAGCTGATCCGCTACCTGCGGGCCTACTACGCCGAGCACGGCGTGCAAGCGCAGGTGCGCGTGATGATCCGCCACTTCAGCGCCCTTTGGGGGCCGGTGCGCGGCAGCAACCACGCGCTGCACGAGATGTTCCCGCGCGGCGGCCCGCAGAAGCAGGGCAACCGCCTGGCGGGCCTGCTGCGAACGAAAGGCGAGCACTGACATGGACACCTGCATCGAACTGCCGCCCCGTGCGCAGCGCGGCCGCCCGGCACCCCGCCCGGGCCGGGTCTACCTCGTCGGAGCGGGCCCAGGCGACCCCGAGCTGCTGACCTTGCGCGCCGCGCGGCTGCTCGCCGCCGCCGAGGTCGTGGTGCTCGACCAGCTCGTCTCGGCCGAGGTGTGCGCGCTCATCGCCCCGGGCGCCGAGATCATCGACGCGGGCAAGCAGCGCAACCGCCACACGCTCAAGCAGCACGAGATCAACGCCCTGCTGGTGCGGCTGGCGCGGCAGGGCCGGCAGGTGCTGCGCCTCAAGGGCGGCGACCCGTTCGTCTTCGGCCGCGGCGGCGAAGAGGCGCTCGCCCTCGCCGAGGCAGGCATCGAGTTCGAGGTCGTGCCCGGCGTCACCGCCGCCTGCGGCGTCTCGGCCTACGCCGGCATCCCGCTCACCCACCGCGACCACGCGCAGGCCTGCGCCTTCGTCACCGGCCACGTGCGCGACGGCGGCCCGGAGCCGGACTGGGCCGCGCTGGCCCGGCCGCAGCAGACGCTGGTGATCTACATGGGCCTGTCGGGGCTGTCGCACATCTGCGGGCAGCTCGTCGCGCACGGGCTCTCGCCTTCGACGCCGGCCGCGGTGGTGCAGCAGGGCACGACGGCCTCGCAGCGGGTGGTGAGCGGGACGCTGGCGGACTTGGCGGCCAAGGTGGAGGCCGCCGGCCTGCGCTCGCCCTGCCTGACCATCGTCGGCGACGTGGTGGCGCTGCGCGAGCAGCTGGCCTGGTTCGAAGCGGCGCCGGTGCTCAGCGCTGCGGCGTGCGCCTGAGCAGGCTCTCGCCGCTCGCGGCCGAGGCGCCGCGGTGCTCGACGGCCAGCACCGCCGCCTCCACCCGTGAGCTCAGGTTGAGCTTGGTGAGGATGTGGCGCACGTGCAGCTTGACGGTGTCGTGGCTGATGTCCAGCGCGCGGGCGATGGTCTTGTTGCTCTCGCCGCGCGCGAGGTGATGGAGGATCTCGCGCTCGCGCTCGGTCAGCGAGGCCAGCAGGTCCTGCCGCTCGGGGCCGGCCCGGCCGCCGCCTTGCAGCATCTGGGCCAGCTTGAGCGTCAGGGCGGGCGCCACCACGAGCTCGCCTCGGGCCGCCCGCGCGATGCCGGCGATCACGTCCTCCGGCTCCATGTCCTTCAGCAGGTAGCCGCGCACGCCGGCCTGCAGGGCCGCGGCGAGGTCGTCCTGCGCGTCGCTCATGGTGAGGATGAGCACCGGCGTCTCTATGCCCTCGGCGCGGATCTGGCGCAGCACGCCCAGGCCGTCGCCGAGCGGCATGCGCAGGTCCAGCACGAGCAGGTCGGGCGCGTGCTCGCGAAGCAGCGCCGGCACCTTGGCCGCATCGCCGGTCGAGGCGGCCACCCGCATGCCGCCGCGCTGCTGCAGCAGGTCCGTCAGGCCGTTGCGGCACAGCGAGTGGTCGTCGACCAGAACGACGGTCAGGGGGCGCTCGGCGTCCATCACTGCAGGGACCCCGTGGCGGCGGCGGGCAGGATCAGGCGCACCCGCGTCCCGCCGCCGGGCCGCGCGCCGACCTGCAGCGCGCCTCCGAGGCGGCGCGCGCGCTCGTCCATGATCGTGAGGCCGTGGTGGACGCGGCCGTCGGGCGCCGGCGGATGGGGGCCGACGCCGTCGTCGTCTATGCACACCCGCACGCCGCCGGCCGCCGGCAGCGGGTCGATGCGCAGCCAGGCGTGCCGGGCCTGCGCGTGGTGCTGGATGTTGGCCAGCGCCTCCTGGACGATGTGGACCAGCTCGCCCTCGCGCTCGGCACCGAGGGTGAGTGAGGGTGCGGCGTTAGCCATCTGCAGCTCGATGCCGCTGCGCTGCCGGAAGCGCTCGGCCAGGCCCTGCAGCGCGGGGCCGAGGCCGCGCGGATCGGCCGGCGCGCGCAGGTGCGTGACGATCTCCCGCAGGCTGGTGTGCGCCTCGCCGACAGCCTCGCGCAGCTCGCCCAGGTAGCGGCGGGCCGTCTCGTCGTCGCGGGCCTGCAGCGCATCTTCCAGCAAGGGCAGGCGCATCTTGACGAAGGTGAGCGTCTGGGCGATGGAGTCGTGCACCTCGGCGGCCATCAGGCGCCTGGCCTTCAGCACGGTGGCACACGGCTCGTCCTCGCCGGGGCAGGCGGCTTCGACGAGGCGGATGATCGGTGAGTTCATCGGACGGTCCATTGCAGCATGCCCGCCATGCCGGTTCCATCGGGCGCCACCCTATACCTGTGACGGTATATGACCCGGACACCGGACCAGAGTTGCACCGTGTGCGGCCACCCGCATTGATGCACGTCAAATCAGCGTGCCGGCAGCGGTCATCCCCCATAAGGGTTACGCGCTCATTACCCGTCGCGGTGATGGACGGTGGCGGCGGCGCCTGCGCCTAATGGGGCACGCAAGACAAGGCTTGGCCACCGTTGGCCGGCGCCGCCTCCGACGATCCCACGATGCCGGCCACACCGCTGCACGACCCCACCGCCCCGCCGCTGCCGGGCGCGCGCACCGAGGTGCGCGAGACCACCTGCTACATGTGCGCCTGCCGCTGCGGCATCCGCGTGCACTTGCGGCACGGCGAGGACGGCCCGCAGGTGCGCTACATCGAAGGCAACCCCGACCATCCGCTGAACCACGGCGTCATCTGCGCCAAGGGCTCGTCGGGGATCATGAAGCAGTACTCGCCGGCGCGGCTGACGCGGCCGCTCAAGCGCAAGCCCGGCAGCGAACGCGGGGCAGGCGAGTTCGTCGAGATCGAGTGGGATGAAGCCTTCGCGATGCTCGAGGAGCGGCTCGCGCATCTGCGCGCGACCGACCCGAAGAAGTTCGCCCTGTTCACCGGCCGCGACCAGATGCAGGCGCTCACGGGCCTGTTCGCACGCCAGTTCGGCACGCCCAACTACGCGGCGCACGGCGGCTTCTGCTCGGTCAACATGGCCGCCGGCATGATCTACACGATCGGCGGCTCGTTCTGGGAGTTCGGCGG
>CAMLGG010000103.1 GCA_946479475.1 uncultured Ideonella sp. | reverse complement strand
CAGGTGCGTCAGGCCGATGATGGCGTTCATCGGCGTGCGGATCTCGTGGCTCATGCTGGCCAGGAAGCGCCCCTTGGCCTGGTCGGCCGCCTGTGCCTGGTCGCGCGCCTCGGCCAGCGCCGCGGCCTGGTCGACGGCGGCGTGGTGCAGCTGGGCCAGGCGGCCGTACAGCCGCGTGTGCTCGGCCAGCATCTCGACCAGCACGTAGGTGGCGGCCAGCAGGCCGTACAGCCGGCCGGCATAGAAGCCCAGGTCGAAGCGGCCCGCGTTGAAGACCGCCGACAAGGCCACGTCGGCCACCCACGCGGCCATCACGACGACCAGCCACTGGTCCAGGACGCTGCGCTCGCGCCGGCGTATCAGCAGCAACAGGGTGGCCAGGCAGGTGCACCACACGGTGCCGACCACGACCTTCATCAGCGGGGTGTAGTGGTGCTCGGCCATGATCGCCGGCAACCAGTCCTGGCCCGCGGTGGCCATCAGTCCGAGCAGCGCCACGAGGGCCGCCACGGCGATGACCATCGGCCAGGCCGGCAAGGCGCTGCGCCGCTCGCCCAGGGCCACGTAGCCGAGCACCGCCAGCGGAAAGCCGAGGTGCCAGAACATGTACAGCCACGCCGTCGTCTGCGGCCCCGCGCCCAGCCAGCCCGCCGGGGCCACGAGCCCGGGGAAGGTCAACGCATGCACCAGCGCCATCAACGCGGTGAACAGGTACCCGGCGGCGAGCAGGCCCAGCGCGCTGCGGCCCAGGATGCGGTACTGGCCGAACAGCAGCGCCGCGGTGGCCAGGTCCGAGATGACCAGTGCGGCCTCGTAGGCGGGCACGAACGCCGGCAGGGGGGCCAGGGGCACCTTGGCCCACGACAGCAGCACCGCGAAGACCAGGACCGAAAGCACGAGCACGCCGAGTGCGCGCCGCCTGGCTTGCGGCGTCACCGCCTGGGTGGCAACGAAGGGCGCTTCTACGCTTGCTTCTCTCACCGTCTGGCGAAGGCGGGCGCCGTGTCGGCCTGCCTCTCACCTCTCCCTGTTGTCGAATGGTGCTCCAACGATCGTCCAGCCAAGTGTGCAACCCGGCGCTGCGGCTGCGGGCAAGACCCCGCGCCGGGCGCTGGTACCGGCGAGGCTCGCTTGACGCCCCCCGGTTCCTGATGTTCGTCAAGGCACGGCCGCACCGTTCGCGGCGATTTCCGCGGGCGGCAGCGGGGGGACCGTCGGACAATCAGTCCCGCTGCTGCCCTGCCCCACCACCCGATGTGTCCCTCGCCCGCTTCCGACTGCGCCCAGGCTGGCCGGGCGGCGCTGGCCGAAGCCGAGGCGGCCCTCGCCAGGCTCGGACTGCCCGAATGCGAAGGCGCTGCGCGGCGGGCCTGGGAGTGCGCGGAAGCGACCGGCCTGGCGCGGGGCCGGGCCGGCTTCCTCCTGGCCTGCAGCCTGTACCGCCAGGGCCGTTTCGACGCGCTGGATGCCCTCCATCGCCCAGTGGTGGAGGCGCTCGTCGAGGCCGGCGCCACCGAATCAGCCTGCCAGGTGCTGCGCTGGGTGGCCCTCGGCGTGCCGGAGATCGGCCGCTTCAACACGGGGCTGGAGGCGGCACGTGCCGGCCTGCGCCTGGCCGAGGAGGCGGGCCTGGCGGGCGCGCGCGTGCTGCTCACGAACGCGCTGGCGGCCTGCTTCGAACGCATCGGCGACCCGTGGCAGGCCGAACGGCTGCTGGGCGATGCGCTGGCGCTGGCCCAGGCCCGCGGAGGCGACGAGGAGCTTTTCGTCTGCCTGAACAACCTGAGCGCCGTTGCCCTCACCCGCCACGAGCTGCTGCGCGACGGTGGCGACGAGGAGGGCGCGCGCCTGGCGCTGGAGCAGGCGCGCGAACGCTCGCGCCAAGGCCTGGCGATCGCCAACCGGCTCGGCGACCCCTTCTACAGCGTCTACGTCGAATCCAACCTGGCCGACGCGCTGAACCACCTCGGCCAGCATGAGGAAGCCGCTGCGCTGCTGGAGTCGGCCTTGCAGCGCGCTCGCGGGCACCACTACGACAGCCTGTGCTGGCGGGTGCAGTGCTCCCTCGGGGAGCTGGCGGTGAACCGGGGGGATTTCGCGCGCGCCGCCGAAGACCTGGCCGCCCTCATCGCGGCCATGGGCGAATCGCCGCCGCAGGTCACGCTGATGCGCGCGCTGCGGGCGCTCTCCCGGGCGCGCCGCGCCCTGGGCGATGCGGCCGGAGCGCTCGACGCCTTCGAGCGCTTCCACGGCCTGCAGCGCCGCCGCAGCGTGGCCCAGCTGACTGCCCAGGCCGAGCAGCTGGTGACGCGCCTGGAGATCGAGCAGACGCGCCGCGAGGCCTCGGCGCAACGTGAGCGGGCCAATGCCTTGGAGGAAGCGGCGTCGCGCGATCCGCTGACCGGCCTGCTCAATCGCCGCGGCTGCGAGCGCGCGCTGCATGGCCTGCTGGCCGACCGGACCGCCTCGCCGCTGTCGGTGGCGATGATCGACGTGGACCACTTCAAGGCCATCAACGACGCGCACGGCCACGCCGCGGGTGACCGCGTGCTGATGGCGCTGGCGCGGCTGCTGCGCGAGCATGGGCGGCCGCACGACGTCGTGGCCCGCCTCGGGGGCGAGGAGTTCCTGCTCGCCTGGCCCGGCAGCACGCCCGACCGGGCCGCCGAGATCGCGGAGCGTCTGCGCCGGCAGGTCGCCGGGCACGACTGGAGCGAGGAGGCCGGCGATTCGCGGGTCAGCGTCAGCATCGGCGTCGCCGCCCTGCAGCCCGCGGCACCAGGCGACGCCACGCTGGGCGAGCTGCTGGCCGACGCGGACGCCGCGCTCTACCGCGCCAAGCGTGCCGGGCGCAACTGCGTCGAGCTCGGCGGCCCGCCCGCGCCGCCCTGAGGATCGGCCTGGGCGCCGGCATCGGCGTCGAGCTCGCGCTGCGACGCGGCGAGTTCGTCGAGCAGCCATTCGCGCAGCGCCTTCAGGGGCTGCCAGTCGGCCAGGTTGGGCGGGAACGCGAGCCAGAAGGCGTCCGCCTCCTCGGTACGCATCGAGACGGGGGACAGGCGATGGAGCCGGCCTTCGCGCAACGCATCGGCGGCCAGGATCTCGCGCGCCAGTCCCAGGCCGAGGTTCTGCTCGGTGGCCTGCAGCATCAGGCCCGCATCGCTGAAGGAGGCGACCGGGTTCACCCGGGCCTTCACCCCGTTGAGCTCGAACCAGCGTTGCCACAGGGGCCCGTGGCCCAGGAGCGGCTCGTCGGCCAGCGCGGCCGGCCCGCGGCCCCGCAGGCGTCGCGCGGCTTGCGGCGAGCCGATGACGATGAGCGGCGAATCGGTCAGGCAGATGGCCTCCAGCCCGCGCCACTGGCCCAGGCCCTGGCGCAAGGCGGCATGGAAGCCCTCGCGCGGCAGGTCGACCAGGTGCTGCGAGGTGTGCAGCTCCAGCCCTATCTGCGGATGCCGTTCGCGCCAGCGGGCCATGCGTGGCAGGAGCCAGCGCTGGGCGAAGGACGAGAGCAGCGTGATGCGCAGGCGTGTCTCGGCCGTGCATGAAGCGGAAGCGGCGGATCGCACGCCCTCGTCCAGCGCATCCAGCGCCGGCTCCACGGCCCGCAGCAACGCGGCACCTGCTGCGTTCAACACGACCCGGCGGCCGCGGCGGTCGAAAAGCTCGAAGCCGAGCTGCTCCTCCAGCAACTTGATCTGCTGGCTCACGGCGCTGTGCGTGAGGTAGAGCTCCTCGGCGGCGGCCCGCAGGTTGGCGGTGCGGGCGACGGCGCGGAACGCCGGCAGCGTGTTCAGGGGCAGTCGGCTCATGCTGGTAAGCATAGCTGACCAAATACGCCAGAAGAAGTCGATTCCTCAGGTTGATGAAGGCCTATACGCTTACCAGCACTGATCTCTCACCCTTCCTGGAGACCGCCATGAACACCCCGATTCGCATCCGCGCCGCAGCCCTGGCCGCCTCGGTCCTCCTGAGCCTGGTGGTGGCCGAGGCGGTCGCGCTGATCGGCTTGCCTCCGGCGTCGGCGCAGGCGCTGGTCCTCGCCCTGGCCGCGGTGGCGCGCTGATGCCGGCATGCGGCTGGCCGGGCCTATCTCCTCGCATGCGCGGCATCGCGCGGCGGCTCCGCGGGGCCGTCGAGGGAGCTGCGGGCATCGAGGTGGGCGTTGGCGGAGACGCCCACGCCCAGGCGGTCGACCAGTTCCCCGCCGAGCCAGGCCGTGACCAGCGCCAGGCCGGCGCCGCAGAACGACAGCACCCAGGCTGCCGCGGGCGGCTGCTCGGCGCGGCCGTCACGCAACCACCAGCTCGCAGCGAACAGCAGCAGCACGACGACGTTGCCTCCACCGTGCATCGCGCCGATCGCCTTGGCCCGGGTGCCGCGCGGGATCGCCAGCCAGTCGATGAAGCCCCAGGGCGCCGCCAGCAGGCCGCCGACCAGGCCGGCCGCGATCAACGCGTAGGCAATCCCCGGCGCGGTGACGCTCCCGCCGAGCAGGTGCATGAGATCGAAGACCACCGAGGTGGCCAGCAAGCCCAGCGGGAACACGATCAGCATCTGGTGCAAGGGGTGGCCGAACAGCCTGACTCTGCTTTCCATGGCTTCTCCCGAAGAAGGTGCTTCGACGTGTCGGCAGGGCAAGGCGGATGCCGGCTGGCGGCGGCCGGGTGGCGCCCTTCATGGGCAAGGGCAGGGACACCGCAGGCGGCGTCGGGGCTGGGTCAGCTCGCGCTCAGCTCGGCGATGAAGTCGTAGGTGTCGCCACGGTAGAACGACTGCGAGAGCTCGACCGCGCGGCCGTCGCGCAGGTAGCCCAGGCGCTCCACCAGCAGGCCCGCGTCGCCCGGCTGCGCCTGGAGCAAGGCGGCCTGCTCGTCGTTGAGCAGCAGCGCGCGCAGCCTCTGCAACGCTCGCACCGGGCGGTGGCCGGTGGCCTCGAGGGCGTCGTAGAGCGAGTCCTTGACGGCTTCCAGCGAAGGCAGCGCGCTCGCGATCACCGTGGCGTACTCCAGCGCCATCGGCGCGTTGTCCGCGAAGCGAAGGCGGTGGAAGCGGTAGACCGTCGAGCCCGGGCTGAGCGCCAGCTTGAGCGCCTCTTCCGGCGACACCGTCCCGACCGTGCGCTTGAGCCACTCGGTGCGCGGCGTGCGGCCTCGCGAGCGCATGTCCTCGGAGAACGACGTCAGCTTGGCGAAGTTCTTGTCGATCCGCGAGCTGACGAAGTTGCCGGAGCCCTGGCGGCTGACCAGAAGCCCCTCCTCGGCCAGCCCGTCGATCGCCTTGCGCACGGTGATGCGCGACACCCCCAGGTCCGCCGCCAGCTGGCGCTCGGACGGCAGCGCGTCGTCGGCCGCCAGGAACTGGCTTTCGATGGCTTCTCTCAACGCCCGCTGGAGCTGCTGGTACAGCGGCTGGCTGGCATCCGCGTCCAGCGCGGCCAGGAGGCGCTCGACGAGGGTCTGGGGGCTGGCATTCATGACCGCTCGATTGTGATGCGAACTGGCGTAGATACCACTAGCGTACCAACTCGGATACCAGATGCCCCGCAATGCGGCGCATGCGCACCGGCATTGGGCCCACACCTACCCTGGGGCAACCAGACCATTGTCCGCCTCAGGTGTTTCCCTCATCAAAAGTGGTAGCTAAGTGGCATTAATTGGTAGTACATTGGTACGCACCGAAGAGTTCCGCCACAGCCATAGCCACAGCCACACCCTCGAGGGACCCATGAAGACGACACTGACACCGACAGCCGCCGCCGCGGCCTTGTTCCTGCTGCACAGCGCCGCGCTGGCGCAGACGGCTCCCGCTGCGGCCCCGGCAGCCCCCGCCGCAGCCCCCGCGGCCGGCACGGGAACCGAGGACAAGGTCGAACAGGTCGAGATCCGGGGCATCCGGGCCTCGCTGCAGAAGTCGCTGCAGGTCAAGCGCGACGCCGACACCCACGTCGAGGTCATCACCGCCGAGGACGTCGGCAAGATGCCCGACAAGAACGTCGCCGACTCCCTTCAGCGCGTGGCAGGCGTGACCATCAGCTCCGCCGGCGCCAACGAAGGCGGCTTCGACGAGAACGACCGCGTCAGCATGCGCGGTACCAACCCCAGCCTCACCCAGACCCTGATCAACGGGCACTCGGTCTCCTCCGGCGACTGGTTCGTGCTGAACCAGACCGGCACGGTGGGCCGCAGCGTGAGCTACTCGCTGCTGCCGTCGGAACTGGTCGGCCAGGTCATCATCCACAAGAGCGCCCAGGCCAGCGATGTCGAGGGTGGCGTCGTCGGCACGGTCAACATCCTGACGCGCAAGCCGCTGGAGTTCCGCAAGCCGCTGACGCTGGAGGCCAACGTCGGCGTGGTCTACGCCGACCTGCCGGACAAGACCGACCCGCAGCTGAGCGCCCTGCTGAACTGGAAGAACGAGGCCAATACCTTCGGCATCCTCGCCCAGGCCTTCTCGGAGAAGCGCCACCTTCGCCGCGACGGCCAGGAGCTGCTGGGCTACGAGCAGATCGCCGCCGGCAGCGCCGTGGCCAACGCCCATCCCGACCTCGCCGGCGTCTGGTACCCGACCATGATCGGCTCGGCCCTGTTCGAGCAGGAGCGCACCCGCCAGGGCGGGCTGATCGAGATGCAGGTCAAGCCGTCGAACGACCTCACCGTCGGGCTGACCGGCTTCGTGTCCAAGATGGACGCGCCGAACTACAACCGCAACTACCTGCTCTGGAACACGCACTTCATCAACAAGGGCGCGGGCCAGTCGCCGGACGACGGCTACGTGGTGCGCAACAACACGCTGGTCTCGGCCGACTTCACGCCGGTGGCGGGCACCCAGTACGGCGTGTATGACCAGATCTCGCGGCCGGATGCGAAGTCGGACTCCTCGTTCCTGAACCTGGACGCCAAGTTCCGCGTCAGCGACAGCATGACCTTCCTGACCAAGCTGGGCACGACGCGCGGCACCGGCCAGACGCCGACGCAGGACGTGGCCGAGTGGAACACCGGCATAGGCTCGGGCGGCTCGTGGACGCTGAACGGGACCGACCGCGCGGCCGACTGGTCGCTGGGCAACGCCGACAACGCCAGCCCCGCCGGCGTGCCGCTGGGCTGGATCTTCGGCGACCAGAACGTGAAGGTGAACGACCGTGAGAACTGGGCCCAGTTCGACGGCGAGTACGGCGCCGACGCGGGCATCCTGTCGGGCGTGAAGTTCGGCGTGCGCTACGCCAGCCACAGTCGTGATTCCCATGGCGTGGTCGGCCAGGGCCCCGCGTGCAAGGACGCGCAGGGCAACACCGTCGCCTTCGACTGGAGCCAGCAGTATTTCTGCCCGGTGGGCTCGCAGTCGCCGTTCGACCCGGCGAACTTCCCGGCCGGCGGCGTCTCGAGCTACCCGGGCAACTTCGGCAGCGGCCTCGGAGGCACGTTCCCGCGCAACATCTGGTTCTACTCGCCGCAGCAGCTGGCCGCCTACAACGACAAGTTCACCAACCGCGCCACCGACGGCTCGCGCGAGGACTGGAACTCCGAGTACGGCCTGCAGGAGCGCAGCAGCGCCGCCTACGTCCAGGCCGATCTCTCCGGCCAGGGCTGGTCCGGCAACGTCGGCATGCGACTGGTGCAGACGCGTGAGAGCGTGACGAGCAACGTGGCTGTCAGCGCCAACACGCCGGGCGCCGTCACCACCTCGGCCTTCGGCCCCTTCCTGCCGACGACCGTCGACCACCTCTACACCGACTGGCTGCCGAGCGCCAACTTGCGCATCGACCTGGCCAAGGACCTGGTCGCCCGCTTCGCCGCCTCGCGGACCATGACGCGGCCCGACTACTCGGCCCTCGCCGGATGGGTGGCCCTGAGCCCGCCGGCGGTGCAAGGCGGCGAAGGCGAAGGCAGCGGCGGCAATCCGGACCTGAAGCCCGTGCGATCGAACAACTTCGACGCGACGCTGGAGTGGTATTTCGCGCCCCGCTCCCTGCTGTCCGGCAGTGCCTTCTACATGGACCTGGACAGCTACATCGGCTACGGCCAGGTGCGCAAGGAGTTCATGACCTACAGCGCGACCAACCCGCAGGGCTCGCTGGACACCTACGTGCTGACGGTGCCGGTGAACACCAAGGGCAAGGTCAGCGGCTTCGAGCTCGCCTACGAGCAGCCGGTGACTTCGAGCATCTCGGTCAACGCCAACTACACCTACACCGACGCGAAGGAAAAGGGCGGCAAGCCGCTGGTCGGCGCCTCGAAGAACTCCTACAGCCTGGGCGGGTCATTCGAGAACGACCTCTTCAGCGCCCGCGTGAACTACAGCTTCCGCTCGAAGTTCTACTCCGGCCTGGACCGCTCGACCGCCTTCTCGCAGGACGACGTGGGCAACCTCTCGGCCACGCTGGGCTACAAGATCAACGACAGCATGTCGATCTCGCTGGACGGTCGCAACCTCAACAATCCGAAGCTCAAGTACTTCGCGCTCAACGAGGACCAGCCGCGCTCGATCTACGTGAACGGCCGCCAGTACTACCTGACGCTGCGCGTGAAGCTGTAAAGGGTCTCGTGGGGAGGGGAACACTCCTCGCCCGGTCCGCGCCGGGCACCTTGGGCAGGCGGGTCTTCGGACCCGCCTTTTTTCATTCCCTCGCGTAGTCGTAGGGGCCGCCGCGCTCCAGTGCGCGGTGGTAGGCGGGGCGCGCGTGGATGCGCTGCAGGAAGTTCCACAGCCGCGGACGGCTGTCGTCCAGGCCCGCGCGGTGCGCCGCGGCCTCGAGCGGAAAGCTCATCTGGATGTCGGCGGCGCTGAACTCGCTGCCGGCGAACCATTCGCTGCGGCCGAGCTCGGCTTCCATGTAGTCCAGCTGCGCCTTGATGTTGGGGTGGACGAAGCCGTCCAGCACCTTGACGGCGATGCTGCGCGCAATGGGCCTGGCGAAGAACGGCATCGGCGAGTTGAGCATGCGGCTGAAGACCAGCTTCATCAGCAGCGGATTCATCGCCGAGCCCTCGGCGAAGTGCAGCCAGTAGGTGAAGCGCAGCTTCTCCGGCGTGCCGGCGGCCGGCCTCAGCCGCCCCTCGCCGTAGCGATCGAGCAGGTACTCGATGATGGCGCCCGATTCGGCGAGCGTCGCACCGCCATCGGTGATCACCGGCGACTTGCCCAGCGGGTGCACGGCCTTCAGCGCGGGCGGCGCGAGCATGGTCTTCGGATCGCGCTCGTAGTGCCTGATCTCGTAGGGCAGGCCGAGCTCCTCGAGCAGCCACAACACGCGCTGCGAGCGCGAGTTGTTCAGGTGATGCACGGTGATGGTCATTGGAACCCCCTACGATGCTTCGCATCGGTCCCCCCAAGGGGCAGCGAGCGCCTACGGAACGGCCGGGCGGCGCTCATCGCTTCACTCCCTGCGCCGGTCGTTCTCGGCGTTCGCGTGGAAGGCCTTCTTCTGCCGGTACATCTGGGCGTCGGCACGGTGCAGGGCCGCCTCCAGGCGCTCGCCCGGCTCCGACACGGCCACGCCCACCGAGAAGCGCAGCGGATCGCCGCTGTGGAACTGGTTGTTCAGTTCCACCAGCTCGTGAAGCGTCGCCAGGTAGGCCTCGGCGGCCTGCTCGTCGCCCCCTGGCATGAGGACCGCAAATTCGTCGCCGCCGATGCGCGCGGCGGTGGCCGGCGCCGCGGTGGCCTTGCCCAGCACCTCGCCCACGCGCCGCAGCAGGGCATCGCCGGCCCGGTGGCCGCGCTCGTCATTGACCTGCTTCAGGCCGTTGAGGTCTATCACCATCAGGGCCACCGGCTGGACCTGCTTGCGCTCCAGGCGATTCAGCTCGTCGTCGAAGAAGGACCGGTTGCGCAGCTTGGTCAGCGCATCGTGCTTGCCCAGGAACTCCAGGTAGCCCTCGGCGCGCTTGCGGGCGGTGATGTCGGTCAGCGAGACCTGCACCAGCGACCAGTCGCGCTCGTAGCCCGGCAGCACCGCGAACTGCAGGTGCACGTGCAGCGTCTCGCCGTCGAGCGCGTAGTTCACCGTCTCCCGCTGCTGGTGAAGCTTGCCGCCCCACAGCTCGATCAGCTGCTCGGTGAAGGGCCGGCGCATCTCGTCGCGGAAGATCTGCGACAGGCTCCTGAGCAGGGTGGGCTTGTCGGGCGCCCGGAACATCGTCAAGGTCTGCCGGTTCACGTCGATCACCCGGATCTCGGCCATGCAGCGCTCGACGAACTCGGGGTGGACATCGGTGAAGACGCGGAAGTCCTCTATGCCCTGCTCGCGGACCTCGTCGAGCAGGCGCTTGACCGCGCTGAAATCCTCGACCCAGAGCGAAACCGGCGAGTGCTCGAACAGGCCTTGCGCGTAGCGCTCGCTGCGCTCGAGGGCGCGGCGTGCCTGCTCGCGAGGGCTTACATCCTCCAACGACAGCAGCACGCGATCCCAGCCTTGCTCGTGCCCGGGGAGAACGCGGACCTGCAGGCTCACGTCGAGCCGGCGGCCGTCCAGCGTGTAGTTGACCGTCTGGCTGGCGTAGCTGAGCGCCCCGCTCCACAGCTGCACCAGCTCCTCGACATGGTGATCCAGCATGTCGTCGCGGAAGACGCGGTCGAGATTGCCGAGGAGCGTGCCAGCGTCGGGCGTGCCGAAGAGCTCCAGCGTGCGCCGGTTGACCTTGATCACCTTCAACTCGCGTGTGCAGGCCGTGATGCGGGCCCGGTCGGCGCGCAGGTATGCGCGCAGGTCGGTGACGCCCTCTTCGCGCCAGCGGGCGAACAGGCGCGCCAGGCCGCTGAAATCCTCCAGCCACAGCGAGACCGGGGCCAGGTCGAACATGAGGGCGAAATCGTCGCCGGAGGTGGGGATGCTCATTCGCGGCAGTCTCGCATCAAGCGTCACGAATCAGGCTTGTCGATCGGCCCACCAGGCGAGCAGGCCGCGCGCCGCGACCAGCCCGCTGGCGAAGCAGGCCGTCAGCAGGTAGCCGCCGGTCGGCGCCTCCCAGTCGAGCATCTCGCCGGCGCAGGCGACGCCGGGGTGGCCCTTCAGCTGCAGGCGCTCGTCCAGCGATTCGAGCCGGACGCCGCCGGCCGTGCTGATCGCTTCGTCCAGCGGCCGGGGGGCGGCCAGCGTGATCGGCAGCGCCTTGATGCGGGCCGCGGTGGCGGCCGGGTCCCGGGTCAGGGCCTGCCAGGCCGAAGCGTCGAGGCCCTCGCGCAGCAGGCCGGCCTTGGCGCCGTGCAGCCCGGTCTGCTCGCGCAGGTGGTTGGCGAAGGAGCGCGCCCCTCGGCCTCGCGCCAGGGCCGTGGCCAGCTCCTCCTGCGTGCGCTCCGGCAGCAGGTCCAATGTGATGCGGGCGGCGCCGGTGGCTTCAATCTCGTCTCGCAGCAGGGCCGAGGCGGCATAGACCAGGCTGCCTTCGAGGCCGCTGGCGGTGAGCACGCACTCACCCTTGCGATGAAAGGCCCGGCCGTCGTGCCCTTCGAAATCGAGGCGCACGCCCTTCAGCGGCGCACCGGCGTGGCGAGACGCCAGGTGCTCGCTCCAGCCGACGTCGAAGCCGCAGTTCGACGGGCGCAGCGGCGCGCAGCCGATGCCCACGGCCTGCAGGGCCGGCATCCAGCGGCCATCCGAACCCAGCCGCGGCCAGGTGCCGCCGCCGAGCGCCAGCAGCAGGGCATCCACGCGATGCTCCACCACGCCGTTCGGGGCCTCGAAGCGGAGCAGGCGCTCGCCTTCGGCGCTCGACTCGAGCGCGGGTTGCCAGCGGTGCCGCATGTGCAGGCGCACTCCCGAAGCCCGCAGGCGATGCAGCCACGCGCGCAGCAGCGGCGCCGCCTTCATCTCGGCCGGGAAGACGCGGCCCGAGCTGCCGACGAAGGTGGCGATGCCCAGGCCGGCGGCCCAGTCGCGCAGGGCCTGCGGCGACAACGCATCGAGCCAATGTCCCACCTGCCCGGCCCGCGCGCCGTAGCGCTCGACGAAGGCCGGCAACGGCTCGGAGTGGGTCAGGTTCAACCCGCCCTTGCCGGCCAGCAGGAACTTGCGGCCCGCGGAAGGCATGGCGTCGAACACATCGACGGTGGCGCCGGCGGCGGCGAGCACCTCCGCGGCCATCAGCCCGGCCGGGCCGGCGCCGACCACGGCGACACGCAGGGGACGTTGGGAAGAATCCATCGCCGGCAGTGTAGGTAGAAGCTCGGGGCCCAGGCTGCCGGGCAGCCGGCTGGCGGGCTGCACAATCCGGGGCGCCGGGCGCTGAACGCCCGATCAAGGCCCCCGCCCTCCTCCACCCCGTGCCGCTGCTGCTGCTTGCCGAAGCCTCCTTCGCCGACTTGCCCGAGGGGCTGGCCGAGCGCTGCCACGACAGATGGACCCTGGACGCGATCGCCACCGGAGGCACGGAACCGCTGGCGCAGCTTCGCGCACGGCTGGCCGAACCATCGGCCCTGCTGCTGGTCGACGTGAGCGAAGCTGCCGCTGCCGAGGCCGCCCTGGCCCGCCTGGACCTCGCCACCTGCTGCGGCCGGTGGATCGCGCTGCTGCCGCCCGGCCGTAGCGACGACGAGCGCTGGTGGGCGATGGGCGCGGCCGATGCGGTGGCGCGCGACGACGCCAAGGCACTGCAACGGGCGCTGCGCCGCACGCTGGTCCAGGCGCAGGCGCCGGAGGCGGCGCCCGCCCGCTTGCAGGCGCTGCAGGCCTCGATCCACGCGATGCAGGCCAGCCTCGACAACATCCCCGCGCCCATCTTCGCCAAGGACGCGCAGGGCCTGTACACCGGTTGCAACCGGGCCTTCGTCGACTACCTCGGCCTGCCGCGCGAACGAATCATCGGCAAGACCGTCCACGACGTCGCCCCGGCCCACCTGGCCGAGGTGTACGACCAGGCCGACCGCAAGCTGCTGGCCAGCGGCGGCCGCCAGGTGTACGAGGCGCAGGTCAAGTGGGCCGACGGCGCCCTGCGTGACGTGATCTTCCACAAGGCCGTGTTCCGTGACACGCAGGGCCAGGTGGCCGGGCAGGCCGGTGCCATCTTCGACATCACCGACCGCAAGCGCCTCGAGCATGGCCTGCGCGAACTGGCGCAGACCGACCCGCTGACCGGGCTGCTCAACCGCCGCTGCTTCATCGAGCGCGCAACCGCCGCGCTCGAACAGGCCCGCGCCACGCGAGCGACGGTGGCCGTGCTGCTCTTCGACATCGACCACTTCAAGCAGATCAACGACGGGCACGGCCACGCGGCCGGCGACGCGATGCTGTGCCACCTCGCCCGCCTCGGCCGCCAGCAGCTTCGCGGCGACGACCTGATGGCGCGCATCGGTGGCGACGAATTCGCCATCCTCCTGACGGGCCCGGCCGATGCGCGCGCGGTGGCCACCCGGCTGCCGGCACGCATCTCCGCCCATCCGCTCGTCTTCGAGGGCCGCGAGCTCGAGTGCGCCATCAGCCTCGGTGCCGCGGTGGTGCCGGCCGACGACCACGACATCGACACCGCCCTGCGCCAGGCCGACGCCGCCCTCTACCAGGCCAAGCGACAAGGCCGCGCCCAGGCGGTGGTGTTCGATTGAGCCGATCGGGTCGATCACCCGGCTCACCTCTGACGCCCATCCGGCCGATCTCCCCTAAGGCGAACGATTGCCCCGCCGGGCCGCGGCCGGGAACATCGACCCTTCGCCTTTGACAACCCCTCGACTGGAGTGAGCTGATGCGCACGAAGAATCGTCTTTCGGTGGTGGCCCGCGCCTGCATGGGCCTGGGCCTGGTGGTCGCCCTCTCGGGCGCTGGCGCCGGCGAGGCAGCCGGGCAGCGGATGATCGTCACCTTCAAGCCCGGCGCCGCATCGGCCCAGGCGGCGCGCAACGCCATCGCGCAGGCCGGCGGCCGGATCCAGCTGGAGCTGATCGGCGGCCACGGCGTCGCGGTGGAGCTCTCGCCGGCGGCGATCGCGCTGTTGAAGCAGCATCCCGACGTCGCGCTGGTCGAGGAGGATGCGAAGCGCTATCCCTTGTCGCTGGTCACGCCTTCCAAGAAGCCGTATGCCAGGGGCCAGCTGACGCCCTACGGCATCCTGATGGTGCAGGCCAACAAGGTGCCGGACCTCGACGCCAACGCCGGCAACCGCACCGTCTGCATCATCGACTCCGGCTACTCCAAGGGCCACGAAGACCTGCCGACCAAGACCGTGACCGGCGACGACGACATCGGCGGCGCCGGCCCTTGGGACCAGGACGGCTTCGGCCACGGCACGCACGTGGCCGGCACCATCGCCGCGGTGAACCAGAAGGGCACCGGCGTGGTCGGCGTGCTGCCGAACAAGCAGGTCCACCTGCACATCGTGCGGGTCTTCGGCGACGATGGTGGCTGGGCCTACTCGTCCACCCTGGCCAACGCCGCACTGAAGTGCCAGGCCGCCGGAGCCAACGTGATCAGCATGTCGCTCGGCGGCGGCGCCCCCAATCAGACCGAGCGCCAGACCTTCGACAACCTGCGCGACGCCGGCCTGCTGTCGATCGCGGCGGCCGGCAACGGCGGCAACAGCGCCATCTCCTATCCGGCGGGCTACGAGTCGGTGATGTCGGTCGCCGCGCTGGACGAGACCAAGACCAAGGCGGCCTTCTCGCAGTACAACGCCGACGTCGAGATCGCCGCCCCCGGCGTGCTCGTGATGTCCACCGTGCCCGAAGGCCACGGCTCCTCGGGCGAACTCACCGTCGGCACCGAGGTGTACGCGCCCATCCCGCTCGCGGGCTCCGCCGACGGCACCGTGACCGCGAAGCTGTTCGACTTCGGCCTCGGCGACAAGGTGAACAACAAGGCCGCCGGCAAGGTCTGCCTGACCCAGCGCGGCGACATCACCTTCGCCGAGAAGGTGCAGAACTGCGTCGCGAGCGGCGGCGTCGGCGCTGTGATCTACAACAACGTCCCCGGCAGCTTCGCCGGCACGCTGAACGGCGACACCACCATCCCGGCCGTGAGCGTGTCCGACACCGAAGGCGCGGCGCTGCTGGGCCAGCTGGGCCAGTCGGCCACCATCACCGTCAAGCCTGGCAACTACGCCTACTACGACGGCACCTCGATGGCCACGCCGCACGTCTCGGGCGTCGCCGCGCTGGTGTGGAGCCACTTCCCCGACTGCACCGGCGAGCAGATCCGCAACGCGCTGAACAAGAGCGCAGAAGACCTGGGCGCGGCCGGCCGCGACGTGGAATACGGCTACGGCCTCGTGCAGGCCAAGGCCGCCTACGACCGCCTGGCCAAGAAGGGCTGCGGCAAGTGATGCCGTGCGGGCCGGCTTCGCCCGGCCCGTGTCAGATCGACATCATCGCCCGCACGCCGTGGGCCTCCATCTCGGAGCCTCGGCCGCGGGCGACGATCTCGCCGCGCTCCATCACCAGGTACTGGTCGGCCAGGCCCGCGGCGAAGTCGTAGTACTGCTCGACCAGCACGATGGCCATGGTCCTGCGGTCGGCCAGCATGCGGATGACGCGGCCTATGTCCTTGATGATGCTGGGCTGGATGCCCTCGGTCGGCTCGTCCAGGATGAGCAGCTTGGGCCCGGTGGCGAGGGCGCGAGCGATGGCCAGCTGCTGTTGCTGGCCACCCGAGAGATCGCCTCCACGGCGCGCCAGCATCTGCTTCAACACCGGGAACAGTTCGAACAGCTCGGCGGGGATGGGCGTGCCGCCCGGCTGCGTTGCCAGGCCCATGCGAAGGTTGTCCTCCACCGTCAAGCGGCCGAAGATTTCGCGGCCCTGCGGTACGTAACCTATGCCCAGGCGCGCCCGTTCGTAAGGCGTGGCACGGGTGATGTCGACGCCGTCAAGCTTGATGCTGCCGCTCTTGACCGGCACCACGCCCATCAGGCTCTTGAGCAGAGTGGTCTTGCCGACGCCATTGCGGCCCAGCACCACCGTGACCTCGCCGAGCTTCGCCTCGAAGCCCAGGCCGCGCAGGATGTGCGAGCCGCCGTAGTACTGGTTGAGTGAATCGACGACCAGCATCTACCGCCCCAGATAAACCTCGACAACCTGCTCGTTCGACTGCACCTCGGCGAGCGGGCCTTCGGCCAGCACGCGGCCTTCATGCAGCACCGTGACCCTCTTCCAGCCCTCGGTGAGCTGCTCGACGAAGGCCATGTCGTGCTCGACGACGACGAGCGAGTGCTGGCCTTCGAGCGAGAGGAAGAGCTCGGCGGTGCGCTCGGTCTCTTCATCCGTCATGCCGGCCACCGGCTCGTCCAGCAGCAGCAGCTTCGGATCCTGCATCAGCAGCATGCCGATCTCCAGCCACTGCTTCTGGCCATGGCTGAGCAGGCCCGCGATGCGGTGCGCTTCGGGCAGCAGATGGATGAGCGACATGATCTCCGCGATGCGGTCGAACTGCTCGCCGTTCAGGCGCGAGAACAGGCTGGCGCGGACGCGCCGGTCGGCCGCCAGCGCCAGCTCCAGGTTCTCGAACACCGTGAGCTGCTCGTAGACCGTGGGCTTCTGGAACTTGCGGCCGATGCCGACCTGCGCGATCTCGTTCTCGCGCAGCCGCAGCAGGTCGATGTTGGCGCCGAAGCTCGCGCTGCCCTGGTCCGGCCGGGTCTTGCCGGTGATGACGTCCATCATCGTGGTCTTGCCGGCGCCGTTGGGGCCG
>CAMLGG010000102.1 GCA_946479475.1 uncultured Ideonella sp. | reverse complement strand
AGGCTCGATGAGGCCGGCGAGCGCGCGCAGCAGCGTCGATTTGCCCGCGCCGTTCGGGCCGACGATGGCCGTCCAGCCCGGGCGCATCACAGCGCTGACGCCGTGCAGCACAGCGCGGCGACCCAGCTCGACGACCAGGCCTTGCGCCTCAAGCACCGCCTGCCTCCCTTCGGTGCAACAGCCACATCAGGTAGCCGCCGCCGAGCAGCGCCGTCACCACGCCGACCGGCAGTTCCTGCGGCGCGACGAGGCCGCGTGCGGCGACGTCGGCGCCGAGCAGCAGCACGCCACCCATGGCCGCGCTGGCCAGCAGCGTGTAGCTTTGCGGCGCCGGCGCATGACGGCGCACGAGGTGAGGCGCGACGAGGCCGACGAACGCCACGAGGCCCGCCTGCGACACCGCCAGTCCGGTGCCGAGCGCCAGCACGCTCACCAGCACCAGGCGCAGCCGCGCCAGGGCCAGCCCCAGGCTGGCGGCGCTGTCCTCGCCGAGCGTCAGCGCATCGAGCGCGCGTGCATGCCGGCGCGCGAACGGCAGCAGCAACGCGAGCCCGGCGAAGAGCCAGGCGCAGCTGGCCCAGCCCAGGAAACCGGTGCTGCCCAGCAGGAAGCTCTGCTTCCCCCGCAGCGCCTCGGGCGACACCGTCGTCACCAGGTCGCTCGCGGCGCCCAGCACCACACCCACCACGACGCCGGCCAGCAGCAGGCGCATCGGCTCTCTCGCGCCACGCGCCATGACGAGTGTGAGCACCAGGCCCGCGAGGGCGCCGGCGAACGCCGCCACGACCAGGCCCAGCCGCGCGAGCCACTGCGCGCCCGCCAGTCCGATCGCGATCCCGCCCATCGAGGCGCCCGCCAGCACGAGCACCACGGCCAGCCCGGCACCTGCCGCGGTGCCGAGCAGGTACGGGTCGGCCAGCGGATTGCGGAACAGGCCTTGCGCAATCGCGCCCGAAAGGCCCAACAGCGCGCCCACGGCCCAGGCCCCGAGGGTCCGCGGCGCGCGGATCTGGCCGAGGATCAGCATCGCCTGGTCGCCCTGCAGGTCGGCAGCGAACTCCTGCCAGGACAGGCCGGCCGGGCCGGCGACCACGCCCAGGCCAGCGAGCAGCAGCGACAGCACGGCCAGCACCGCGAGCAGCCGCCGCCGGCGTCGGCCATCGCTGTCGACATCGACGGCGACCCGTGACGCCACCGGCGAGGACAAGGGCAGGCTCACCGCGAGCCCTCCTTCGCGGCTTCCAGGCCCGCCAGGCAATCGGCCATCGCCAGAGCCGCCTCCCCCATGCGCGGGCCGGGGCGGATCAGCAACTCGTAGCGCCCTTCGTCGAAGCCGCAGGCCCGGCTGGGCAGCGCCCGCAGCGACCGCCAGCCCGGCCTCCCGGCCATCGAGCGCAGCGCGCGCTCGGAGGCCATGACGACGTCCGGCTGGGCGCGCACGACGTACTCGGGGTTCAGCTTGGGGAACGGCCCGAGCTCGCGCGGCACCGCATTGCCCATGCCGAGCCGCGACAGGGTCTCGCCGATGAACGAAGCAGCCCCCGCGGCATAGGGATCCGGCGCGACCTCGAAGTAGACCTTCCTGCCGCGCAGTGCGGTCGGCACGCGCCGGGCGGCGGTCGCGAGGTCGGCCTCTATGCCCGACCATGTCGCCTCTGCCGCTGCCGGCGTGCCGAGCAGGCGGCCGAGCAACGTCAAGGAGCGACGCACGTCGGCATGGGTCTGCGACTCGACCAGCACCACCCGCAGGCCGAGCCCTCGCAGCCGGTCGATCACCCGCGCCGACTTCGCCGCGAGCACCACGTCCGGCTTGAGCGCGACGATGCGCTCGACCTGCGCGTCTTCGAGGCCGCCGAGGTGCGGCAAGGCGTTCACGGTCTCGGGCCAGTTCGAGTAGCGGTCCACGCCGACCAGCTTTGCGCATGCGCCGAGCGCGCACACGCTCTCGGTCAGCGAAGGCAGCAGGCTCACGATGCGCTGCGGCGGCGCAGCCAGGCGATGCTCCGCTCCGCCGTCGTCGCGCAGGCGGATCTCGGCCAGCGCCTGCAAAGGCAACAGCACGCACACGAGAGCCAGCAGCATCCGCAGCTTCATGGCCGCTTCACCGCCATCTCCAGCCCCGCCACCATCAGCGTGACGCTCTCGCACACCGCTGCCACTCGCTGGTGCAGCGTGCCCAGGGCATCGAGGATCTCGCGGCTCTCGCGCGACAGCGGCGCGAGGCCCAGCCCGATCTCGTTGGACACCAGCACGACCGGGCCCGGCGCCTCGCGCAGCGCATCGCAGAGCGCGGCCTGGCGGGCGAGCCATTGCGACTCGGTCAGGGCCGGTCCCGCGAGCGGCAGCCGCAGCTGCGTGAGCCAGAGCGTGAGGCAATCGACGACCAGCAGCCTGTGCGGCGCGGCCTGCTCCACGACGGCCTCGGGCAGCTCATGCGGCACCTCCAGCGTCTGCAGGCGCGGCACGCGGGCCGCCCGATCGGCCCGGTGGCGGGCGATGCGCACGGCCATCTCGCCGTCGCCGGCCAGCGCGGTGGCGATCAGCACCGCCTCGCGCCGCCCGCCGCGCGCCAGCCAGTCGGCCGCTCGCAGCTCGGCACAGCGCGACTTGCCGCTCTTCTGGCCCCCGAGGATGAGCTCGTGCATGCTGCGCGCCGCTTCAGCTGCCGTCGAAGGCGTAGCGCACGCCGAGCCAGGCCTGGCGGCCCAGGCCCTGGTAGTCGCGCACCGGTTGCAGGTCCACGTCGGTCGCGTTGACGAGCTTGGCCTCCAGCGACCAGCGCGGCGCGAACTGCCAGCGCAGCTTCAGGTCGAGCGTGGTTTCCTCGGGCAGCTGCGCCCCACCGTCCGGACGCGAGCCCACCTGCAGCAGCGCGGCGCCGAAGCGCCAGGGGCCCGTCGTGTAGTCGGCCGAGAGGCTCAACTGGTGCGCGGCGCGGCGGGGCAGGCGCGCGCCGGTGTCGCTGTCCTTGGCGTCGACGAAGTCGGCCTCGCCGCGCAGCTCCCAGCGGCCGAGGTGCCAACCGCCGGACAGCGTCAGGCCCTGCAGGCGCGCGTGGCCGACGTTGGCCGCGCAGCCGAACGCATATGCCGGATCGGCCGGGCAGGCGGACGGGTCGCTCTCGTAGACGATGAGGTCGCGCATGCGATTGCGCCAGGCGGTCGCGGACACGTCGAACTCGCTCCAGCGGCCGTCGACGCCGAACTCCATGCTGACGCCGCGCTCCGGCTGGATGCCGGGCACGCCGTAGCCGGGGTAGTAGCGGTCGTTGAAGCTCGGTGCGCGGAAGGAGCTGCCGGCCAGCGCGCGCAGGCGCCAGGTCTCGTCGAGCTTGAGCTTGCCGCCCAGGCGGCCGGTGTTGACCTGCCCGTAGTCCGAGTTGTCGTCGTGGCGCAGGTCCGCCTGGACGCTCACCGGCCCGAGCTGGCCGAGCCAGGCAAGCACGAGCGCGTTGTTGTCGGTCTTCACGTCCGCGGCGAAGGAGGTGGACGTGCCCTTCTCGGTCATCCCCTCGTAGGCGAAGGTCAGCCGCTGGTCGCTGTCGAGCCGCCAGGTGGCCTGGGCGTCGAGCTGCTGGCGGCGGGTGCGGTAGCGGTCGATCACCGTGCCGCCGCTGTGCAGGTCGTCCTCCTGCGTCGACGCGCGCAGCGTGGTGCTCCAGTCGTTGTTCCACTGGGCGCGGTACTCGAGCAGGGCGAGCTGGTTGTCGAGCTTGTTGCGGAAGTCGGGAGTGTTGTCTGGCGCGTAGTCTGGCGGCAGGTACTCGCTGCCGTCGTACTGCGAGTTCAGCTTCGTCGACACCACGCTCAGCCCGACGCGCTGCCCTTCGACCGGACGCCAGCCGACCAGCGCCTGCGCAGTGGTGCGCCGTGATCCGTCGCGGTCGGGGTTGTAGTTGCCGAAGCGGTCGCCAGGGCGCAGGGCCGACACGCCTTCGAGCTGCTCGTGCGAGAGCGATCCGGCGAGGTCGAAGTCGCCGATCCGGCTGCTGGCGTTGACCGAGCCCTCGGCCGCGCCGTACTGGCCGGCGGCCAGCCAGGCGCCGAAGCGCGTCTTGCCGTCGCCACGCCGGGTGAAGATCTGCACGACGCCACCGGCGCCGTCCGCGCCGTAGAGGCTGGAGCCGGGGCCGCGCAGGATCTCGATGCGCTCGATCATCCCGAGGCTGAGTCCGGCGAAGTCGACCTGGCCCAGCGTGGCCGAGCCGATCCGCACGCCATCGACCAGGACCAGCGTGTTGCCCGAGCCGGCGCCGCGGATCAGCAGGCCGGCCGAGGCCCCCGGGCCGCCATTGCGGGAGAGCTGCAGGCCGGCCTCGCGGCGCAGCAGATCCTCCACCGAATCCGCGGTCGAGGCCTCGATCTGTTCGGCGTCGATGACGACCAGGTCGCCCGCGAGGCGGCCGGCCGCGACCGGTTCGCGCGCGCCGGTGACGACGATGCGCTCCGGATCGACGGCCGCCGCGGCGGCAGCGGCCAGCGGGGCGGTCTGGGCGTGGACGGGGCCGCAGCAAAGCACGGCGGGAATGGCGCAGGCGAGCGCCAGGGCGGCACGGGGCCGGGCAGGCAGGGCAGGCATGGGAACAACGGCAAGACATCACACGTGCATGCCGGCTTCCCCGCCAGCTCGCACCACACGGCGCGCCCCACTCTTCGTGCGGCGCGCCACCTCGTTGGCCGGTATCCGGGCTGGCGGAGGCGACCCGTGACCCCTTCCCGAGTGCCTGTCGGCACCCAGTGGTTTCTCGTCACGAGCGGAAGGCACGCCTCGGATGAGACAGCGCCTTCGTCCGCTTACCGTTGCGGGGGCAGCGCAGGTTGGGGTCGTCGCCGTGGGCACGGCCCGCCCTGCTTCCCGTTGAACTGCACCAGCCGGACGGCCGGTGCGAGCACCAACGGCGCGAATCATAACGGCTGAGGCTGACGCAGCCTTGGACCAGATCAAGAGCCGGGCCGACGCAGCCACGCCCGGCGCGCGTGGTATCCGTGCTACGCTTGAAAATACATGCGACTCATTCGTATTTAGAATCCAGGTATCCAATCACCCGGCATGACCGCTCCCCCGCGAGCGTCCCCACTCCCCTCCATGAAGCTCTCGCTCCCCTTGGCCGCCGCGATGCTGGCCCTTTCCGCCACGGCCCATGCCGACGAAAACCTGCTCGGCTACGTGCGCGGCGCGGAAGTCCTCCCCAAGGGGGCGAGCGAGTTCTACCAGTGGTTCACCCAGCGCGCCGACAAGGGCCAGGGCACCTACCGTGCGCTCGACACGAAGACCGAGATCGAGTACGGCGTGACCGACCGCTTCCAGCTCTCGGGCGAGCTCAACGGCATGTCGCTGAACACCTCCGGCCTGGTGATCGACGGCTACCTGCCCGGCGCCAACAAGTTCGGCCTGAAGCCCACCAGCATCGAGCTGGGCACCAAGTACAACTTCCTCAGCCCCGCCAAGGACGATTTCGGCCTGTCCAGCATCACGACCTTCGAGTACGGCTGGGTCGATGTGCATTCGGGCCGCAAGAAGACCGAGTACGAGGTCGAGACCACCCTCGCCGCGCAGAAGTACTTCCTCGAGGGCCAGGTCACCTGGATCGGCAACCTCGGCCTGCGCGCCGCCTACGAGAAGCGCGCCGCCATCGCCGGCCTGCCCGAAGGCTTCGACTGGCCGACCGACCCGGAGATGGAGATCAACGCCAAGGTGGGCACCGGCCTGTCCTACCGCTTCGCGCCCGGCTGGTATGTCGGCGCCGAGGCGATGCACGAGACCGAGTGGGAGACCGAGGTCGGCGTCGAGCGCTGGTCGCTGTTCGCCGGCCCCTCGATCCACTACGGCGGCGAGAAGTGGTGGGGCACCTTCACCTGGTTCCAGCAGCTGCGCGGCGGCGGTGAGAAGTACACCGGCCAGACCGACACCGACCTGCACCTGATCGAGAAGACCAAGCGCGAAGTCCGCCTGAAGGTCGGCTACAACTTCTGACGCCCATTTCTTCACCCCTCACCGCGATGCCGCCGCCGCCATGCCCCGTCCGCTCGAACTGACCGCGCTGCTGCTGCCCACGGCCTTCCTGGCCCAGGCCCACGCCACCGACTACCTCACCGTGGCGCAGGCGCAGACCCTGCTGTTCCCGGCGGCCAAGAGCTTCAGCGACGCGACGCTCAAGCTCACGCCGGAGCAGAAGGACAAGATCAAGGACCAGGCCGGCGTGCGGCAGCGCACCGACGAGGTCAAGGTGTGGCGCGCGGAGCGTGATGGCCAGCCTCTCGGCTGGTTCTTCGTCGACGAGGTGATCGGCAAGCACGAGTTCATCACCTACGCCACTGCGGTGGGCCGCGACGGCAAGGTGCTGGGCATCGAGGTGCTGAGCTACCGCGAGACGCACGGCGGCCAGGTCCGCGATGCCGAGTGGCGCAAGCATTTCGTCGGCAAGTCACTGGGCGACAGGTTCAAGCTCGACGAGGATGTGCCCAACATCAGCGGCGCCACGCTGTCGTGCCGCAACCTGCTCGACGGCGTGAAGCGCCTGCTGGTGGTGCACCAGCTCTACCTCGCCGGCAAGGCCTGAGGAATCGCCATGGCCCGGCTCCAGCGCATGCGGCCGCTGCTGGGAACGTACGTCGAGATCGGCGTCGAGGCGGATGCCGGCGACGCCGAGCTCTGCCGCCTCGTCGACACGGGCTTCGCGGAGATCGAGCGGGCCGAAGCGCTGTGGAGCTTCCAGTCGCCGGCAAGCGAGCTCACGCGGCTGAACGCCACCCCGGGCCAGCCCCTGCGCCTGGATCGCCGGACCGTGCGGCTGCTGCGCCTGGCACGGGCCATGATGATGCTCAGCGACGGCCTCTTCGACTGCACCGTCGGTGGATGCCTCGTCGAGGCCGGCGCATTGCCCGACCATGGCGGCCTGCCCGCCCTGCCCCGCGGCTGCGCCGAGGACATCGAGATCGGCCCCGGCTGGGCCCGCCTGAAGCGGCCCGTGCGGCTGACGCTCGACGGCATCGCCAAGGGCTTCGCCGTCGACCTGGCCGTGGCCGCGCTTCGCCGCCGGGGCGCCGAGGCGGGCTGGATCAACGCGGGCGGCGACCTGCGCGCCTTCGGTGAGCTGGTGCTGCCGGTGTCCCGGCGCGAGGCCGATGGCCGGCTCACGCCGCTGGGTGGCCTGCGGGCGGGCGCGATCGCGACTTCGGGCGCGGGCCCGGGGCAGCGGGAGCGCTTCCCTGCCCTGCTCGTCGGCCGCGATGGGGACCGGCCGTCCCAGGGCGTGCACAGCGTCCTCGCCCGCAGCGCGTGGCGGGCGGATGCCCTGACCAAGGTCGCCGCAGCCGCCCCTGCACCCGAGCGCGCCTCGCGGGTGCGGGCCCTGGGCGGCTGCCTGATCGCACCCGCCGGGATGCAGTCGTGAGCCACCATCCACATCACCAGCACCACCAGGCCCACACGCCCCACCCGGTGCTGCGCCTGCCCTCGTGGCAGCGGCGCCTGCTCGAGCTCACCGCCGCCCTGCTGCTGGCCACCGGCATCGTGTGGCTGGGCGTCCACTACAGCATCGGCGCCGGCGCCGGCGAGCTGCCGCATCCGCTGGAGGTGTGGTCCATGCGCATCCACGGAGCCGCTGCGTTCGCGGGCCTGTTCGCGCTCGGCATGCTGGCCGCCGCCCACGTCCCGGCGGGCTGGCGCGTCACCCGCACCGCTCACCGCCGGGCGGACCGCGCCTCGCAGCGCCACACCGGCGTCGCCCTGCTGAGCCTGGCCGCCCTGCTCGTGCTCACCGGCTACCTGCTCTACTACTTCGCACCGGAGGACTGGCGCCCCGCCATGGGCTGGGTCCATGCCGGCGCTGGCGTCGCGATGGGCCTGCTCGGCTTCGTGCATGCGCGATGGCTGCGCGCCCATCACGAGGCGGCGACGCCTGCGGCCACATCGCTGCATGAAGGGTCGCCCGGTCCCGCGCCGCGATAGGCGGTGGCCGCGGTCTTCCGAGCGAGGCGCGTCGACGGTAGAACGGACTCCGGATGCAATCCTGGCAAATGAGCTGAAGTTGTCGATCCCGCCCTTGGAGCTAACGTACCATTGGTACGGCTTGGCGACGTGTGGAGGATGAATGCCAGATCACAAGACAGTGGTGAAGGATCAGCTGGTCCACATCGCTTTGGGCACGTTCATTTTCGTAGTTATCGGGGGCGTCGCTGTCCTGCTGGACCTGAGCGCCACAGCGCTGAATCGCATTGGAGTGAGCAGCTTCACCGTGGCTGCACTGACATACGGCGCTCATGCGATCATGATCGGCGACTTGATACTATTTGCCATCTATGTCCTGACTTCCGGCTGGAAGCTGGTCAAGGAGATGTTCGATTGAGCACCCGCACCTACCTGCGACGGATGATGGGAGACAGCCTGCGCGACTATTTCGCGCCGCTGACCGGCGCGATCAAGGGGATCAAGGCTGAAATGTCGCGCAGCTCCTCCGGCACCGAAGCTGCCGACTTCCGCATCACTGTCGACGGCAAGGAGTATCTTGTCGTCTTGAAGAATCGACGCCCTCGACTCGTTCCCAGGGAAGCGGCGAGAGTGCTGTCGCATGCCGCGGTGAAGCGCAGCAGAAAGTCGCTCAAGCACGCGGCAAGGTAGGCCTCAGTCGCTGATCGGACAAGCCCTGCGGATCGACCGCACCAGGGCATCGACATCCGAAGGTCCGTGACTGGCCGATAGCGCAATGCGCAGGCGCGCGGTGCCAGCCGGCACGGTCGGCGGGCGGATGGCGGGCACCCAGAGGCCGGCTTCCTGCAAGCCGGCCATCACGCGCAAGGCGCTGGCGTTATCGCCGATGACCAGCGGCTGGATGGCGGTGGCCGAATCCATCAGGCGCCAGCCGGCCGCGTCGATCGCGGCGTCGGCGCCGGGAGCCAGGCCATCGCGCAGGCGTGCGATGAGGCGATCCAGATGCGCGCGGCGCTCGTCGCCCTCGCTGCTGGCCACGACACGCAATGCAGCGCGAAGCGCCTCGGCCAGCAGCGCCGGCGCCGCGGTCGCGTAGGTGTAGCTGCGGGTCTTCTGCAGCAGCCACTCGACGAGCCGGTCCGGCCCGGCGACGAAGGCGCCCGCAACGCCCAGGGCTTTGCCCAGCGTGGCCATGTAGAGCACGCGCGGCGAGGCCTTGCTGCCGACCAGGTGGGCCGCCGCGAGCGCGCCACGGCCCTGAGGGCCCAGCAGGCCGAAGCCGTGGGCGTCGTCAAGCAGCAGCAGGGCGTCGTGGCGCTCGGCCAGCGCCAGCAACGCGGGGATGTCCGCCACGTCCCCGTCCATGCTGAAGACCGCGTCGCTGATGATGAGCTTGCGGCGTGCGGGCTCGGCGGCCAGCTGTGCGTCGAGCGCAGCCAGGTCGGCATGGTCGAAGCGGTGGATGATCGCCTTGGACAGGCGCGAGCCGTCGATCAGGCAGGCGTGGTTGAGCGCGTCGGAGAAGATCGCATCGCCCTGGCCGACGAGCGCCGGCACGATGCTCGCGTTCGTCGCGAAGCCGGCGTAGAAGTACAGCGCACGCGGCAATTGCACGAACGCTGCGAGCTCCTCCTCCAGCGCGGCGTTGGCGGCGCTATAGCCGCTGACCATCGGCGAGGAGCCGGCGCCGACGCCGTAGGTGTCCACCGCGGCGCGCACCGGCTCCTTCAAGGCCGGGTGGCCCGCCAGGCCCAGGTAGTCGTTGCTGCAGAAGGCCAGCATCGAGCGGCCGTTCACGTTCATGCGCGCACCGGCCTGAGGCACCACCACACGACGGGTGCGGGTCAGGTGGGCTGCGTCCAGTTCGGCCAGACGGCCGTCGAATTCATCGAGCCAGGTCATGCAAGAAGGGAAAGTTCGAGTTCAATCTGACGAGCATCCGGCGAGGCGGACCAAGCCACGTCTCCCAGCAGCGGAGCGCCCAGCAGCTCCCTCAGCGTGGCGAGGTTCTCGTCGGCGCAAGCCATGTGAGGATCGATCCGGTTGGCGATCCAGCCCGCCAGCCGCAGGCCGTCGCCGCGGATGGCCTCGGCCGTCAGCACCGCGTGGTTCAGGCAGCCCAGGCGCAGGCCGACGACCATGATCACCGGCGCAGCAAGCTCGCGCGCCAGGTCGGCGAGGGTCTCGCCCTCGTCGTTCAGCGGCACGCGCCAGCCGCCGGCGCCTTCGACGACCAGGGCATCGGCGATCGAGGCGAGTGCGCGCGCGGGCGTGAGCAGGTCGGCAACGCGGACGACCACGCCGGCGCGGCGTGCGGCGAGGTGCGGCGACAAGGGCTCCGGCAGCGCGACCGGATTGTCCAGCTCCGGCGGGACGGCCAGCGTGGAGGCCGCGCGCAAGGCCAGCACGTCCTCGCTGGCCCACCGGCCTTCGTGCTCGATCAGCCCGGCGGCCACCGGCTTCATGCCGACCACGCGGCCGTGGCGCCCGGCGAGCGCATGCAGCAGCGCGGCGCTGCACAGCGTCTTGCCGACACCGGTGTCGGTGCCGGTGACGAAGAAGACCTCAGACGCCATCGACGACACCTCTTTCGGACGCCGGCCCGCGGCCCTGCTCTTCCGCCAGCGTCGCTTCGAGCGCTGCCAACGCCCCACGCGCCAGCTGCTCGCCGTCGGCTTCGTCGATGACGTAGGGCGGCATCGCGTAGAGCGTGTTGCCTATCGGCCGCAGCAGCAAGCCTTGCGCGAGGGCATGGCGGGCGTAGCGGCGCGCGAAGTCCGGCAGGCTGGTCGCGACATCCCAGGCGAAGATCATGCCCTGCCGGCGAACGTGCCGGACGCGCTCGTGGTTCGACACGGGTTCGAACTGGGTGGCCAGCCTCTCGGATGTGCGACGGTTGGCCGCGATGACGTCGGTCTGCTCGATCAGGTCGAGCGTCGCCAGCGCCGCGCGGCAGGCGAGCGGGTTGCCGGTGTAGCTGTGCGAATGCAGGAAGCCCCGCGCCACCTCGTCGTCGTAGAAGGCCTCGTAGACGGCGTCGGTCGTCAGCACCGCCGACAGCGGCAGCGACCCTCCGGTCAGGCCCTTGGACAGGCAAAGGAAGTCGGGCTGGATGCCGGCTTGCTGATGGGCGAAGAGCGTGCCGGTGCGGCCGAAGCCGACCGCGATCTCGTCGAGCACGAGGTGGACCTCGTGCCTGTCGCACAGCTCGCGAAGCCGCTTCACGTACGACGCGTCGTGCATCGCCATGCCGGCGGCGCACTGGACCAGCGGTTCGGCGATCACGGCGGACGTCTCGTGCGCGTTCTCGTTCAGCCAGGCTTCCAGCGAAGCCGCGGCGCGCGTGGCTACGTCGGCGGCCGACTCACCGGCCGCCGCCTGCCGGGCATCCGGACTGGTCACCGTCGCGGCCAGGCGCACCAGCGGCGCATAGGCCTCGCGGAACAGCGCGATGTCGGTCACCGCGAGCGCGCCGACGGTCTCTCCGTGGTATCCGCCGGCGATGCCGACGAACCTGCATTTCTCGGGACGGCCGGCGTTGCGCCAGAAATGCGCGCTCATCTTCAACGCGATCTCCGTCGCGCTGGCGCCGTCGCTGCCGTAGAAGGCGTGGCCCAGGCCGGTCAGGGCCGACAGGCGCTCCGACAGCTCGACGACCGGCGCATGCGTGAAGCCGGCGAGCATCACGTGGTCCAGCGTGTTCAACTGCTCGACCAGCGCCGCGCGGATGGCCGGGTGGTTGTGGCCGAAGAGGTTGACCCACCAGGAGCTGATGCCGTCGAGGTAGCGCCGGCCTTCGTGGTCGTGCAGCCAGACGCCCTCGGCGCGGGCCACCGGGATCAGCGGCTGGGCGTGCAGGGCATCGTGCAGCTTCATCTGCGTGCACGGATGCCAGACGGCCGCCAGGCTGCGGCGGCGCCATTCGTCGTTCAAACCCATCACGCCTCGTCCGGCTCCACGCCCGCCTGCGGGCCGGCCGGCTGGTGCCGCACCTCGGCGATCCGGTTGGCGCCATCGACGAACACCAGCTTCGGCACGTGCTCGTCGACCTTGTCGTCGTGCACGGAGGCGAAGGCCGCGATGATGACCAGGTCGCCCACGCTCGCGCGGCGCGCCGCCGAGCCGTTCAGCGAGATCACGCCCGAGCCGCGCGGCGAAGAGATGGCGTAGGTGATGAATCGCTCGCCGTTGCTGACGTTCCAGATGTGCACCTGCTCGTTCGCGCGGATGCCGCTGGCATCCAGCAGGTCCTGGTCGATGCCGCAGGAGCCCTCGTAGTGCAGCTCGCAGTGGGTCACCGTGGCGCGGTGGATCTTGGCGTGCAGAAAGGTCTTGAACATGACAGCAAGGCGGCCTCGGGCCGCAAGGGACTAACGGGAAAGGGATGCCGACCAGGCCAGCAGCTGCGCCGCGGTCGCGGTGGCGCCGCCGCAGACGACGACCAGCAGGTCGTCCAGGCCGGCCAGGGCGGGATGCGCGGCGTAGGCCGGTGCCAGCGCGGCGCCGCAGGCAGGCTCGACCACGAGGCGGTGGTCGTCCATGAAACGGACGCTGGCACCGACCGCCTCGGCGTCGCTGACCACCAGCGAGCTCAGCGGATGGGAGCGTGCCAGGTCGAAGGCGCGCTGGCAGACCTGCTTGGCGCCCAGCGAAGTGGCGATGGAGGTGATCGCCGGCAGGGTCACCCGCTCACCCGCCTCCAGCGCCGCATGCAGCGAGGCCGCGCCCTCGGTCTCCACCGCGAAGACCGGCACCTCGCCGAAGCCGTTGCGCTGCAGGCCCTGGATGACGCCGGCCAGCAGGCCGCCGCCGCCCACCGCCACCAGCACGCCGCCGGGCTTCACGCCGGCCGCGGCGACTTCGTCGACCAGGCTCGCGTGGCCTTCCCACAGCAGCGGGTCGTCGAAGGGGTGGATGAAGGCGTCTTCCGGCCCCAGCAGCGACTGCGCCAGCGCGTTGGCCTCCTGCCAGGAGTCGCCGTGCACCGTGACCTCGGCGCCCTCGTCGGCCAGCAGCTCGCGGGCCCGGGCGGTGCTGCTGGTGGGCACCACGACCCGCACCGGCAATCCGAGGCGGCGGCCGGCGTAGGCCACCGCCAGGCCGGCGTTGCCACCCGACGAAGAGACGAAACGACGCGCCCCGCGCTCGCGATGCGCCTGGCAGGCGTGTCCGATGCCGCGGATCTTGAACGAGCCCGGCGGCTGCAGCGACTCCAGCTTCAGCCAGGCGCGGCGGCCGCCCAGCGAGCGCGTGAGCGCGGCCGATGCCACCAGCGGCGTGCGAAGGTGCAGCGCCTGCATCCCAGCCCCCGGGCGTGCGGCGCTCAGCCGTGCAGGGCGTGGCGTGCGCGCAGGCCCAGGCGGGCCAGCAGCGCGCGATCGCGCTCGACCTCCGGGTTGCCGGTGGTCAGCAGCTTTTCGCCGTAGAAGATGGAGTTGGCGCCCGCGACGAAGCACAGCGCCTGCAGCGCTTCATCCATCTGCTGGCGGCCGGCCGAGAGGCGCACGCGCGCCCGGGGCATGGTGATGCGGGCCACGGCGATGGTGCGCACGAACTCGAACGGGTCGATCTTCTCGGTTCCGGCCAGCGGCGTGCCCTCGACACGGACCAGCTCGTTGATCGGCACCGACTCGGGATAGGGATCGAGGTTGGCCAGCTGGGCGATCAGCGCGGCGCGCTCGGCCCGGCTCTCGCCCATGCCGACGATGCCGCCGCAGCAGACCGACATGCCGGCCGCGCGGACGTGGTCCAGCGTGTCGAGGCGGTCCTGGTAGTCGCGCGTGGTGATGATGCGGCCGTAGGCCTCGGGCGCGGTGTCGAGGTTGTGGTTGTAGTAATCCAGCCCCGCGCCCTTGAGCGTCCGGGCCTGGCCCTCGCTCAGCATGCCCAGCGTGCAGCAGGCCTCCAGGCCGATCGACTTCACCTCGCGCACCAGCTCGGCGACCTTCTCGATGTCGCGGTCCTTGGGCTCGCGCCAGGCGGCGCCCATGCAGAAGCGGGTCGCGCCCGCGGCCTTGGCCGCCTCGGCGGCCTCGCGCACGGCGCCGGCATCCATCAGCTTGCCGGCCTCGACGCCGGTGTCGTAGTGCACCGACTGCGGGCAGTAGCCGCAGTCCTCCGGGCAGCCGCCGGTCTTGATCGACAGCAGCGTGGCCAGCTCGACCTCGGCCGGGTCGAAATGCTCGCGGTGCACCAGCTGCGCGCGGTGCACCAGCTCGGTCAGCGGCAGCGCGAACAGCGCCTCGATCTCGGCGACCTTCCAGCGTGCGTTCGGGGCCGCGTCGGCAGGCTTGGGGGCGCGGTGCACGCGCACCGGTTGTTCGGAGGTCGTCACTTCGGTCATGGTCAGCACTCGATGTTGTCGATCAGTCGCGTGGCGCCGAGTCGCGCCGCACCCAGCGCCACCAGCGGCTCGTGGCCCAGGCGCTGTTCCTCGGTCGGCGGCAGCAGGTCGCTGCGGCGCCTCAGGCTCAGGTAATCCGGCTTCCAGCCGCGCTGGCGCAGCTCATCCATCGCCGCTTGCTCGAGCGCGGCCAGGGTGGTGTCGGCATCGCGCGACCTGTCGGCCATCGTCCGCAGCGCATAGGGCAAGGCGATGGCCTCGGTGCGCTCGTCCTCGGCCAGGTAGCCGTTGCGCGACGAAAGCGCCAGCCCGTCTTCGGCGCGAACCGTCGGCGCGCCCACCACCTCGATCGGCAGCGCGAACTGGCGCGCCATGTGGGTGATGACCTTGAGCTGCTGGTAGTCCTTCTGGCCGAAGACGGCCACCGCCGGCTGCACGCACTGGAAGAGCTTGAGCACCACCGTGCACACGCCGGTGAAGAAGCCCGGGCGGAACTCGCCCTCCAGGATGTCGGCCAGGGCGGGCGGCGGGGCCACCTTGTAGACCTGCGGCTCGGGGTAGAGCTCGGCCTCGTCGGGCGCGAAGACGAAGTTGCAGCCGGCGCCGGTCAGCAGCTCGACGTCACGCGCCAGCGTGCGCGGGTAGCGGTCGAAATCCTCGTGCGGCAGGAACTGCAGGCGGTTCACGAAGACGCTGGCCACCACCGGGCCGCCCCAGCGCTTGGCCTCGCGCACCAGCGAGAGATGGCCCTCGTGCAGGTTGCCCATCGTCGGCACGAAGACGGTCTGGTTCTGGCGCGCCAGGATTCGCCGCAGCTCAGCGATCGTATGAATGACCTGCATTTCAGTAATTGGAACCAAGTGGCGTGCGCGGATCCGGCTTTGCCGGTCCGCTGCGCGAGCCCCCTCGGGGGGCAGCGACCGGAAGGGAGCGTGGGGGCGCCATCAGTAGCCGTGGACGGCTTCGTCGGGGAAGCTGCCGTCCTTCACCGCGGCGACGTAGGCCGACACGGCCTGCGCGATGCCGAGGCCCGGCGCGTCGGGAGCGCTGCCCGGCACGCGGGTGAAGTCGCGCACGAAGCGGGGCCGCTTGCCCGAGGTCAGGCCGAGCATGTCGTGCAGGACCAGCACCTGGCCGGTGGTGCCCGCGCCGGCTCCGATGCCGATGGTCATCAGCTGCGGCAGCTGCTCGGTGATGCGGCGCGCCAGCGCCGAAGGCACCAGCTCGAGCACGAGCATCGCGGCGCCGGCCTCGGCCAGCGCGGTGGCGTCGTCCACCAGGACCTGCGCCGCGGCCTCGTCGCGGCCCTGCACCCGGTAGCCCCCGATCGCGTGCACGCGCTGGGGCGTCAGGCCCAGGTGGGCGCACACCGGGATGCCGCGCTCGACGAGGAAGCGCACCGTCTCGGCGGTATAGCCGCCCCCTTCGAGCTTGACCATCTGCGCGCCGGCCCGCATGAGCGCCACCGCCGAGGCGAAGGCCAGCTCGGGGCTGGACTCGTAGCTGCCGAAGGGCATGTCGGTGATCAGGAAGGCGCCGCGCTTGCCCTGGGCCACGGCCCGGGTGTGGTAGGCCATCTGCTCGACCGTGACCGGCAGCGTGCTGGCCTCGCCCTGGATCACGTTGCCCAGCGAATCGCCCACCAGCAGGATCTCGACGCCGGCTTCATCCAGCACCCGGGCGAAAGTGGCGTCGTAGGCGGTCAGCATCGTCAGCTTCTCGCCCCGGGCCGCCGCCTCGCGCAGGCGCGGCAGGGTCATCGCGGGGCGGGTGGCCGGGGTGTTGTCGGCGGGCGCGGAGTGGACACTCATGGTCGGGCGGGTGAGACGGACGGCGCGGGCGGGAACCCAGCTTGCTGCGACGCAGCAAGGGGCGCATTCTGCCTGCAACGCCTGACGGGCCGCCGAGGCTTGCCCCCAGACGGCGCTCGGTGTTGGCGAACGGTGTGGACGCCCGGCTCGCACTCTGCCACTTTCGGCCGGGCCCCGCTCGGCACCGCCGGCAGGGCGTTGCCTACTGCTCGGTGATCTTCAGGGTGATGCCGCGGGCGGCCAGGCGCCGGGCGATGCGCTCCGCCTCGGCCTGGTCGGACAAGGGGCCGACGGAGAGGGCGTCGCCCTCCGGGGTCCCGATCACGTCCATGCGCAGGCGAGCGCCCGACTGGCCCATGGAGGAGAGGACGGACTGCAGCTTCGTCGCCTGGCTGCGCAGGGTCGCCGGGTCGCGCTGCGGGGTGCCGACGAGCCGGAAGGTGCTGGGGCCGGCGGCCCGGGTCTCCTGCCCTTCGACGGGCACGCCCGTCCCCACCCGCGGTACGCGGCCGGGCGGGGCCGTGCCCGGCATGGGCTCGTCGTTGGGGAAGGCCTGCGCCGCCGGGGTGGGCGGGGCCGGCGGCGGGCTCACGGGCGCGGGCGGCGCCGCG
>CAMLGG010000101.1 GCA_946479475.1 uncultured Ideonella sp. | reverse complement strand
GCATCGCCCGGCAGTACCGCGACGGCTTCGCCGACCTCTTCGACTGGGCCCTGCCGGCCGCGGGGCCGATCGGCGGGTTGCCCGCCGCAGGGGCGATCGGCGGGTTGCCCGGCGAGGCGCCGGACGCCGCCACCGTGCAGGCGGTGCAGCGGCTTTACACGACGATCCTGGCCCGCCTGGCCGATTCACACATTGTTCGAAAGCACGGCGAGGCCGTGGCACAGACTGTCATGCGCTCGGCGCAGGACTGGAGCTCACGCGCCGCGGCCGGCGAAGTCCTCGAGGCCGACCCCGCGTTCGCCGCCTGGGACGAACAGCTGAAGTCCCGGGGGCTCAACCCGGGCACGACGGCCGATCTGACCGTGGCGACGCTGATGCTGGCCGGACTTACCCGTGCGGGCGGCCCAAGTGGCACGGAACGTGATTGGCGGAAGGGGTCGGAGCTGGTAGGTCGGCCAGCATCGTCATGACCCAAAACTGCACTCTTAGGAGATAAGCAACCATGGCAAAGATCAACCACATGCTGGTCGGCGAATCGCTCGTCGGTGATGGCAATGAAGTCGCCCACATCGACCTGATCATCGGGCCGCGTGGCAGCGCCGCAGAAACCGCGTTCGCGAATGCGCTGACCAACAACAAGGACGGCTTCACTTCGCTGCTGGCCGTGGTGGCGCCGAACCTGCTGACCAAGCCGGCGACCGTGATGTTCAACAAGGTGACGATCAAGGGCGCGAAGCAGGCCGTCCAGATGTTCGGCCCGGCCCAGCGCGGCGTGGCGATGGCGGTGGCCGACTCGGTCGAGGACGGCACCATCCCTTCCGCCGAGGCCGACAACCTGTTCGTCTGCGTCGGCGTCTTCATCCACTGGCTGGCCGAGGACGACAAGAAGATCCAGGACTACAACTACCAGGCCACCCGCGAGGCCATCCAGCGCGCCGTCGCCGGCTCGCCCACGGCCCAGGAAGTGGTGGCCAAGAAGGGCTCTGCAGCGCACCCGTTCGCTGCCCACCTGTGACGGCAGCGCCGTAGGCCCGAAGGACGACCGCCCCGGACTGCCGGGGCGGTCTGCCGTCCGGCCTGGCGCTGCGTCAGCGCTTGCCCGGGACCATCCCGCTGCCGATCAGGTGCAGGACGGCGTGGCGGGACGGGCTGGGGGCAGGGGATTCGCGCTCGATCTGGACGCCCACCGCCTGCACGTCCTCGAACTTGCGCGGCTTGGTCACCTTGACGCGCACCCAGCGCGCGCCGAACTCGCCGATCAGGATGTCGGCGATCGCCTCGGCAAAGGCCTCCAGCAGCTGCAGGCGGTGCTCCTTCAGCAGGCGGTGCAGCCGCGCGTGCACGATGCTGTAGTCGATCGTGTCGACTATGCGATCGGTGTCGCAGGCGCGCGCCCGCTCGATGCCCGCGTACAGGTCGATGCCCACCGGCTGCGGGTCGTGCAGCTCGCCGTCGTGGATGCCGATGATGGTCTGGCCGACGAAGCCTTCGATGAAGATCACGTCCAGCGGCCGGGCGGCCGGCTGCGAGCTGGCCATGCCGGCCGGGGAGGTGGAAAATTCACGCAAGGTCGGGTTCAAGGGCTTCTCCGGTCGAACTCGGCGCAGGCCGGCGCAAGAGCGCCGCGATGCTTGCGCCGCAACGGCGTCCACCAGTGCAATATGCGGGCCAGTGCCATGGACTTCCGATCGATACAACTACCCGTATTTAACCGGGTGCCCGCTCCCGCGGCGGGACACACAATGGTCCGGTTTCTGCCCGGTCATCCGGAGGCTCCATGGTCATGACCCTGCATGAGTCGGCACGCATCGCCGACAGGCACGCCGAGCGCATCCTGCAGCTCGTGCGTGGCAACTATTCCGAAAGCGCCAACGAAGTGCTGGTGCGGTCCTGGGGCCGCTGCCTGAACGAGTACCAGCTCGACCCGTGCAAGCCGCGCGAGCCGGCGATCGTCTCCGCGGCCGAGCTGGAGCAGGCGCGTGCGAGGCGGGCCGACGTGATCCGCTGCGCCCGCTACGAGATGACGACGCTGTACCAGCAGCTCGCCGACATGGAGACCGCCGTCGTCCTGACCGACACCGACGGCGTCATCGTGCACATGGTCTCCTCGCCCGAGTTCGCTGCCGAGGCGGCCCCGCTGGGCCTGCGATGCGGCGGCGTGTGGAGCGAGGTGCAGGCCGGCACCAACGGCATGGGCACCTGCCTGGCTTCCGGCGCGCCGGTGTCCGTGCGGCGTGAAGACCACTTCTACAACCAGTTCACCCAGCTCACCTGCTCGGCCGTGCCGGTGTGCGACCCGACGGGCAAGATCGCCGCGGTGCTGGACGTGACCAGCCGCTCCAGCCTGATGCAGCAGCACGTGCTCGTGCTGCTGGGCATGACGGCGCGCATGATCGAGAACCGCCTGATCGACCTGCAGTTCCGCGACGCCCATCCGCTGCACTTCCACAGCCGGCCGGAGTTCGTCTACACGCTGCACGAAGGCAAGCTCGCGGTGTCCGACGACGGCCGCGTGCTCGCGGCCAACCGCAGCGCGCTGTTCCAGCTCGGCCTGCAGTCGATGGATGACATCCGAATGCGGCGTGTCGACGACATCTTCCAGAACTCGCTGGAGGACATCCTCACCCGCAGTGCGTCCTCGTCCTTCCATCCGGTGGTCACCTACCGCGCCGGGGCGGCGCTGCGCTTCTTCGCGGTGGCGCGGCGGCCGGCGATGGAGCACGCGGCTTCCGACCGCGGGCACCAGCCCGCAGGCGAGCGCGGCCACGATCGCGAGGCCGCCATGGTCATCACCGCCGAGGCGCCGGCCTCTTCACGGCAGCGGGCGCCGGTCCAGCGTCCGGTGACGGCCTCCAGCACCTTCCGCGATCCGCAGCTGGTGGCCCACCTCGAGACGGCGCGCCGCGTGATCGCCCGCCGCACGCCCATCCTGCTGTGCGCGGAGACGGGCGCAGGCAAGGAGATCTTCGCCCGCACGGTGCACGAGTCCAGCCCGCATGCCAGCGGCGCCTTCGTGGCCGTGAACTGCGCGAGCCTGCCCGAGACGCTGATCGAGGCCGAGCTCTTCGGCTACCGCGCCGGCGCCTTCACCGGCGCGCAGCGCACCGGCCGTCGCGGCAAGGTGCTGCAGGCCGACGGGGGCACGCTGTTCCTCGACGAGATCGCCGACATGCCGCTCGCGCTGCAGGCCCGCCTGCTGCGGGTGCTGGACGAGCGGCAGGTCACGCCGCTGGGTACGGAGGAGACGCTGCCGGTCGACTTCCAGCTCATCAGCGCCAGCCACCGGCACCTGCCCACGCTGGTGAAGGAAGGCAGCTTCCGCGAGGACCTGTACTACCGGCTGGCCGGCATCGAGCTGCAGCTGCCTTCGCTGCGCGAGCGCAGCGACCGGCTGGACATCATCATGGCCGCGCTGGAGAGCGAGGCCGGGCCGAAGGCCACGATCAGCCCCGAGGCGCAGTCCCTGCTGATGGACCATCCCTGGCCCGGCAACATCCGCCAGCTGCGCCACGTGCTTCGCAGCGCCGCGGCGCTGGCGGACGGCCGCACCATCACCCGCGAGCACCTGCCGTCCCTGGTCACGCTGCATGCCCCGGCGCAACTGGCCAGCGAGCGCGCTCTGCCTCGCCTGCCTGCCGCCAGCGGGGCCGTGGCCCCGGCCTCTGCGCCGGCCGAGGTCGCTGCCAACGAGGTGCCCGCGGCCGTCAAGCTCAACCCCATACAAGCCAACGAACGGCAGGTGCTGCTGCAGATGCTGGAGATGCACCGCTGGAACGTGAGCAATGTCGCCAAGGCGCTGGATGTCAGCCGAAACACCCTCTACCGCAAGCTCCACAAGCTTCACATCGAGATCTCCCACCCCGACTGACGCGCAGGCTCCGGGCGCCGAGCCTCGGGCCCGTGCCGCGCGCGAGGGCGCCGAAGAAGAACTGCCGCTGCTCGATTCGCCGCCGCGCTCGCGCTTCGCGTGGTGCGTGACCGGCTCGGGCCACTACCTCGAAGAGTCCATGGCACTGGCGGCCCGGCTGCCGGCGGTGGACCTGTTTCTCTCCGCCGCGGCCGAGGAGGTGCTGCCGCTGTACAAGCTGCGCATCGAGGAGCTGAAGAAGCACTTCCGCGTGCTGAGGGATCGCACCGCCAGCGGCGTCCCGGTGGGGATGCTGTACGAGGACATCTACCACACGGTCGTGGTGGCCCCGGCCACGAGCAACACCGTGGCCAAGTGTGCCTACGGGATCAGCGACTCGCTGCCGACCAACATGTTCGCGCAGGCCGGCAAGCTGGGCATCCTGGGCATCGTGTTCGCCTGCGACACCGAGCCGGTGGTGGTCACCAAGTCACCGCACGACTGGGTCACGCTGAGGCCGCGGCGCATAGAGCTGGAGAACGTCGAGCGCCTGCGCCAGATCGACTTCTGCCAGGTCGTGAGCTCGCCGAAGGGGCTGGAGGCGGCGCTCGATGCCCGACTGAACGAGCTGTCCCTGGCATGGAACACATCGTCTTCCTGACCGGCCGCCTGGCCCAGCCCAGCCTGGAGCGCGTCCTGGCGGGGATGGACGACGCGCCCTTCACCTGGGAGGTGCGCGAGATCGGCCTGCAGGTCGCGGCGCTGATGACCGCCGACATGATCCGCCGCCGCGTTGCAGCGCCCGTGCAGGCCGACAGGATCATCGTGCCCGGCCGTTGCCGGGGCGACCTGGACGAGCTCGCGGCCCACTACGGCCTGCCTGTCCAACGCGGGCCGGAGGAGCTGAAGGACCTGCCGCGCTTCTTCGACCGCGCGGCCAAGCCGATAGACCTGGACGAGTACGAGGTCGCGATCTTCGCGGAGATCGTCGATGCGCCGCGGCTGTCGGTCGAGGGCATCATCGAGCGCGCCCGCCGGTATGCGGCCGATGGCGCCAACGTGATCGACCTGGGTGGACTGCCTGCCACCCCGTTCGACCACCTCGAGGACAGCGTGCGCGCCTTGAAGGCCGAGGGCTTCACCGTGAGCGTCGATTCGATGGATCCGCAGGAGCTGCTCAGGGGCGGCAAGGCCGGCGCCGACTACCTGCTGAGCCTCAGCCTCGACACGCTCTGGGTGGCTGACGAGGTCGCTTCCACGCCGATCCTCATCCCGCGCGCGCCGGCCGATGAGGCTTCGCTGGCGGAGGCGATCGAGCTGATGCAACGCCGCGGCCGGGCCTTCCTGGCCGATCCCATTCTCGACCCCATCCCCTTCGGGCTGGCGGCGTCCATCGTGCGCTACCACCGCCTGCGCGAGCGCTTCCCCGAGGTCGCGATCATGATGGGCATAGGCAACGTGACCGAGCTCACCGAGGCCGACACCAGCGGCATCAACGCGGTGCTCTTCGGCATGGCGGCGGAGCTGAAGATCGCGGCGGTATTGACGACCCAGGTCAGCTCGCATGCGCGGCGCGCCGTGCGCGAGGCGGATCGCGCCCGCCGCATCATGCATGCGGCCGCGCGCCTGAACAGCCTGCCCAAGGGCATGGACGACGCGCTGATGACGGTGCACGACAAGCGTCCGTTCCCCGACACCCCGGCCGAGATCGAGGCGGTGGCCGCGCAGGTGCGCGACCCGAACTTCCGCGTGCAGGTCTCCGACCAGGGCCTGCACGTCTACAACCGCGACGGCCTGCGCCTGGGCCACGATCCCTTCGAGCTCTGGCCACGGCTGGGCCTGGAGGCCGACGCGCCGCATGCCTTCTACATGGGCGTGGAACTTGCACGTGCCGAGATCGCCTGGCGGCTAGGCAAGCGCTACGTGCAGGACCAGCCGCTGGACTGGGGCTGCGCCGACGACAAGCCCGCGCAGGACCTGAACCGCTGGTGCGCTCCCGGGACGACGATGTCCAAGACCTGATCCTGACGATGAACGACGTGATCTTCGAGACCGTGGTCACCACGGTGTCTGCCGGCGGCACGCCGCACGTGGCGCCCATGGGCATCCGCTACCGTGAGGGCCAGGTGGTGCTGATGCCCTTCAAGCCCTCGACCACCCTGGACAACATCCTGGCCACCGGGCACGCCACGCTCAACATCGTGGTCGACACGCGCGTCTTCGCCGGCTGCGTCACCGGGCGCCGCGAGTGGCCGCTGGAGCGCACCCAACGCATCGAGGGCGTCCGCCTCGCCGCGGCCCTGCGGCACCTGGAGCTGAAGCTGGCGGAGCAGCAGGATGACGAGCAGCGCCCGGTCCTGCGCATGGCAGTGGTCCACCAGGCCGACCACGCGCCGTTCCCCGGCTTCAACCGCGCCCAGTCCGCGGTGCTGGAAGGTGCGATCCTGGTGAGCCGGCTGCACATGCTGCCCGCGGCCAAGGTCGATTCGGAGATGGCCTATCTGCAGATCGCCATCGACAAGACCGCCGGCCCGCACGAGCACGAGGCCTGGGGCTGGCTGCAGGATGCGGTCGCGCGGCACCGCGCGCAGGCAGGGGAGCAGCGTTGATGCGCCTGCTCGTCAGCGTCCGCAATGTCGACGAGGCGCTGGCCGCCGCGCGCGGCGGTGCGGATTTCATCGACCTGAAGGAGCCGGGGCAGGGGGCGCTGGGAGGCTTGCCCATCCCGGTGATCCACCAGGTGGTCTCGGCGCTGCGTCAGCACGGCATCGAGTTGCCCGTCAGCGCGACCATCGGCGACCTGCCGATGGACCATGCCGGCCGGCTGGAAGAGATGCTGGCGCGCGTGCTGGCGGTAGGCGCGTGCGGCGTCGACTACGTGAAGGTGGGCATCGAGCCCGGTCGCGAAGGCGGCGTGGCCCGGCGGGCGCTGGATGTCCTGGCCGGCTGCGGCCTGGCCGTCGTGCCGGTGTTCCTGGCCGACCGGGGCATCGACATCGCGCAGGTGCGACATGCGGGCCGGCTGGGCTTCCCGGCCATCATGGCGGACACGGCAGACAAGCTCTCGGGCAGCCTGCTCGATGCCGTCCCGGCCGATCAGCTGCGCCGCTTCGTCGAGGATGTCCGCGAGGCCGGCGCACTCGTCGGGCTGGCGGGCGCCCTGCGCGCCAGCGATGCGGCGGCGCTGAGTCAGCTCGCGCCGGACTTCGCCGGCTTCCGCACCGCCGTCTGCGATGGCGATCGCGCCGGCGCGTTGGCCCCGCGGCTTGTGCGAAGTCTGGCCGCCGCGATGCGCGAGGCCGTGGCGGCGCAGATGGAAGGGTAGGAGCCTGGGCGGCAGAAGCCGCCTCGACTCCCAGCCACTGGCTGAATGTCGAACTCCCCGAAGCCCCCTCCGCGAGGCAGCTTCAGCATGCAGTGAGCTCCCACCCGCCCTCATTTCGAAAGGGAGGCACCAGAAGGAGTGACGAGATGGTCCTGCCAGTCGACGCACTGGCTGGGAGGTGTCGTCGCACTGGCTGGAGCCGCCCTCTTGGAGGGGGCTAGGGGGAGCCCACGGACGGCCGCCGGCTAGGAGTGTAGGCGGCTTCTGCCGCCCAGACTCCTAGCCTAGATCGAGTCCAGGCGGGGGTCGCCCAGCAGCAGGCTGCGCATCCGCTCCAGCTCGCTCTTGTGCAGCAGCTCGATGGGGAATGCGGCACCGGCCGACAAGGAGGCGAAGCGGCGGTCCACGATGCCGGCCTCGCTCAGCTGCGCGATGCTCAGTTGATGCTCGACCAGGCAGGACTTGACCAGCACCAGGCGCTCGGCATTGAGCTTGCGCGCCAGGTCCAGCGCGATGCTGTCCGAGGTGACATCCCAGCTGGTGTCGGCGTCTGGCTTGTCCCGCTGCAGCTCGAAGGGCAGCCACAGGGCGGTCTTGCCCTTGTGCAGCACGCGGCGGATCTCGGTCTTGCTGGTGGCCGGCTGCAGCGCCGGGTTCAGCGCATGCAGCTGGTAGGCGACCTGGACCATCGCGAGCACCGCCATGTTGTGCGCAGCGAGGTCGCCGAACTGCCACTGCGCCTGCACGCGGCGCACCTCGTCTGCGAACGTCCCGCCGCCGCATACCACGGTGACGCGACCCCCTCCCAGGCTGGTGAGGAGTTCGAGCCACTCCAGCAGCACCGGGTCGCTGCTCAGGCTGCCGCCCAGCTTGACGATCCACATCAGCGCCGCTCCGCGTCCAGCAAGGCCGCGACCGCCACGCAGGGCGCGCAGACCTGGGCCCAGGCGCGGGCCGCGTCCGGCCCGCCCTGAGCCTCGGGCGAGATGCGGGCGACGTCGGTGCCGTAGGCGTAGCCGGGCGGCCGATGTGTCTGCCCCGCCGCATGCGCCGCGACGTCGGGCGCGAGGAAGTCGCCGCAACCGGCGCTGACGTAGGGCGTGCCGGCCGGCAGGCCGTGAGCGTCCATCACCCTGCGCAGCTGCCCGCCCAGCTCCTCGACCTGACGGCCACGCCAGGCGCGGGCGAACTCCAGCCAATCGAGCGGACTGCCTTCGCGCTCGTCCAGTCCGATCATCCGGGCCAGCCGCCGCCTGGTGGCGAGCAGGTCCTTGGGAGCGTTGTCGGCGCTGGGGTAGAGGTCGTGTTCGGCATTCAGCTGCCCGGTGAGGCGGTGCACGTCCGCCACGGTGGCGAAGAACTCGTTCATGACGTTGAGCTGCTGGCCGTGCCATTCGATGCGGTGGGAGACGGCACACAGCGGTGTGCGAACGACGCCCTGGTAGACGAGTTCGCCCGTGGCCAGGCGCTGGGCATCCGTCCTGCTCGCGGTCAGCACGCGCCCGCCGCGGAAGGCCACCAGGTCGGTGGTCGTGCTGCCGATGTCGATCAGCACGCCTTCGCCGATCACCAGCGCAGCGTGGCGCGCCGTGGCGAGCCAGTTGGCCGAGGCGATGTGCTGCCAGCCGCGCGAGGCGTCGGCGACATCGCACCAGCCGGCGTCGCCTGCGAAGAGCTGCATCCGCGCGCCGTCCTGCGCCGGCCTCAGCGTGCGCAGCAGCTGCAACGAGATCTGCCTGACCCCCTCCTCGCGCTCGGAAAAGAGATCGACCATCTCGCCGGTCATGGTGACCGCGTGCCAGGTGTCTTCCGGCATCGCCCAGCGCCTGCGCGCCACCTGCAAGGTGTGCTCGAGATGCTCCATGCCTTGCCACAGCGGGCAGGCCCACTGGGCCACGTCCAGCACCAGGCCGTCCTGCATCAGGCAGGCCTTGAGGTGCGCGCCGCCCACGTCCCAGCCGATGACGGTGCGCTCAGCCATGGCCGCGATGCGCCTGCACGATCTCGCCCGCGAGGTTGCGGCCCAGCCTGGCCGAAAGGCCCGGGTAGGCGCAGGTCACGCGGGGGTTGATCTCGATGAGCACCGGCCCGAAGTGCGCGTGCCAGACGAGGTCGATGCCGACGAACCCGCGCAGGCCGGGCACGTGGCGGGCCACCTGCGCGGCCAGGCGCCGCAAGGGCTGCATCCGTGGATCTCCCGGCGGGACGACGCCGGTGTCGACCCCCTCGAAGCTCACGTACCCGCGCTCGTCGATCGCGATGTGCTGCCGGTTCACGCTCAGGAGCTCGGCCTTGCCCGCGTGGCACAGCAGCGAAAGGCTCATCGGCTCGCCGGCCACCCAGGGCTCCAGCGTCATGGGCACGCCTTGCCGCGAGCGCAGCGTCCAGTCGTCCCAGGCTTCGTCCTGGCTGGAATGCACCCTCGTGGCCACCGCTCCGGCACCGTCGTCCGGCTTGACCACCCAGCGGTCGATCTCCGGCGTGTGGGCGAAGGCCAGCGGTGTCGCCACGCCCTGTTCGTCCATGCGCATCAGGGTGGCGCGCTTGCCCGAAGCGAGGTGGATGGACGCGGCGTCGCAGCCTATCCAGCGCGAAGGATCGACGGCGCGGCAGAGGCCCTCCAGCACGCCGCCCGTCTCGGGCGCCACCACCCAGGTGAAGTCGTGGCGGTCGGCCTGGCGGGCCACGAAATCCAGCGCCGGCTCGCCGGTCTCCGGCACCGCGGCAGCGGCCGCGCCGCCCGGCAGAGGCGCCTGCGCGCAGGTCGCCACCGTGGTGGCCCAGTCCGGCAGTTGCAGCAGATCGGCCGCCAGCGCATCGCGCATGGCCAGGCCCATCGGCATCAGCTCTCCGGCGGCCGCGTCATCGCCTTCGGCCAGGCCGCCGCCGCTGAGATACTCGTACACGAACACCCGCTTCATCATCCTTCCCGGTGCCTGGCCATGACCGTCATCCCCGTCGTCGATCTCATGCAGGGCCAGGTGGTGCGTGCCCTCGGCGGCCGCCGCTCGGAGTACCGGCCCATCGTCTCGCCCCTGTGCGGCAGCAGCGATCCGGTGACGGTCGCCCGGATCCTCTGCGACCACTGCGCCTCGAGGCAGTTGTACCTGGCCGACCTGGATGCCTTGCAGGGCGGGGCGCTGCAGGTCGACGTCCTTCGCGACCTGTTGCGCGAAATGCCCGGGATCGAACTCTGGCTGGATGGCGGCTTCACGGCGGCAGCCGATGCGCGGTCGCTGCGCCGCGCCCTGGGCAACGCGGCTGACCGGGTGGTGCCGGTCTTCGGCAGCGAGTCGCTGGCCTCGCCCGGGTCCCTGGAGCAATGCTTCAGCCCCCCCGGCAGGGCCATCCTCTCCCTGGACCGGCGAGGCGACGAGCGGCTCGACCCCGCCGGCTGCTGGGAGCGTCCGGCGCTTTGGCCGGCGCAGGTCATCGTGATGACGCTGGACCGGGTCGGCTCGGATTCAGGGCCGGACCTGGGCCTGCTGGCCTCCTTGCAGGCCTTGTCCCCCGGCACGGGGTTCATCGGCGCGGGCGGCATACGCGACGAATCCGACCTCGAACGCGCCCGCGATGCAGGCGCCCGGGCCTGGCTGGTGGCAAGTGCCCTGCACGATGGCCGCCTGCCCCGGCGGCTGCGCTGATCCCTTCGACGGGGCCCTGTGATCGACAGCATGGCGCTGCTGCATCACGATTCGTGCCAACTCGCCGGGCGCCTGGAAGCCGCCAGAAACGCGACATAGTGTTCCAGTTCTGGCCGGCCCGGCCGAGACAGGCGGGCTGCCGGCCTGCAGCCGGCACAGGGCCCGGCAGCGGAATGCCGCAGTGGCACATGGTTTGCGTCACAGCGGCCACATGACTGCCGTCGCTTCTCCCGCCGGGACCGTGCCCGCGCCCTGGACCTGCCCCTTCTGCCCCTTGCTCTGCGATGACCTGGCCGTCGCGCCGGGTCCGGACGGCATGCTGGCCCTGGCAGGCGGCCAGTGCCCGCTGGCGCAGCGCGCCCTCGGCCAGTTCCCTGCCGGCCCGTCGGGCGACCTGCCGAGCATCGACGGCCGGCCCTGCGACCTCGATGCCGCCGTCGCCGCCGCCGCGCGCATCCTCCTGGACAGCCGGCAGCCACTGTTCGGCGGGATGGGCACCGACGTCGCCGGCGCCCGCGCGCTGTACCGGCTGGCGTGTTCGACAGGCGCGATCTGCGACGCCGCGCGGGGCGGCGACCTGATGCAATCCCTGCGCACCCTGCAGGACCACGGCGGATTCACCACCACGCTGGCCGAGGTGCGCACGCGCGCCGACCTGGTCGTCTTCGTCGGCAGCCTGCCCACGCGCTACGCGCCGCGCCTGCTCGAGCGTTGCGGTTTCGGCGAAGAGGACGGGCCCGAGCGGCATGTCGTGCTGCTCGGTGGTGCGGCCGGCGAACAGGCCGCGTTCGCCGGCCTGCCGCGAGTGGCGGTGGAGACGGTGGCGCCGGGGGAAGACCTGTTCGACCTCGTCGCGCAGCTGGGCGCATTGGTCGGCGGCCGCGTGGCGCACGATGCCCCTGCCGGCCTGGCAGGGCTTGCCGAGCGCCTGCATGCTGCCCGCTACGCCGTGCTCATCGGCGCGGTAGCGGCGCTGCCCCCGCAGGGCGCCTTGATCCTGGAGGGCCTGTACCGGTGCGTGGGCGAGCTGAACCTGCGCAGCCGCGCAGCCATGCTGTGGATAGGCGGTGGCGATGGCGCGGCCACGGTCAACCAGACCTTCGCCTGGCTCTCGGGCCTGCCCTTGCGATCGCGGGCCGGGCCATCGGGACTCGAGCACGATCCGCTTCGATTCGACGGGGCCCGCCTGCTCGCGGGTGGTGCCGTCGATTCGCTGCTGTGGGTGTCCAGCTTCGGTGCCGCTTCGCCGATGCCTTCCACGGCCGTGCCGAAGATCATCCTCGGGCACCCGGCGACGGCGCCCCAAGGCCCGGTGACCGACACCGTGTTCATCCCCGTCTCGACGCCGGGCATCGGGACTCCGGGGCACCTGTTTCGCACCGACGGAGTCGTGATGCTGCCGCTGTTCCAGGTCCAGCAGCAGGGCATCCCTGGCGTGGCCGAAGTGACGGGGTGGATAGCGCAGGCGATCGCCGAGTCCAGGCAGGGGCAGCCGGCATGAGCAGCATCCGCCTGCGAGGCGGCCGGGTCGTCGATCCGGCCCACGGCGTCGACGAGTTGCGCGACGTGGTCTGGCGCGAGGGCCGCATCGTGCCGGCGGACGCGAACCCGGTCGACGAGGAGATCGACGCGACCGGCTGTGTCGTCATGGCGGGCGGCATCGACATGCACACCCACATCGGCGGCGGCAAGGTCAACCTCTCGCGCATGCTGCTGCCGGAGGACCATCGCGCCAACGGCAACCCGATCGCGCTGCCGGCCAATCCGCTGGAGCTGCCCTCCTGCGGCACCTGCGCCCCCGGCACGCTGGCCACCGGCTACCGCTATGTCGAGATGGGCTACACGGCCGCGTTCGAGCCGGCGATGGTGGCCGGCAACGCGCGCCATGCGCACATGGAGATGGGCGACATCCCCATCCTCGACCACGGCGCCTACGTGATGCTCGGCAACGACGAGCTCTTCCTGCGCATGCTCGCCGAAGGGTGGGATTTCGAGCGCATCCGCGACTACGCCGCCTGGACGATCAACGCCAGCAAGGCGATGGGCGTGAAGGTGGTGAACCCGGGCGGCATCTCGGCCTTCAAGTTCAACCAGCGCAAGCTCGACGTCGACGAGGAGCACGCGCACTGGCGCATCACGCCGCGCCAGGTGGTGCACACGCTCGCCCGCGCGCTGCACGAGCTGGGCGTGCCCCATCCGCTGCACATCCACGGCAGCAACCTCGGCGTGGCGGGCAACATCGGCTCGACGCTGGAGACCATCGCGGCGCTCGAGGGCCTGCGCGGGCACCTCACGCACGTGCAATTCCACGCCTACGGCACCGAGGGCCCGAAGAAGTTCTCTTCGGCCGCGCTGCAGCTGGCCGAGGCGGTGAACGCGCATCCGAACGTCAGCATCGACGTCGGCCAGATCATGTTCGGCCAGACGGTGACGGCCTCGGGCGACACGATGCGCCAGCACGCGCAATCGGGCCTGGCCAACCCGCGCAAGTGGACGGGCGCCGACATCGAGTGCGAGGCGGGCTGTGGTGTCGTGCCCTTCCGCTACCGCGAGCAGAGCTACGTGAACGCGCTTCAGTGGGTCATCGGGCTGGAGCTTTTCCTGCTCGTGCAGGATCCGTGGCGCGTCGTGCTCACCACCGACCATCCGAACGGCGGCCCCTTCACCAGCTACCCGCACCTGATCCGCCTGCTGATGGACAGGAGCTTCCGCGAGGAGCAGCTGGCGAAGCTGCATCCCGATGTCGCGGCGCATGCCGCGCTTCGCTCCATCACGCGCGAGCTTTCGCTCAACGAGATCGCCATCATGACCCGCGCCGGGCCGGCCCGGCTGCTCGGCCTGAAGGACCGTGGCCACCTCGGCCCGGGCGCCGCGGCCGACATCGCGGTCTATCGCGAGGAGCCCGACAAGGAGCGCATGTTCACCACGCCCGAGTACGTCTTCAAGGATGGCCGGCTCGTCGCGCGCGCCGGTCGCGTCACGGCCGTGCCGGCGGGCGGCACCCACTTCGTCGAGCCCGACTACGACCGCGGCATCGAGAAGACGCTGCGAGCCCACATGGCGCGCCACGGCTCGGTCAACTTCGACCACGTCGCCATCGGCCACGACGAACTCTGCAGTTGCTGCAACGGCGGCAGGCTGCTGCCGGCGGCCTGCTTCGAGGCCTCGACATGAGCCTGCAGCGCAATGGCGTGACCATCGACGACGGCTTCGCGGAAGCCTTTCCGATGAAGGCCACGCGGGTGGTCATCACCGCCCACAACCTCGAATGGGCCCGCCACGCCGCGGTTGCCGCCACTGGCTTCGCCACGTCGGTGATCGCCTGCGGTTGCGAGGCCGGCATCGAACGCGAGCTGGGCCCCGAAGAGACGCCCGACGGTCGGCCGGGCCAGAGCGTGCTGTTCTTCGCGATGTCGGGCAAGGAGCTGACCAGGCAGCTGGAGCGGCGCATCGGCCAGTGCGTGCTGACCTGCCCGACCACCGCGGCCTACGCGGGCATCGCCGAGGGCGAGCAGGTCGCGCTCGGCAAGAACCTGCGCTTCTTCGGCGACGGCTGGCAGATCGCCAAGATGATCGATGGCGTGCGCTACTGGCGCATCCCGGTGATGGACGGCGAGTTCGTCGCGCAGGAGACGACGGCCGTGGTCAAGGCGGTCGGCGGCGGCAACCTGCTGCTGCTCGCGCGGGACACGCCGGCCGCGCTGGCCGTGGCCGAGGCGGCGGTCGCGGCCATGCGGCGGCTGCCCAACGTTGTCATGCCCTTCCCGGGCGGCGTCGTGCGATCGGGCTCCAAGGTGGGCAGCAAGTACCCGGCGCTCGGTGCCTCGACCAACGATGCCTTCTGCCCCAGCCTGGTCGGCCTGGTGAAGAACAGCGAGCTCACTGCCGAGACGCGCTGCGTGCTCGAGATCGTGATCGACGGCCTGACCGAGGGCGACGTGGCCGCCGCCATGCGAGCCGGCATGGAGGCCGGCATCGCGATCGGCGCGCAAGGCGGCCTGCTGCGCATCTCGGCCGGCAACTACGGGGGCAAGCTGGGGCCCTACCACTTCCACCTGCACAAGCTGCTGGGCGCGGAGGTGAAGGCATGAGCCCCGCCCGGCCGCCCGTAGGGCTCATTCCCTCTCGCAGGGACCGGGCCGCAGGCCCGAGGGTGGACTTATGAGCGGCTGGAGGCTTCAACTGCGGCGGGCGCCGGCCTTGCGGCTGGATCTTCGGGGCATCACGCCCGCGGCCCTGGCCGGCCTGGACGCGGTGGCAATCGGGCGGCTGCCGGTCGGCTGCGGCCATGCGAGGGTCCCGCTAGCGGAGTTCTTCGATGTTCTCGCCGACGGCGTCGACGGGCTGGTGCTGGAGGGCGATCTTTCACGCGTCGACCGGATCGGTTGGCAGATGGAGGGCGGCCGCCTGGTGGTCGAGGGTTCGGCGGGCGACCAGGCCGGCGGCGGCATGCGTGGCGGCGAGCTGCGCATCAAGGGCCACGCCGGCCTGCTGCTGGGCTGCGAGATGGCCGGCGGCGCGCTGGTGGTCGAAGGCGACGCCGGCGACTTCGGCGCGAGCACGCTGCCGGGCAGCATGGACGGCATGCGCGGCGGCACGATGGTCGTCAAGGGCCGTGTCGGCGATCGCTTCGGCGACCGCATGCGCCGCGGCACGGTGGTGGTGTTCGGCGATGCCGGCGACTTCTTCGCCTCGCGGCTGGTGGCCGGCACCTTGCTGCTGGGGGGCAAGGCGGGCGCCCACGCCGGCTATGCCATGCGGCGCGGCAGCCTGGTTCTCGCCGGCGGGCGCGATGCGGCCGCGGTGCCGAGCACCTTCGTGCCGGCGGGTGCCGAGGCTGCCGTCTTCTGGCAATTGCTCGCTCGCAACCTGGCGCGCCACGGCGGGCCCTTCGAGGCGCTGCCACGGCGTCCCATCGAGCGGCATCTCGGCGACCGCGCCGTGGGCGGCAAGGGTGAGCTGATCTTCGTGGGCTGATTTCCCGGGCCCGAACCGCGGCCCTTCTTGGCGTGAATGCAGGAGCAGAGAGAACATGACCAGCAACAACTACATCTTCCACGCCGGCGAAGCGACCGTGCTGGCGAAGGAGGGGCAGGCCACCGACGCGATGCCGGAGATCCTGATCGGCCGCACCGACGGCCCGGTCGGCGCGGCCTTCGCGAACATGATGGCGCAGAGCAAGGGCCACACCGCGATGTTCGCCATCCGGGCCTGCAACCAGCTGGTCCGTCCCGCCACCATCATGGTGCCCAAGGTGACGCTGAAGGACGCGGCCAACATCGACCTTTTCGGCGGGGTGGTGCAAAGCGCGACAGCCGATGCGGTGCTCGACAGCGTGATCGAGGGCGTGATCCCGCAGCAGCTCGTCAACGAGCTCTGCATCATCAGCCTGGTCTGGATCGACCCGCGCTGCGCGAAGGACGAGAACCTCGACAAGAAGGACATGTACCGCACGAACTACGAGGCGACCAAGCTGGCCATCCGCCGCGCGCTGGCCAACGAGCCATCCATCGAGGAGCTGATCGCCAACCGCAAGACGATCCGGCACGACATGGACGACTGGAGCTGAGGGATGACCAGGCCCTTCGACAGGCTCAGGCCCTTCGACAGGCTCAGGCCCTTCGACAGGCTCAGGATGCTCGGACCCTTCGACAGGCTCAGGATGATCGGGCCCTTCGACAAGCTCAGGTCCTTCGACAGGCTCAGGATGATCGGGCCCTTCGACAAGCTCAGGGAGAACGGAGGAGGGGTGCCCTCGCAGTCCACCTCCCCGTTCGGCCTGAGCCTGTCGAAGGCTCTGGACCTGTGCACGCGGCCCTTCGACAAGCTCAGGCCCTTCGACAGGCTCAGGATGCTCGGGCCCTTCGACAAGCTCAGGGTGAACGGAGTGGGGGTTCGTCCGCAGTCCCACCCCCCGTTCGGCCTGAGCCTGTCGAAGGCTCTGGACCTGTGCACGCGGCCCTTCGA
>CAMLGG010000100.1 GCA_946479475.1 uncultured Ideonella sp. | reverse complement strand
TGCCTCGCGCCAGCGGACCGAGCTCCTGGCCGCTCGCGGCGGCCACGCGGTCGGTCCACTCGCGTGCGCGCTGGGTGTCGCCGGCATGCAGCAGCACGCTGACCAGCGTGTCGAGGGCGCTGAGACGCATGCTGAGGTGGCTCTCGGCCAGCATCTGCTGGCAGGCCGTCTCGGCGAGCGAACGCGCGCGGGCAAGAGCGGCGGGCGCCGTGGGCGCACCCGGGCCAGGCTCTCCGAACTGGGCCGAGCGCGCAATGCCCAGCCAGGCCATCGCCTGGTTGTTGATCGCCCGCGCGCGCTGCACCCGCGTTTCGGCCGTGTTGCCGCGAAGCAGCTGCAGCCGCTCGTCGAACATGCCGATCGCCAGCTCGAACTCTCCGATCAGGCTGAGCGCCGTGGCCAGGTTGTTCAGCAGCCGGCCGAGCAGGTCGTCGCGCCTGAGCACGTACGCCATGCCCAGCACCGACTGGCCGCGGGCCAGGGCATCGGCGTAACGGCCGTGGTAGATGTCGACCACCAGCTGGCTGTTGACGGCGCGCAGCAGCAGCACCGGCTCGGCCAACTTCTCCGCCAGCTGCAGCGCGCGGCCGAGCACCGCATCGCGCTCGATGTGGCCCATCGCGTCGTGGGCCATGCCCAGCACCAGCAGGGCGCGAACGATCGCGGCCTCGTCGCGCCTGGCCACCGCCCTGTCGAGCGCGGCCTGCGCCACGTCGGCGGCGTGCTGGGGACGGCTGGCCAGCAGCGGCTGGACCTGGTCGAAGAAATCATCGCTGCCGGCGGCGTCGGCCGGCTCCAGTGCAATGGCCGGGGGCTCACGCTTGTCCATCGTCGAGCCTGGCGATGATGAGGGTGACGGCCGTGCCGCGGCCGGCCTCGCTGTCGACGACGATGCGGGCGCGGTGTACGCGGGCCGCGCGCGCCACGAGCGCGAGGCCCAGGCCGTTGCCCTTGCGCACGGCGCCGGTCGCGAAGCGCTGGAACAGGCGCACCCTCATGTCCACCGGCAGACCGGGGCCGCGGTCGGTCACGGTCAGGCGCGCCTGCTCGGGGTCGCTGCAAAGCGTCACCGTCACCGCCGTGCCTTCCGGCGCATGCTTGAGCGCGTTGCTCAAGAGGTTCGCCACGGCGCGCATCAGCAGGAGCTGGTCGCCGGTGACGCGCACCCCCGGCTCGATGGCGCGGCGCACGCCCGGGCCCGAGCCGGCCGGGGGCGCCATCTGCTCGCACACGTCCTCGGCCAGCGCGCTGAGGTCGACCGGGCCCAGGTCTTCCTGCGTGAGGTGCTCGGCGCGCATCACGCTGAGGTACTGGTCGGCAATGTCCAGGGCCCGCTTCACCCCCCGCGCCGCACGGTCCAGGCCCTCTCGGCGGGCGGGGCTCGCCTCGGCCGCGGCCAGCGCCACGAGCTCGCCGTGCGCGTGGCGCAGCGGCGCGCGCAGTTCGTTCGTCACGAAGTCGTCCGCCTCGCTGCGCAGCGAGCCGAGGGTCTCGCGCGTCCAGCGGTTGTGCTCCTGGGCCAGGCTGGCGCGCACGCGGGCCTTGGTGTGCGACCACTGCCGCTGGCAGGCCAGCGCCTCGGCGTGGCAGCCGGCCCGCTCGAAGGCCTCGAACTGGCAGCGCAGGTAGGACAGGCGCAGGTCGCCGCCCAGTACGCGCGGATGCTGCACGGACTCGAGCTCGCGAAGCCTCTGGAGGACCCGCGATGCATCGGACTCGCCGACCCTCAGCTCGATCATGGTCTCGGCCAGCACGCGCTGCGCCAGCGCCAGGCTGGCGGGCGGTGCCGGCTCCGGGTCGGCCTCGACCACCTGCGAAACCCGGCGGCGCGCCTCGTCGGGCTCGCCCGCCTCGAGCAGCACGCGCACCAGGCTGAACAGGGCCGCGTGACTGAAGCGCGGGCTGGCGCCGAGAAGCGCCTCGCAGGCCCTTTCGCCCAGGCGCCGAGCGCGCTGCAACGCGTCGGCCGCGGCCTCGGGCCCGCTGGCCTCGAGCAGCAGGCCGCCACGCATGAGCCACGCCTGCGCCTCGGCGGCCGCGTAGCGCCCCTGCGCGATCCGGTGGTCGGCGGGCGACAGGGAGGCGGGATTGGCGCGCAGCAGCATGCGCGCCTCCTCGAAGGCCTCGAGCGCCAGGTCGTGCTCGCCCAGATGGCACAGGCTGGTGCCGCTGGTAAAGAGGGCCTGGCGCGCCAGTGCCGATTCGCCTTGTGCGCGAGCCAGCTCCGCCACCCCGCGGCAGGCCGCGAGCGCGCGAGCGTGCAGCCCGTTGTCGGCATCGTGGCGCGCCTGGGCCAGGAAGGCGTGGCAGCGCAGCACCGGGTCACCGACACGCGCGGCCTCCGCGCGAGCGCGCTGCAGCGTGGGGATCGCATCCGGGAGGCTGACGGCCCCTTGTACCTGGCCCAGCCACAGCAGGCCCAGGGCCAGGGCAGGGCCGTCGCCCGCCCGCTGCGCCGCGTCCACGAGGGTCTGGAGCTCGCGCAGGGCCGCGTCGGCCGGCTGGTCCAGCCAGTGGCCGGCCGCCAGGTGAGGCGCAGCGCTCGGCTCGGCCATGAAGGCTTCAGGCTGCGGCCGTCGCGGAGGGCAGCTCGAGTCGGTAGCCGGTGCCGTACACCGCGTTGAGGCGGAAGCCGTGCTCGGTCAGTGCAAGCTTGCGGCGGATGAGGTAGACGTGCTGCGCCACGGTGTGCACGCCGGCCTCGTGGTTGCGGCCCCAGACCGCCGCCAGCAGCTCCTGGCGCGTGAACAGTCGGGCGGGCTCGCTGAAGAGGATCCAGGCGAGGTCGAACTCGCGCGGCGCGAGCTCGATCGCCCGACCCTCGACGCTCACCTCGCGCCGGCCGAAGTCGAGCCTGTAGGGCGGCCGCTCGATCTGCGTCAGCGTGGAGGCCGCCGGCGTCATGCGGCGCAGGAGCGCCTCGATGCGGGCCACCACCACCGACTCGGATCCGGGCTTGACGATGTAGTCGTCCGCACCCGCCTTGAGCGCGCGCACGACGCTCTCCTCGGTGTCCAGCCCGGTCAGCATGACCACGCCGACGCCCGAGGCGAGCAGCTGTCGCAGCCGTGCCACGACATCGATGCCCTCCATCTCGGGCAGCCGCCAGTCGACCACCGCGCAGCGCGGGGCCTGCTTGCTCACCTCGTAGAAGAACTCGTGCGGACGACCGAAGGTCTTCACCTGATGGCCGGCGCGTGCCAGCCACTGCTCGACGCTGGCCGAGCAATCGGGATCGTCTTCCAGCAGATAGATCAGCGCCAAAACTTCGCTCCTGCGGACGCCGCCACCCCCTAGCCGAGGAGCCGGGAGGCGTGGAAAACGCCATACTCGTGAGGACTCGGCGGCCGCACAATCCGGCCTCCGGTCATGTCCTGATTATTGCGGCATCGTGTGCCCACCCGGATGATGACGATCCTTGAAGATCAGGACAGGGCCCGGGCATAGTATCTGCTTGACTGCGTGGATTGCTGCACGCCCGCCACCCCTGGGCGCGTGGCGACGTCCAGCCACAAGTTCGGAGCCTCGTCGTGATGAACCAACCTCTTTGCCGCACCCTGGCGCTGGCCGCCATGGTCGCCCTGCTCGGCACCGGCCTGGCCTCGCAGGCGCAGGCGGCCACGCGCAGCGGCCGCGTGCACAAGGAGACCGTGCCCGAGTTCAGCGGCGGGCTGATCGTGCGGGTCAAGAGCGACGCGATGCTCGACCCGGAGCTGATCGCCAAGGCCCGGGTCCTGGCTGCGCGCCATGGCGTGAGCCTGGGCCAGCTGCGCCGGCTCGCCCGGGGCGGCCACCTGATGCAGCTGAGCAAGGTGCTGCCCGATGCGGTGCTGCGCCAACTCTCCGACGAGATCGCCCGGCTCGACGAGCGCATCGACTACGTCGAGCCCGACGTGGTGATGGTGCCGATGGGGCTGTCCGACGACAAGCACGTCGCCGAGCAGTGGAACCTCACCGAGGCAGAGGGCGGCATCGACCTGCCCGGCGCCTGGGCGATGTCCAAGGGTGCCGGCGTGGTGGTGGCGGTCGTCGACAGCGGCGTGCGTCCGCACGTCGACCTCGTGCCCAACCTGCTCCCGGGCTACGACTTCGTCTCCAAGCGCGCCGTGGCGCGCGACGGCGACGGCCGCGACGCCCAGGCCTGGGACGAAGGCAACTGGACCACCGCCGGCCAGTGCGGCACCTCGCAGGCCGACCCCGACGACAGCAGCTGGCACGGCACGCACATCGCCGGCACCATCGCTGCCGTGTCGAACAACGGCATCGGCGTGACCGGCATCGCGCCCAAGGCGAAGGTGCTGCCGGTGCGCGTCAGCGGCCGCTGCGGCGCCTATACCTCGGACATCATCGACGGCATGGTCTGGGCCGCCGGCCTGCCGGTGCACGGCGTGCCGGCCAACCCGCACCCGGCCCGGGTGATCAACCTTTCGCTCGGCAGCGTGAACAGATGCAGCAAGGCCTTCCAGGCCGCCATCGACGCGGTGCGCGCGGTGGGCACCGTGGTGGTCGCGGCCGCGGGCAACAGCGACATCGATGTCTCCCGCATCAGCCCGGCCGGCTGCCGAGGCGTGGTCGCGGTCGCCGCGAGCAACCGCGAAGGCCGCAAGACCTACTACTCCAACTTCGGCCGCCACATCACCGTCGCCGCTCCGGGTGGAGACATGGTGGGCGCCGCCGAGAACGGCATCCTTTCGACCTACAACGACGGCGCCCGCCGCCCCGGCACCGACGTGCTGGCCTACATGCAGGGGACCTCGATGGCCGCCCCGCACGTGGCCGCCGTGGCCGCGCTGATGCTGTCGGTGAATCCCCGCCTGGAGCCCGACCGCGTGCAGAGCCTGCTCAAGGCCACTGCGCGCCCCATCCCGCCCGCGCAGTGCCGCGGCGGCTGCGGCGGCGGGCTGGTGGATGCGGCGGCCGCGGTGGCCGCCGCCGCGGTCGCGCCCTGAGCGCTCCGTGAGTCCCGATTTCATCGAGGTCTACGACGACGCGCTCGACGCGGACTTCTGCCGGGGCTTCATCGAGCGCTTCGAGGCCAGCCGGCACAAGATCCCGGGCCACACCGGCGGCGGCGTCGACCGCACGAAGAAGATCAGCACCGACCTGGTCCTGAACCAGCATGCGGAGTGTCAGGCCGACCTCGCGCACGTGCTGAAGGCGACCACGCGCCACGCCGAGCAGTACTTCCGCACCTACCACTTCGCACTCATTGCCCCGCTGGCACTGACGCTGGCCCACCCCGAGACCGGCCAGCCGGTGTCGTTGACGCACGAGAACTACCCCGAGGTCGGCGCGCCCAAGACGGCCGACCTGATGCGCGCGCTCTACCGCCTGGGCAACGTGCAGGCGCAGAAGTACGACCGCGGCGTCGGCAACTACAACTACTGGCACTGCGAGGTCTTCCCCGAAGCGAACGCCGAGGCGCTGCACCGCACCCTGCTGTTCATGTTCTACCTGAACGACGTCGAGCAAGGCGGCCAGACCGAGTTCTTCTACCAGCAGCGCGCCATCCAGCCCAAGGCCGGCCGCATGGTGATCGCACCGGCCTACTTCACCCACACCCACCGCGGGTGCACCCCGGTTTCGGGCGACAAGTACATCCTGACCAGCTGGATCCTGCTCAATCGCGCCGATCAACTTTACGGAAACCGCCCCGCGTCCCGCTGACCCGGCGCATTAGCATCTGCCGATGCCCTCCTCGGCCCCTGTGCTGCCGCCGCAGCGCGCCTCGTCGCGGCGCCGACGTGCCCCCCGATTGATCGACCTCGCCCTGCAAGGGGGCGGCTCGCACGGCGCCTTCACCTGGGGCGCCCTCGATGCGCTGCTGGAGGACGAGCGCCTGCAGCCCGACGGCATCTCGGGCACCAGCGCGGGCGCGATGAACGCCGCGGTCATGGCGAGCGGCTGGGCGCACGGCGGCCGCTCCGGTGCGCGCGAGGCACTCGCCTCGTTCTGGGGCGCCATCGGCGGGATCGAACAGGGCTGGGGCAAGTCGATGCCGCAGCCGCCGACGGCCCTGCCGACGCCGCCCTGGGCCTTCAACCGCGACCAGTGGCCCGGCTACGCGCTGTGGGAGGGCTGGTGGCGCCTGTGGAGCCCCTACCAGCTCAACCCCTTCAACCTCAGCCCCTTGCGCGACATCGTGCAACGCCACGTCGACGAGGCGGCCCTCAAGCGCGGCCCGCTCCAGGTGTTCGTCACCGCTACCGCCGTGCGCACCGGCCAGCCGCGCGTCTTCGGCGGCGAGGAGCTGAGCCTGGATGCGCTGATGGCCTCCGCCTGCCTGCCGCAGTCCAGCCAGGCCGTCACGATAGACGGCGAGCCGTACTGGGACGGCGGCTTCAGCGGCAACCCGGCGCTCTGGCCCCTGGTCTACGGCACGCCCACGCACGACGTGCTGCTGGTGCAGATCAACCCGCTGCGCCGCGAGTCCCTGCCGATGAGCGCGGCCGACATCGCCGATCGCCTCAACGAGATCACCTTCAACGCCAGCCTGACGGCCGAGATGCGCGCCATCGCCTTCGTGCAGAAGCTCGTGCGCGAGCGCAAGGTCGACCCGACGCGCTACAAGGACCTGCGCCTGCACCGCATCGCCGACGAGCGGGGCCTCGCGCCCTACAACGCCAGCAGCAAGCTCAACACCGATCCGCGCCTGCTGCAGGCCCTGTTCCAGCTCGGCCGAGTGGCCGGCGAGCGCTGGCTGGCCGACCATGCCAACGACGTGGGACTGCGCGGCACCGTCGACATCGAGAAGGTCTTCCTCGCGCCACGCTAGGGGCCCGTCAGCCCTTGCCGGGCGTGCTCGCGCCGGGCGCCGTCTTCGGCCGGGGCGCCGGAGCAGGCCGGGGCGAAGAAGCGGCTTCGCCGCCGCTGGTCGCATAGTCGGCCGGGACCTTCATCAGCGCCGCATCGGGCTCGCCGCGCTTGAGGTTGGCCAGGCGGTAGATCGTCTCGCCGCGGCGCGGATCGGCGTCACGCGTCATCACCGTCAGCAGCAGCTCGGGCGAGGTCCACACCTCGCGGGTGATCTGGATCGGCTTCTCGTTGCCGACCTTGCCGGCCTCGATCGTCCAGGTGGTGCGCTCACCGTTGGCGCGCAGGCCCTCGATGTCCTTGCTGCCCAGCGAGCTCACCACGCCGGCGCCGCGCGGTGCGGCCCGCTGGGCCTGCCAGCCGACCACCGGCGGCACGGGGGGCACGGGAGGCACCGGCGGGACGGGCGCCGCGTCGTTGATCCGCAGCACCTGGATCTCGGTCGGCGAGCCACGCGAGATCACGACGGGCTGCGGCTGCGACGAAGGCGCGCCGCGCGCCTGCTCCCGGGCCTGCTCCCTCATCTGCCGGGCCTGTTCCCGCGCCTGCTCCGCCTGCTGGCGAGCCTGCTCCGCGTCGGCCCGGGCCTGCTCGCGGACCTTCTCGGCAAAGGCCCGCCACTCCTCTGCCTGCACCGCGCCCATGGCCGAATCGTTGAACCACATCGCGTGGCCGAAGTGGCCAAGGCGGCGCGCGGTCTTTCGCTGCGGGTCCAGCACCCAGCCCTGCTTCGCCACCGGGTCGCGCAGCCAGACGACCTTGCGGCCGTTGCGCTCGACCTCCTGGCGCGTGCGGCCCTCGCCGTCGCGGCACAGGCGCGTCTGCTGCTTGCGCACGATGCGGTTGCCGTCGGTGAGCGTCTGCACCGTCTCGTGCACGGCGTCCGCGCAATAGGGGGCGCCCTTGACGACGCGCTCGCTGCCCATCTCGTCGGAGGCGAAGTCGAAGCTGGCGTCGTCGAAGTCCATGTCGAAGTCCATGTCCATCGCGGCGCCGGCCAGGGCCATGTGGACGACGTCGTCGATGCTCTCGCCGGCCAGGGCGCCCGCAGAGGCGAACGCCAGTGCTGCGGCAGCGGCCAGCGCGTGCCAGCGGCGGGGGAAGTGTCGGGGATTCATCGTGGTCTCCTGGGGTGGATGCTCGGGTGGCGGTTCAGCGGGTCAGGCGCACGGCCAGCACGTCGCCGGAGGGGTGCATCAGCAGTTCGGCATGGACGAGGTCGCCGGCGCGCGCCGGGTCGTAGGGCAGGCCGAGTTCGGCCAGCCGCTCGCGCGGCAGCTCGGTCCGGACCACCCACGCCGGCGCGGCCTCGGCCCCGCCCTGCCAGAGCTCGGCGAAGCGTTCGGGCGAGGCCACCGGCACGAAGCCGCTCGCACGCGGCACTCGGCCCACCGGGCCCGCGCCGATGGCGCTCGCGCCTGCGTCGGTCAGGTTGGGTTGCGACGGCGAAGGCGCGGTGGCGCGGTGGCGCCCCGGGCCGGCGAACCAGACCAGCACCAGCGCGAGGCCGGCCGCAGCGAGCGTCGCCCAGGTCGACCAGGCGGGGCCACGGCGCGGGGCTGCCGGCCCGCTGGCCGGGACGGCCTGCTCGACCGGCACGGGCCGGGCGTGGGCCGCGACGCGGCGCCAGATCGAGGGCGGGACCGGCGTCGCGTCGAGGTCGTCGCGAAGGCGTGCGAGGGCAGCGGCCAGCCCGGGAGATGGCGCATCGTCGTCGGGCAGCAGGCCATGGCGAGAGTCGTGGTTCATGTCGTTCACTCCTGCGCGCCGTCCGCCCGGCCCGTCAGGTGCGCGGCCAGGCGGCGGCGCGCGCGGTGCACCCGCGTGCGCAAGGTGTTGAGCTCGATGCCGGCGATGCGCGCGGCCTCGGCATACGGCCGCTCCTGCAGGTCCACCAGCACCAGGGCTTCGCGAAAGGGCCAGGGCAAGGCGCGGATGCCTGCCCACAGCGCCTCCAGGGTCTGCTCGCCGATCAGCGTGGCTTCCCGGTCCGGCGCCAGCGGGTGGGTCGGGTCGGCGGCGCGGTCGTCGTCCTCGTCGGGATCGGTGTGGCCATCCCAGGCGACGTGGCGGTCGCGCAGCCTCCATGCGGCCAGCAGCTGGTGGCGGGCAATGCCCGCGAGGTAGGCGCCGAGGCTGCCCAGCGCGGGGTCATATCCGCCCGGCGACTGGGCCAACGCAACGAAGGCCTCATGGGTGGCGTCGGCCGCCAGCGCCGTGTCGCCCGAGAGCGCGAGGGCGTAGCGGTAGACCGACTCGCCCTCCTGCCGGTAGGCCGCATCGAGCCACGCCAGGCCTTCGCGTACGGCGGGCGCGGCCGGTCGGGGTCGGATGGTCCAGGGCACGAAGGGCAGCATCGGTGAAGGCTTCGGTTCCTCCCCATGGGAACGAGCGGGCGGGAAAGTTCCCGTGCCGGATCGATCGTCCTCGTGAAGCACACCGCTTGCACCTGCGGCCCGGGCCTGTCGCGCCCCCGTGCCGGCGGCCGGCGGTGGCCGTGCCCGCCTCGGGGCCATTCATGCGGCCGATGATGGCACCCGCCCGGCTCCAGCGCTCGCGCACAATCCCTTGATGAAGACCTTCGGCCAACGCGCGCACCGCACCGGCGGGCTGCGCCTCGAGCGCATGCGCGCATCGCCCCTGTGGCACGACGACGAGCGTGGCGGCGCCTTTCGCAACAAGCATCCGGTGCTGCCCGGCCTGCGCGACGGCAGCGCGGCGCGGCCCAGCATTTCCGATTTCCTCTGCGGTGGCGAGCGCCGGACGCCCAGCCATCCGCTGCCCGCGCTGGACCCGCGATCGCAGTGGCAACAGCCGGGCAGCAGCGGCCTGCGTGCCACCTGGCTCGGCCACTCCACCTTGCTGCTCGAGATCGACGGCCATCGCGTGCTGACCGACCCAGTCTGGGGCCCCCGCGCGTCACCGCTGCGCTTTGCGGGCCCCAAGCGCTTCCAGCCGGTGCCGGTCAAGCTCAAGGACCTGCCGCCGCTGGACGCGGTGGTCATCTCGCACGACCACTACGACCACCTCGACTACCCGACCGTCGTGGCCCTCGCTCGCCACACCCAGGTGCCGATCATCACCTCGCTGGGCGTCGGCGCGCACCTGGAGGCCTGGGGCGTGCCGCACGCGCGCATCACCGAGCTGGACTGGTGGGAAAGCGCCTCGCTGCGCGGCGGCACGCTGCAGGTCACCGCAGCGCCCTCGCAGCACTTCTCCGGCCGCGGCTTGAAGGACCGCAACGCGACGCTGTGGTCCTCGATGGTGCTGCGCACCGACCGCCACCGCGTCTTCTTCAGCGGCGACACCGGCCTCACGACCGAGTACGAGCTGATCCGCGACCGGCTCGGCCCCTTCGACCTGGTGATGCTCGAGATCGGTGCCTTCCACGCCAGCTGGGGCGACATCCACCTGGGGCCGGAGAACGCCCTGAAGGCCTGGCAGCTGCTCGGCAGCGCGCCTTTCCTGCCCATCCACTGGGGCACGTTCGCCCTGGCCCTGCACCCCTGGGACGAGCCGGCCGAGGTGCTGCTGGCGCGGGCGCCCGAGCTCGGCGCCCGCCTGGTGATGCCGCGCCTGGGCGAGCCGGTCGAGCCTTCGCTGGTCGAGAGCGTCACGCCTTGGTGGCGCAGCGTCGATGCCGGCGGCACCACCGCGCCGGCGTCGAGGCTGCCCGACCTGCGCCTTCCGCGCGAGATGCCCTGGCCGCTGGACTGAACGCGACTAACGCCTCCAGGGCACGCCGAAACGATCCATCCAGGCGACCGCGCCCGCCACCATGCCAATGCCGACGGCGAGCAGGGGCGCCAGCGAGGACAGGTCGATGCCGTGCGTCTCGCGCAGCCACGGCAGCGCCCAGGCGACCACCGCACCGGCCGTGAAGGCCACGGCCAGCACGAGTGCCAACGTGTCACGCTTGAGCCGTACGTAGCCTTGCTGCAGCGCCTGCAGCTGGCGTTCGTGCTCGGCTTCGAGCGCGCGGCGCTGGCGGGCGAGATCCTCGGCGGCCAGGGCGCGCCAGGCGGCATGCAGGCGGTCCTGGAAGCCTTGGGGCAACGGCGGCGCCGGGAGCGCGCGGCCCAACGCCGCATCGAGACCGCGGAACAGCTCATCGTCGAGGTCTTCGGGCTTCGTCATTGCGGTCACTCCTTCAAGCCAGCCACAGCGCCGGGTCCGCCAGGCCCAGTTCGGCCAGCAGCGCCCGCAGCCGGGCGCGCCCGCGATGCAGGTGGGTCTTCACCGTCGCCTCGGGCAAGCCGAGCATGGCGGCCACCTCGGCCACCGCGCGATCTTCGTAGTAGTACAGGGTCACGGCCACGCGCTGCGGCTCGGGCAGGGCCTGCACCAGCCGGCGCAGCAGGGCATGGCCATCGGTGTCCGGGCAGGAGGGCGCGGCCAGTGCAGCCACGTCCGCCTGCACCGCCTCGTCATCGAGCGCGACGGCCGGCGGGCCGCTGCGCTCGAGCAGCGTCAGGCACCGGTTGCGCGTGATGGCGTACAGCCAGGTCGACGGGGCGCCGGCCTGCGGCCGGTAGGCCGACAGGGCCCGCCAGGCGCGCAGCAGGCTGTCCTGCGCGGCCTCCTCCGCCTTCGCCGGCTCGCGCAGCATCGCCATGCACAAGCGATGGACCTTCGCTGCGTAGCGCGTTGCGAGCCGCTCGAACGCAGCCTCGGCGGCGCCGGCGGCCAGCAGCTCGACGATGTCCTCGTCGCGCCGGGCGGCTTCGCTCGCGAGTTCAGGCGGGGCGTCCAAGGGCATGGGCCTTGATACCCGCCGGGCGGAGGCAAGGTTTCAGCATGCGCCGAAAGAAATTTCGCGCCGGCGGCTGAAACCGCCCGCGAGGGCCGGAGGTATCAAGCGGCATCGAACCCCACCTGGAGAACCGAGATGCGTGACATCGCCGAACTGCGCCACATCCTGCCCCTGCTGATCCCGATCGTCGCGATTGTGATGGGCATCGGCATCGCGATGCTCGCGGTCTACATCGACTACCGCAAGAAGCGCGAGATCTTCGAGCTGCACCACAAGGAGCGCATGTACGCCATCGAGCGAGGCATGGAAGTGCCGCCGCTGCCCCCGCAACTGCTGGCCGGCGCCAACACTCGCGAGGGTCGCTGCGCGGCCAGCCCGGCCGACCACCTGCGCCGCGGCCTGATGTGGCTGCTGGTGGGTTGCGCGGTCTCGCTCGCGCTGGCCATCAACCGCGACATCGAAAGTGCGGCCTGGGGCCTGATCCCGATCGCGGTGGGCCTGGCCAACCTGATCTTCTACGGCACCGACGCCCGGGCCCGGCGGACGGGCGACCGCGGCATCATCGGGAATTGAGCCCCTTGGATGTACTCCAGCTACAAGACTCTCACTACGCCCATAGGGTACGTTCGGCCAAGTGACCGGGAAAGTCCGGAGTCGCCAATGTAGTTTTACTTCACTAGCATCCGCGCCGACGCTCCAGGAAGGGGCGGCGAGGAGTCGGCATGGGTGCGTTCTGGGAAGGGCTGCTGCGCAAGGTGCGGCAGCTTGCGGCGTGGGGGTTCACGGCGGCGCTGGTCGCCTCGTGCGGCGGCTCGGGTGATCAGGCGGCTGACGACGCGAGCCTGGCCGCCGCCGACAGCGCCGAAACACAGGCCGTCCTGGTTGCGGTGCCGGATGGCACACGGCGGCGGGCCCCATCGGCCCCGCAAGAGACGACCTTCCGCGTCCACTACCACCGGCTGAACGCCGATTACGACGGCTGGCAGGTCCATACCTGGGGCGCCGCGCAGGACCCGGGCTGGAACAACGGCTGGAACGCGACCGCCACCGACAGCTTCGGCGTGGTCTACGACGTGCCGCTGGCCGCGCCTTCCGGCAACGTCGGCTACCTCTTCCACAAGGGCGACTGGAAGGATCACGGCGGCGCGGACCAGAACTACACCCTGGTCGAAGGGCAGGCCAACGAGATCTGGCGCATCGAAGGCGACTCGACCACCTACCTGAAGAACCCCTTCGACAGCGGCCCGCCAGACATCACGACCCTGCGCGTCCACTACCTGCGCTTTGCCGGCGACTACGCCGCGTGGGGCCTGCACCTGTGGGACGGCAGCGGCATCGACCCCTCGCGCCTGCCGGGCCTGCCGATCGGCGACTGGAACGCGCCGGTCGCCTTCGACCGGATGCCCGGCTACGCGCCGGGCGCAGGCGAGGTCGTGTTCGACATCCCGGTGCTCAACCCCAAGGACGACGCCAACCGCCGCGCCGTCGAGTTCATCATCCACGGCATGCCGCCCAACCAGAACGACAAGGACGGGCGGCCCGACAACATCCACGTCGACTTCGCTTCGCTGACGATCGCCAACCAGGTCGGCCAGGTCTGGCTGGTCGAGCAGGATGCCACCGTCTACACCAACGCGCCGGACCTACGCTCGGTCTCCTCGACCGACGCCCGCGCGGTGTGGCTGACGAAGCAGCTCATCCAGTGGCCGCGCGTCCCGGCCACCGGCACCGTCAGGCTCTACCACTCCGCGACCGGCCAGATCGTCGTCGCGAAGGACCAGCCGGTGACCGGTGCCGACGGCTTCGTCCCCCTCGAGGTCTTCACCGGCCAGGTGCCGCCGGATGCCGCGCTGCGCTTCAAGTACGTGGGCCGCGGCACCGTCTTCAGCGTGCGAGATGAAGACCTGGCGTTGCTGCCCTTTCTGCACACGAAGCAGCTCGTCATCGTGCAGGAGGACGCGAACGGCCGGGTGCAGAACGCCACCACCGGCCAGGTCGCCGGTGCACTCGACGACCTCTACGCCGCCGCCTACGCGGTGAACGACCTCGGCGCCACCGTCGCCGACGGCAAGACGAGCTTCAAGCTCTGGGCGCCGACCGCCCAGGCGGCCGCGCTCTACATCTACCCGAACGGCAAGGACCGCGCCGTGCGGGCCGATGCGATGGCCTTCGACCCGCTCACCGGCGTGTGGAGCTTCACCCACGCCGGCAACCTCAGCGGCGCCTACTACCGCTTCGGCCTGCGCGTCTTCGCGCGTGGGGTCGGCGTCGTGCGCAACCTCGTCACCGACCCGTACTCGCTGAGCCTTTCCAGCGACAGCCGGCGCAGCTACGTCGCCGACCTGGCCAGCGATCGCTTCAAGCCTGCCGGCTGGGACCAGAGCCAGCCGCCGGCCACCGTCGCCGTGTCACCCGACATGGCCATCTACGAGCTGCACGTGCGCGACTTCTCGGCCAACGACCCGACCGTGCCGGAAGCCCACCGCGGCAAGTACCTCGCCTTCACCGACAGCCAGTCCAACGGCATGAAGCACCTCCAGGCGCTCGCCGAGGCCGGCCTGACCGACGTGCACCTGCTGCCCGCCTTCGACATCGCCAGCGTGCCCGAGAAGGGCTGCGTCACGCCCAGCCCCACCGGAGGCCCGGACTCGCCCGACCAGCAGGCCACCGTGGCCGCCACCGCGGGCAGCGACTGCTTCAACTGGGGCTACGACCCCTGGCACTTCACCGCACCCGAGGGCTCCTACGCGAGCTCGGTGGCCAACGGCGCCACGCGCATCGTCGAGTTCCGCCGCATGGTCAAGGCCCTCAACGCCGCCGGCCTGCGCGTGGGCATGGACGTGGTCTACAACCACACCACCGCCTCGGGGCAGAACGACCACTCGGTGCTCGACAAGGTCGTGCCCGGCTACTACCACCGGCTCGATGCCGCCGGCAACGTCGAGCACTCGACCTGCTGCGAGAACACCGCCACCGAGAACCACATGATGGGCAAGCTGATGATCGACTCGGTCATCACCTGGGCCCGCGACTACCACGTCAGCTCCTTCCGCTTCGACATCATGGGCCACCAGCCGCGCCCGGTGATGGAGGAGCTCAAGGCCAAGGTCAAGGCCGCGACCGGGCGCGACGTGCAGCTCATCGGCGAAGGCTGGAACTTCGGCGAGGTGGCCAACGGCGCGCGCTTCGTGCAGGCCGAGATGCTCTCGCTCAACGGCAGCGGCATCGGCAGCTTCAACCCGCTGATCCGCGATGCGGTGCGCGGCGGCGGATGCTGCGACTCGGGCGCCGGCCTCGTCGCCAACCAGGGCTACGTCAACGGCCTCTGGTACGACCCGAACGACCTCGGCCAGGGCCGCTCGCGCAACGACCTGATGTGGCTAGGCGACCTCATCAAGGCCGGCCTCGCGGGCTCGATCCGCAGCTACACGATGACGACGCACTGGGATGCGACCCTGCCGCTGGAGCAGATCGACGCGGGCGGCATCCCGGCCGGCTGGGTGATCGACCCGGCCGAGGTGGTGAACTACTTCGAGAACCACGACAACCAGACCTTCTTCGACATCAACGCCTACCGCCTGCCGCTGGCCACGAGCAGGGAGGACCGGGCGCGCGTGCAGATGCTGGGCGCGGCGATCAACGCCTTCTCGCAGGGCGTGGCCTATTTCCACGCCGGCGTGGACACCGAGCGCAGCAAGTCGATGGACCGCAACAGCTACGACTCCGGCGACTGGTTCAACCGGCTCGACTGGAGCTACGCCGACAACAACTTCGCCGTCGGCCTGCCCATGCAGCGCGACAACGGCAACGAGTGGGGGATGATCCAGCCGCGCCTGGCCGACCCGCTGCTCAAGCCCACGCCGGCGGAGATCGCCTTCACCCGCGACGCCTTCCGCGACCTGCTGAAGATCCGGCGCAGCACCACGCTGCTGCGCCTGCGCACCGCCGACGACATCAAGGCCCGCCTGCACTTTCTCAACACCGGCTCGGGCCAGGAAGCCACCGTTGTCGCCGCGGTGCTCGACGGCGCCGGCTATTCGGGCGCGAACTTCGCGAAGCTCGCCTACTTCGTCAATGTCGACAAGCAGCCGCACACGATCAGTGCCGACGCGCTCAAGGGCCAGCCGTACCAGCTGCACCCGGTGCACCTGGCGGCGAACGCCGGCGACAAGCGCGCGGCGCAGGCGCAGTTCGACGCTGCGAGCGGCACGGTGACCCTCCCGGCCCGCACCGCCGTCGCCTTCGTCGTGAATTAGGAAGATTTCTTCGCCAGCAGCTTCTCGACCCGGGCCTTCGCCCGGTTCGAGACCACCGCCTGCTCCAGCGCACCGGCCTGGCCGTAGAGCTTGCTGCCTTCGGCCTGGCAATCGCTGGACAGCTTCTGCAGGGCCGCGGCCGGCATGGCCTTCTGGCTCTCGCGCGCCTCGGCGGCGAGCTGGTCGGCCTGCTCCTTGCGCAGGCCGCGCAGGTAGGCCCGGCCGATGAAGCTGAAGCCCTGCTCGGTGAGCCTGACCAGGCCCGGCTTCACCCCGCGGTCGCCGGCCTGGTAGCGCGCGGCCATCGCCTTGGCGTCGCGCTCGAGTGCAGCGACGCAGACGGCGGCGCGCTTGAAGAAGACCTCGTCGGCGTCGCTCGGATCGGCCGCGCCGGCGGGCAGGGCCGCCAAAGCCAGCACCAGGAGCAGGGTCGATCGGTTCGGTCGGAAATTCTTCATCACCACGCCGAGCCTAACGCCGGCCAGCCGGTTGGCGCCGACAAGGTCGTCCGGAGGGTATTGAACTTCCGGCCGCCGGCGCCACACTGAGTGACTGGAGGTGAAGCAGTACATGCCTTCCAAATGGTCCAGCAGCTGGGACCGGTCCACCGGGTCCACCCGGCATCCGGCCGTCGCCGGTTCCTTCTATCCCGCCGAGCCCGCCGCCCTGCGAGGCGAGATCTCGCGCTGCCTGCGCGAGGCCCGTCCGGCCGGGCCGGCCCGTTCCGGCCCACCCAAGATGCTCGTCGTTCCGCACGCCGGCACGGCCTACTCCGGCCCGGTCGCGGCCAGTGCCTACGCGATGCTCGCCGGCTCGGCACGCGAGCGCATCCGCCGTGTCGTCCTGCTGGGCCCGGCACACCGCGTGCCCGTCCGCGGCCTGGCCGCGCCGACGGTGGCCGCCTTCGCGACGCCGCTGGGCGCCATCCCCGTCGACCAGGACTCCCTGCGCGCGCTGGCCGAGCTGCCCTTCGTCGAACGCAGCGACCGCGCCCACGAGTGGGAGCATTCGCTCGAACTGCAGCTGCCCTTCCTGCAGCAGGTCCTGGGCAGCGACTTCACGCTCGTGCCCCTGGTCGTCGGCGATGCCCGGCCGGAGGAGGTCGCGCAGGCGCTCGAGCGCCTGTGGGGTG
>CAMLGG010000099.1 GCA_946479475.1 uncultured Ideonella sp. | reverse complement strand
GCCGCGAGATCCTCGACAGCCGCGGCAACCCCACCGTCGAATGCGACGTGCTGCTGGAAAGCGGCACCCTCGGCCGCGCGGCCGTGCCCTCGGGCGCGTCCACCGGCTCGCGCGAGGCCATCGAGCTGCGCGACGGCGACAAGAGCCGCTACCTGGGCAAGGGCGTGCTCAAGGCCGTGCAGAACATCAACAACGACATCAGCGAGGCCGTGCTGGGCCTGGATGCGTCCGAGCAGGCCTTCCTCGACAAGACGCTGATCGACCTGGACGGCACCGAGAACAAGAGCCGCCTGGGCGCCAACGCGATGCTGGCCGTCTCCATGGCCGTGGCCCGCGCGGCGGCTGAAGAATCCGGCCTGCCCCTGTACCGCTACTTCGGCGGCATGAACGGCGTGCAGCTGCCGGTGCCGATGATGAACGTCATCAACGGCGGCGCGCATGCCAACAACAGCCTGGACCTGCAGGAGTTCATGATCATCCCGGTCGGCGCGCCCAGCTTCCGCGAGGCGCTGCGCTACGGGGCCGAGGTCTTCCACGCGCTGAAGAAGATCATCGACGCCAAGGGCATGAGCACCACGGTCGGCGACGAGGGCGGTTTCGCTCCCAGCCTGCCCAGCCACGAAGCCGCCATCCAGCTGATCCTGGAGGCCATCGACAAGGCCGGCTACGAGGCCGGCGGCCAGATCGCCATCGGCCTGGATTGCGCCGCCAGCGAGTTCTACAAGGATGGCAAGTACCACCTCGAGGGCGAGGGCCTGACCCTGTCGGCACCCGAGTGGACCGACATCCTCGCCACCTGGGCCGACAAGTACCCGATCATCTCGATCGAGGACGGCATGCACGAGGGCGACTGGGATGGCTGGAAGCACCTGACCGAGCGCCTGGGCCAGAAGGTGCAGCTGGTGGGCGACGACCTGTTCGTCACCAACACCCGCATCCTCAAGGAAGGCATCGACAAGCGCATCGCCAACTCCATCCTCATCAAGATCAACCAGATCGGCACGCTGACCGAGACCTTCGCCGCCATCGAGATGGCCAAGCGCGCCGGCTACACCGCCGTGATCTCGCACCGCTCGGGCGAGACCGAGGACAGCACCATCGCCGACATCGCGGTGGGCACCAACGCCGGCCAGATCAAGACCGGCTCGCTGAGCCGCTCGGACCGCATGGCCAAGTACAACCAGCTGCTCCGCATCGAGGAGGACCTGGGAGACGTGGCCTTCTACCCGGGCCGCGGCGCGTTCTACAACCTGCGCTGAAAAAGGCACTCTCGTGCGCCTGCTTCCCCTGGCCCTGCTCGCCCTGCTCGTGCTCGTGCAGGCCGAGCTGTGGTTCGGCAAGGGCGGCAAGCCGCGCGAGATGGCGCTGCGCAGCGAGCTGCGCGAGCAGCTGGCAGCGAACGCCGAGGCACGTGCGCGCAACGAGCAGCTGCAGGCCGAGGTGGCCGACCTGCGCGAGGGCACCGAGATGGTCGAGGAGAAGGCCCGGCGGGAGCTGGGCATGATCCGCCCCGACGAGATGCTGGTCGTCATCAGCAGCGGCGCGCCGCGCTGATTCTTCTGCCCCTCGCAGTCTCCTGATGGACAGCCTGTCGCAGGCCGTGGCTCCGCTGCTGGCCGAAGCCTTCACCCTCTGGGGCAGCCCGACGACCTGGCTGGAGGTCGCGGGCTTCGCGCTCTCCGTCTGGATGGTGTTGTGCAACATGCGCGTCAACCCGCTGGGCTGGCCGCTGGCGATCATCAGCTCGCTGCTCTACGCGCTGCTGTTCGCGCACAGCAAGCTGTACGGCGAGGCTTCCCTGCAGCTGTTCTTCGTCGCGGTGGCAGGCTGGGGCTGGTGGCAGTGGCTGCGCGGGCACGACAGCCAGGGCGCTGCGCTCAAGGTCCATCGCATGAGCCCGCGGCAGGCGGCGACCGCGGCTACCCTCACGCTGGCCGCCTGGCCGCTGCTCGCCGTCGTGCTCGGGCGGTTCACGGATTCCGACGTGCCCTGGCTCGACGCCCTGCCCACCGTCGGCAGCATCGCAGGCCAGTTCCTGCTGGGCCGCAAGCTGATCGAGAACTGGCCGGTGTGGCTGGCAGTGAACCTGGTCAGCCTGGCACTCTTCGGCGCCAAGGCCCTGTGGCTCACCGTCGCGCTCTACGCGGTCTTTGCCGTGCTGTCCGTCGCCGGCTGGCGCTCGTGGGTCAGGATCGAAGGCCATGTCGACACCGCGCACTGAACCGGTCATCCTCGCCATCGTCGGCGCCGAGAGCACCGGCAAGAGCACGCTGGCCCGGGCGTTGGCAGAGCGGCTGTGCCTCGACACGGGCTGGCGCAGCACCTCGGTGGGCGAGTACCTGCGCGAGTGGTGCGAGCGTCAAGGCCGTACCCCGCAGGCCCACGAGCAGGCCGCCATCGCGGCCGAGCAGGCACGGCGAATCGAAGCCGCCGCGCAATCGCATGACATCGTCGTCTGCGACACCACTCCCCTGATGACCGCGGTCTACCACCGCTACATCTTCGGCGACCGATCGCTGGACGCGGAGGCGCTCGCCTGGCAGCACCGCTGCACGGTGACCCTGCTCACGGCCCTGGACCTCCCCTGGCGGGCCGATGGCCACATGCGCGATGGCGAGCATGTGCGCGAGCCGGTCGACGCGGCCGTGCGCGAGATGCTCATCGGCGCCGGCCTGCCCTTCGTCGTGGTGGGCGGCCTCGGCGAGGCCCGCCTGGAGGCCGCCGTCGACGCTGTCGCGCCCCACCTGCGCCGCGCGGATGCGCCCGCTCAGGGCCTGTTCAGCCGCCTTGCCGCCCGTGACGCCGCGCAGCCCGAATGGCGCTGGGTCTGCGAAACCTGCGATTCACCCGATTGCGAGCACGCCGCGAGGCGCCAGCGGCTACTGCAGCGACGTTGAAGCGGGCGGCTGGTCGCGCCCGGGGGTGAACAGCTCGCCCACGTCGACCGCATCGAAGTGGTACTGCTGGCCGCAGAAGTCGCAGCCGATCTCGATGTCGCCTCGCTCCTCCAGGATCGAATCGGCCTCCTCCCGGCCCAGGCCCCCCAGCATTGCCCGCACGCGCTCGCGCGAGCACGAGCACGAGAAGCTCGGCGCCAGCGGCTCGAAGCGCAGCACCTGCTCTTCCCAGAACAGGCGGCGCAGGATGGTCTCGGCGTCGAGGGTCAGGAGCTCTTCTCGCGTCAACGTCGCCGCCAGGTGCGCGATGCGGTTGAAATCCTCCGACTGGCCGATCATGTCCTCGTTGGCCACGTTCACGCCCGAAAGGTTGGACGTGCCCGCGACCGGCAGTCGCTGGATCAACAACCCCGCAGCGACCTTGTCGTCGGCCGCCAGCACCAGGCGCGTGTCGAGCTGCTCGGACTGCAGCATGTAGTGCTCCAGCACCTGCGACAGGTGCTGGAGCGGCTCGCGCCTGTCGCCATGAAGCGGCACGATGCCCTGGTAGGGCTGCTGGCCGGGCAGGCGCTGCCCGGGATCCAGCGTGATCGCGCAGCGGCCCTTGCCGTGCACGTTGAGCATCGCCTCCAGGCGGGCGTCGGCCGGCACCTCGCCGACCACCTTGGCGGTGGTTCGAAAGCTCAGGTCCGAACGGGCCTCGGCGACGGCCAGCTTGACCGGCCCGTCGCCGAAGACCTGGAGGATGAGCGAGCCGCTGAACTTGATGTTGGCCTGCATCAGCGTGGCCGCGGCGGCCATCTCCCCGAGCAGGTCGCGCACGGGCGGCGCGAAGGCGCCACCGACCTCGCGCCGGCGCAGCACCTCCTGCCAGCCGGTGCTCAGGCGCACCAGCATGCCGCGCACCGGCAGTCCGTCGAAAAGAAACTTGTGCAGTTCGTCCATCGGAATGACTCTTCAGCCCAGCCGCTTGAGGCCCTGGCGGTGGCGGCTGGCGTTCTCGACGTAACGTTCGGCCGCCTCGTTGATTCGGGTGATCTGCTCGGGCGTCAGCTCGCGCACGATCTTGGCAGGCGTGCCCACGATGAGCACGCCATCGGGAAACTCCTTGCCCTCGGGCACCAGCGTGCCGGCACCGACGAGGCAGTTCCTGCCGATGCGCGCGCCATTGAGGATGACGGACTGGATGCCGATCAGCGAGCCGTCGCCTATCGTGCAGCCGTGGAGCATCACCTGGTGCCCCACCGTCACCCCCTTGCCGAGCGTGAGCGGGTAGCCCATGTCGGTATGCAGGGCAGACAAGTCCTGGACGTTGCTGCGCTCGCCTATCGACAGCCACTCGTTGTCGCCGCGCAGGACGCAGCCGTACCAGACGCTGGCCGAATCGGCGAGGCTGACCCGGCCGATCACTTCGGCCGAATCGGCCACCCAGGCGGTGTCGGCGATGCGCGGGGCTTCCTCGCCCAGTTGGTAAATGGCCATCGCTGCCGTCTTCCCTCTTTGTTGGCCCTCCGAGGGCATCCGATAATTTTAAGGATGGAGCTGAGATCAGAGGCGTTGAAGGTCTTGTGCGTGGCCGATCCGGAGCGAAAGGCCCGGCTCGCGCGCGAGCTGCTGCAATCGGCGCGCGCCGGTGCGCCCCTGGATGCGGACATCACGCTCCGGCCCTCGGCCGCCCTGCCCGGCCGCCCCGCCCGCCCGCTGCTGGTGGCGCCGGAGCAGGTGCCCCGCCGCACGCCGTTCACGCCCGAGGGCCGCGCGGCCCTGCTGCATGCCGTCTGCCACATCGAGTTCAACGCCATCAACCTCGCGCTCGATGCCGCCTGGCGCTTCGCCGGCATGCCGCAGCGCTTCTACCTCGACTGGCTGCAGGTTGCGGGCGAGGAGGCACTGCATTTCGAGCTGCTGCGCACGCACCTGCAGTCGCTGGGCCACGACTACGGCGACTTCGAGGCCCACGACGGCCTGTGGACCATGGCCGAGAGGACGCGCGAGGACATCACCGCCCGCATGGCCCTCGTCCCGCGCACGCTCGAGGCCCGCGGCCTCGACGCCACGCCGCCGATGCAGGCCAAGCTGCGAAAGGCAGGCGACCTGCGCGCCGTGGAGATCCTCGACGTGATCCTGCGCGACGAGATCGGCCACGTCGCCATCGGCAACCGCTGGTACCGCTGGCTGTGCGAGCGCGACCATCGCGACCCGCTCGCCAGCTATGCCGAGTTCGCCACCCGCTACGGGGCGCCTCGCCTGAAGGGGCCGTTCAACCTCGATGCGCGCCGCGCCGCCGGCTTCGACGAGGCCGAAATCGAGCGCCTGAACGCGAATTAGTTGACAGGACGAACAATGTTCGCCTGAGACAATCCGCGTCTCTTCGCCGCCGTATCGAACTGCATGCCCGAGATCTCCGAGGACGCCGCATCGCCCGCGACCGCGCCGACCGAGGAACTGAACGCCCTGCCGGCGGGCACCCGGTTCGGCGAACTCGAGATCCTTCGCACCCTGGCCGTAGGCGGCTTCGGCATCGTCTACCTGGCGCAGGACCACGCGCTGGAGCGCACCGTCGCGATCAAGGAGTACATGCCCGGCCAGCTGGCGCAGCGCGGCACGGGCTCCCTCGTCTCGCTTCGTTCGCCGGGCTGTGCAGACACCTTCGAGCTCGGCCGGCGCTCCTTCGTCAACGAGGCACGCCTGCTGGCGCGCTTCGACCATCCCGCCCTGCTGAAGGTCTACCGCTTCTGGGAAGGCCATGGCACGGCCTACATGCTGATGCCCTACCTGCGCGGCCAGACGCTGAAGCAGGCGCGGCAGGAGATGAAGGGCCGGCCCGGCGAGGACTGGCTGCGCGGCGTGCTGCTGCCCCTGCTCGATGCGCTCGCGCTGTTGCACGCGGAGTCGATCTACCACCGCGACGTCTCGCCCGACAACATCCTGCTGCCCGAAGGCGGCGGGGACCCGATCCTGCTGGATTTCGGCGCGGCCCGGCACGCCATCGGCGACGGGGCGCAGGCGCTCACCGCCATCCTCAAGCCGCGCTTTGCGCCGATCGAGCAATACGGCGAGTCGAGCGAGCTTCGCCAGGGTCCGTGGACGGATCTCTACGCGCTCGGGGCCGTGGCCTACTACCTGATCCTCGGCCACACGCCGCCCGCGGCCACCACGCGCACGATCGCCGACAGCTGGCAGCCCCTCTCCCGGATGGGCTTGTCGGAGTATTCGCCGGAGCTGCTGGAGGCCATCGACTGGTCGCTCGGCGTCCGGCCGCAGGACCGCCCGGCCTCCGCGGCGCAGATGCGCGAAGCGTTGCAGGGCCAGCTGAGCCCGCCTCCGCGCGCGGCGGCCGCTCCCGTCGTGGACCAGTGGGAGCACACCATGTCCCTGCCGGACACTTTGGGCCTGGACGAAGACCGCGAGGAAAGGCAGCCCGCCCGCCCTGCAGCGTCCCGCCGATCAGCCGGGCGCTCATGGCCGGTGGCCGCAGTGGCCGCCGCCGCCGTGGCGGCGGCCGGCGTGGGCTGGTGGACGTGGCAGCACCGTGGCGCCCAGCAGCGCGCTGCCGAGCCGATCGCCGCCGTCCCGGCGCCGGTGGAGCGCCCGCTCGCAGAGAGGACCCCGGCCCACGAAAGCACGCGGGCCGACGCCAGGCCAGCCGCCGTCCAGAAGCCGCCCCGGGAGGCCCTGGCCCCTGCCCGCCCGGCCAGCCAGGCGGCCGCCGCCGGCGCTCCGGCGGACCCGATGCAGGAGTGCGGCGGGCGCGTCTTCATCGCCCGCGACCTCTGCCTCGAACGGCAGTGCCGCAAGCCCGCGTACTCGGGTCACGCGCAGTGCCAGAAGCTGCGCGAGTACCAGTGGCAGCGCGAGCGCTACGGCCGATGAGCTACTCGAAGAAATAGCGCTTCAAACCGGCCAGGATCATCTCGACGGCGATCGCCGTCAGCACCAGGCCCATCAGCTTCTCCAGCGCCGAGACCATGGGCGTGCCCAGCAGCTTGCGGATGCGCTCGGCAGCCAGCAGCACCAGCCCGCTGATCGTCATCGCCAGCGTCAGCGCCCCCACCCAGTGCAGGATCCGCTCGGGCTGGCGCGACGCGAGCAGCAGCACCGTCGCCATGGCCGAAGGCCCGGCCAGGAGCGGCACGGCCAAGGGGAAGATCATCGGCTCGCGCTTGCCGTCGCTGGCATAGATCTCGCCGCCCGAGGCGAAGATCATGCGGATCGCGATGATCAGCAGGATCACGCCGCCGGCCACTTCGAGCGAGCGCTCGGACAGGTGCATCAGGCTCAGGAAGCCCTGGCCGGTGAACATGAAGGCCAGCAGCACGCCGAAGGCGATGGCCACCTCGCGCACGGCGACGATCGTGCGCCGCTCGGGCGCCACGCCGCGAAGCACCGAGATGAAGATCGGCAGGCTGCCGAAGGGATCGAGCACCAGCAGAAGCAGCACGAAGGCGGAGACGAAGGTGTGATCCATGGCGGGCGATTGTGCCCGGCGGACCCGGCGAGCCGGGCTCGTGGCGGGCGCACCACAAGCAGGCACCGCTCCACAGAACGTTGAGGCGAGCGCAAGCCTGGTGCAACAAAATGCAACCATCTTTGCGCACCTCATGCGAGCCCTCGCAGCGCCCGGTGCGCTCCCTGGAACACCGTTCAACGAAGGAGTCTCGTCTTGAGAAAGCTTGCCCTGGCCGCGTCGCTGGCCACCCTGGCCTGTGTTCCCGCGTTCGCCCAGAGCTCGGTCACCCTGTACGGCCGCCTGAACCTTTCTGTCGAATCGTTCCAGGTCAACAAGGGCGACCGCCAGTGGGAGGTGGCCGACAACTCCTCGCGCATCGGCTTCACCGGCACCGAGGACCTCGGCGGCGGACTCAAGGCCGGCTTCCAGATCGAGCACGGCTTCGATGCCACGACAGGCCAGGCGGGCCCCGAGTTCTGGGGCCGCCAGTCCGAGGTCAACCTGGGCGGCAGCTTCGGCACGGTCAGGCTCGGCCGCTTCACCAGCGAGGCCTACTACGCGACGGCCGACTACGTCAGCCTGCACAACCACGACACCGGCGACTCCGCCGATGCCTTCTACCTCCCGATCTCGGCGATCACCGACCGCAACCGCAACAAGGTCGGCTACCGATCACCCGTCCTCGGCGGCCTCGTCCTTCACGCCGCCCTCGGCCTGAAGGAAGGCACCGACACGGACCAGCTCTACGACTTCGCCGCCGACTACGACCGGGGCCCGCTGCACCTGGGCGCGGGCTTCGAGAAGCTCGGCGACGTCAAGCAGTACGCGGCACGGGCCTTGTACGAATTCGGCTCGACCACCGTAGGCGGCTACATCGAGCACGCCAGCATCCCCCTCCTGGGCAACGCCACGCACTTCCGTATCGCGGTCATGCAGACCGTCGGCGCTTCGGAGTTCCATTTCAACGTGGGCCGGGCCGGCGAATACAGCAACTGGGACCAGAGCGACGCGTTGCAGTGGACGCTGGCCTACAACTACAACCTCAGCAAGCGGACCAAGGTCTACGCCTACTACACGGCGATCGACAAGGACGACGTGCTGAAGGCCTACGGCGGCGACTTCAACGCGCTGGCCGTCGGCATCCGCCACAACTTCTGATCGCCCTGCACTGCAAGCGAGAGCCGGCCGCGTGCCGGCTCTTTCGTTTCAGCCGCGCGGGTGGTGCCGCGCATGCAGCGCCTTGAGCCGCTCGCGGGCCACATGGGTGTAGATGGTGGTCGTCGAGATGTCGGCATGGCCCAGCAGCATCTGCACCGCGCGCAGGTCGGCCCCGTGGTTCAGCAGGTGCGTCGCGAAGGCATGCCGCAAGGTATGGGGCGACAAGGGCGCGGTGATGCCGGCGCGCGCGGCGTGCTTCTTCACCAGCGTCCAGAACATCTGCCTCGTCATCGGGCCTCCGCGCGCGGTGACGAACAGCGCCGGGCTGGCCTGTCCGGAGAGGATCGCCGCTCGCGCCTCGCCCACGTAGCGCGTGATCCAGCCGGCAGCCTCGTCGCCGAAGGGCACCAGCCGCTCCTTGGAGCCTTTGCCCGTCACGCGCAGCACGCCATCGGCCAGGCTGACGCGCACGGCCGGCAGCTCGACGAGCTCGCTCACTCGCAGGCCGCTGGCGTACATCAGCTCGAGCATGCAGCGGTCGCGCAAACCCAGCGCAGTGCCGATGTCGGGTGCCGACAGCAAGGCCTCGACCTGCGCCTCGCTCAAGGTCTTCGGCACCCGCAGGGGCTGCCTTGCACTGTCCAGCCGCAGCGTCGGATCCTCGCCGATGAAGCGCTCGCGAAGCGCCCAGCGGTAGAAGCGGCGGAAGACCGCGAGGCGCCGGTTCGCGGTCGTGGCCCGGCTGCCGGGATGGCGCGCGACGGCGTAGCCTCGCAGGTGGTCCTCCTTCGCCGTCGCCAGCGTGGCGCCGCCGGTCGCCTTCAACCACAGGGCGAACAGGCTCAGGTCACGCCGGTAGGCCGCGAGCGTGTTGGCGGCCAGCCCATCCTCCACCCACAGGGCCGAGACGAAGGCGTCGATCAAGGGGTCGGGCGACGGTGCGCCGGAAGCGGCCCGGGGCGCGGCGGAGCGCGGCATCTGTGGATCGGGGAAGGAGACCTGGCGGGAGCGTACACCGCGCCGCCGCTGGCACACTCGGCCCCGATGTCCCAGCTGCTGCTCCTGGCCCCCGATTTCCTGCTCATCGTCACCGGATACCTGCTGTGCCGCCACACGGCGCTCGATCGCCCGCTGTGGGACGGCGTGGAGCGGCTGGTGTACTACCTGCTCTTCCCGGTGCTGCTGTTCACGTCGATCGTGAAGCAGCCTCTGCAGCCCGGGCCCCTGCTCTCCTTTGCGGGCTGCGGCGTGGCGGTGGTGGGCGTCGGCATCGTGCTGGCCTATTCGCTGCGCCGCTGGCCGGGCGTCGACCCGCTCGCCCATGCCTCCGGCGCGCAGACAGCCTTCCGCTTCAACTCCTACGTCGGCCTCGCGCTGGCCGAGCGGCTGGCCGGGCTGCAGGGCGTCGCCTGGCAGGCGCTGCTGGTCGCCGTCTGCGTGCCCCTGTGCAATGTCGCCGCCGTCTGGCCCCTGGCGCGGCACTCGGGCCAGCGCCTGGGGGCGCAGCTGCTGCGCAATCCGCTCATCATCTCGACCGTCTCCGGGCTGATCGCCAACCTGCTCGGCCTGAAGCTGCCGGAGCTTGCCGCCGCGCCGCTGCAGCGCCTGGGCGCGGCCGCCCTGCCCCTGGGCCTGATGGCGGTCGGGGCCGGCCTGCGGATGGGTGCGCTGCGGGATGCGCCGCGCCTGGCCGCCGCGCTCCTGTCCATCCGGCATCTCGTGCTGCCCGTGGTGGCCATCGCGCTCGTGCTCGCGGCCGGGCTGCCTGCAGCGCAGCAGACCCTCGTCGTCGCCTTCGCCGCGCTGCCCACCGCTTCCAGCGCCTACGTGCTGGCAGCGCGAATGGGTGGCCACGGCGCATTCGTGGCGGGGCTGGTCAGCGTTTCGACCCTGGTGGCGATGCCCGGCCTGCCATTGGCGCTGGCGGTTCTGGGCGCCTTGCGCTGAGCGCCCAGTCGATGTGCTCGCGCACCATCTCGTCGCTCGCTTCGCGTTCGCGCGCTAACGCGACCCGCATCTCGGCGGCCGAGGCATCGCCTGCCGCGATCGCGTTGCCCATGGCCACCGCGAGGTTGCGGCGCCAGCGCGCATGGCCGATGCGGCGGATCGGGCTGCCCTCGGTGCGGCGCAGGAACTCGGCCTCGTCCCAGGCCCACAGGGGCAGCAGCGTCGCGCCGCCCAGGGGCTCTCGGGGATCGAAGTCCGGCAGCGTCGAACAGCGCGCGTACTTGTTCCACGGGCAGGCGAGCTGGCAATCGTCGCAGCCGTAGATGCGATTGCCCATCGGGCGCCGGAGCTCCACCGGGATCGGGCCGTGATGCTCGATGGTGAGGTAGGAGATGCAACGCCGGGCGTCGAGCCGGTAGGGCGCGACGATCGCCCCGGTCGGGCAGGCGGCCAGGCAGGCCTCGCAACTGCCGCAGTGGGCCGAAGCCGGGTCGGTCAGCGGCAAGGCCAGGTCGACGTAGATCTCGCCGAGGAAGAACATGGAGCCGCCCTCGCGCGAAAGGGCCAGCGTGTGCTTGCCCCGCCATCCGATCCCGCTGCGGGTGGCGAGCTCGGCCTCCAGCACCGGTGCCGAATCGGTGAACACGCGGTGGCCGAACGGGCCGATCGCCTCGGCGATCCGGTCGGCCAGGGCCTGCAGGCGTTGCCGCAGCACCTTGTGGTAGTCCCTTCCCCGGGCATAGATCGAGACGACCGCCTCGCCCGGGGTGGCCAGGCGGCTTGCCTCGTGCTCGGCCCAGTCCTCGCCGGTGCCGCGCGGCAGGTAGTCCATGCGCGCCGTGACGACCCGGACCGTGCCGGGCACGAGCTCGGCGGGCCTGGCGCGCTTCAGGCCGTGGGCCTGCATGTAGCCCATCTCGCCATGGAAGCCCGCGGCCAGCCAGTCGAGCAGGCCCTGCTCGGCCGAACCGAGGTCCACATCGGCCACGCCGATCTGGGAGAATCCGAGGGATCGCGCCCAGCCGGGCAGTTGTTGCGCGACCAGCGCCGCCACGTCCTGACCTTGACGACTCATCCGCCGATTCTAGAAACCCGCCTCCTGCACTGGCCCGACGAAGCGGCCTGTGCGCGCTTCGCCTCCGCGCTGGCCGAGGCCCTGCAAGCCCAACCCGCCCTGCGCGACGCACGACTCGAGCTCGACGGCTCGCTCGGCGCCGGCAAGACCACGTTCGTGCGCCACCTGCTGCGTGCCCTGGGCGCCACGGGCCGCATCAAGAGCCCGACCTACGCCGTGGTCGAGCCCTACGAGCTGAAGCTGACCGACGGCAGCCGGCTGGCGGTCTCGCACTTCGATTTCTACCGCTTCGAGGACCCGCGCGAATGGGTCGACGCGGGCTTTCGCGAGATCTACGCCGCGCCGGGCCTGAAACTGGCCGAATGGGCTTCCAGGGCCGCCCCGCTGCTGCCTGCGCCCGACCTGCGGCTGGAGATCGATCCGCAGGAAGGCGATGCCCGCCAGGTGCGGGCCGAGGCCTGCAGCGAGCTCGGCCGGCAGCTGCTGGCGGCCGTGGAGGTGCAGGCCTGATGCGCCGGCGGGATTGGCTTGCCGGCGTCGGCACCGCGGTGCTGGTGCTCGGCCCCGCCGAGCTGGCCTGGGGCGCGGCGATCGTGGCCGTGCGTGTCTGGCCGGCCGCCGAGTACACCCGGGTGACGATCGAGTCGGACCAGGCGCTCACCGCAACGCACTTCCTGGCGGACAACCCGTACCGGCTCGTCGTCGACATCGAGAACCTCGAGCTCAGCCCGGCCCTGCGCGAGCTGGTCGGCAAGGTGCGGTCCGACGACCCCTTCATCGCCGGCGTGCGCGTCGGCCAGAACAAGCCGCGCGTGGTGCGCCTGGTGGTGGACCTCAAGCAGGCCGTCAAGCCGCAGCAGTTCGCGCTGACGCCGGTGGCCGCCTACCAGCACCGGCTGGTGTTCGACCTTTATCCCACGGTCGCCGAGGATCCCTTGCTGGCGCTGATCCGCGAGAAGGATGCGGCCGAGCGCGAAGCTGCGAAGGAGGTGCAGGACGCGCTGGGCGAGTTCATCGGCCGGGTCGACCGCCCCGCGCTGCCGCCCGTCGCGGATGCCGGCACGCCCTCGCCCCGGCCGGCTGCTCCGGCGATCACTCCGGCGCCGCCGCCGCCGCCCACGGCGGCGCAGAAGGAGCGCATCAACCGCCTGGTCATCGTCGCGATCGACCCGGGCCATGGCGGGGAGGATCCGGGCGCCATCGGCCCGAGCGGCCTGAAGGAGAAGGACGTCGTGCTGCAGGTCGCCCTGCAATTGCGCGAGCGCCTGAACGACAAGCCCGGCATGCGGGCCATGCTCACTCGCGATGCCGATTTCTTCGTCCCGCTGCACGAGCGCGTCAACAAGGCCCGCAAGGTCCAGGCGGACCTGTTCGTTTCCATCCACGCCGATGCCTTCTTCACGCCCGAGGCCCGCGGCGCGAGCGTCTTCGCGCTCAGCCAGACCGGCGCCAGCAGCAGTGCCGCCCGCTGGATGGCGCAGAAGGAGAACGCGGCCGACCTGGTCGGCGGCGTGAACGCGTCGACGAAGGACAAGGAGGTCCTGCGCACCCTGCTCGACATGAGCACCACGGCGCAGATCAAGGACAGCCTGCGCGTCGGCAACGAGGTGCTCGACCGCATCGGCAAGGTCGGCCGCCTGCACAAGGCCAAGGTCGAGCAGGCCGGCTTCGCGGTGCTGAAGGCGCCGGACATCCCTTCGATCCTGGTGGAGACGGCCTTCATCTCCAATCCGGGCGAGGAAGACAAGCTGCGCGACCCGGCCTACCAGAAGCGCCTGGTCGAGGCGTTGTTCTCCGGCATCGAGCGTTACTTCGCGAAGAACCCGCCCCTGTCGCGCAACCGCACGACCTGAAGCTCAGACCAATACCGCGGGCAAAGCGCCACGCAGCGCGTTGCACACCAGCAGCGCCTCGGCCCGTTCGACGTCCTCGCGCATGAGGCGGCGCTCCGCCGCACCGAACTGCTCGTCGGCGAGGAGTTGCCCGCGGAACACCCCGGGCAACACGCCGTCGGCCAGCGGCGGAGTCCACCAGCGGCCGTCCAGCCGGACGAAGACATTGCTGCGCCCGCCCTCGAGCAGCACGCCGTCCTCGCGCAGCAGCAGGCTGTCGAAGGCGCCGGCGGCCTGCGCGGCCTGCACCGCGCGGTCGTAGGCCGCCCGATGGCTGGTCTTGTGGCCGGCCAGGGGCGCGTGCAGCGGCAACGCCTCGTCGGCCCAGCGCAAGGCCACCGGGCCGGTTGCCAAGGGCTCCAGCGGCGCGTGCCGCCACTCGGCGCTGCCGTCGTGACGCACGGCCACGCGCAGGCGCGTGTCGCCGGCGGGCGCGAGCGCCGGGCGCAGCGCCTCGTAGGCCGCGCGCAGGGCCGGCTCATCGAAGGAGAAACCGAAGCGTGCCGCGCTGCGCGCCAGCCGCGCCATGTGCTGCGGCCACAGCGGGATGCCCGAGGCCGGCGCGTGCCGCATCGTCTCGATCAGCGAGAAGCCGGGATCGAGGCCGGTGAGGAAGCGGGCCTTGAGCCGGCACTCGTCACGCTCCTGCTCGGCGACGCTGTCCAGGACGATCCCGGCGCCAACGCCCATGGTCACCGGCGCCAGGCCCGCCCGCGGCTCGCCCAGGGTCAGCGTGCGGATGGCCACCGAGAGGCAGAAATCGCCCAGCGCCCGGCCCTCGGGCCGCGGTGCCTCGACCCAGCCGATGGCCCCGCAGTAGAGGCCCCTGCCCGTGCCTTCCAGCTCATCGATCAACGCCATCGTCCGGTGCTTTGGCGCGCCGGTGATGGAGCCGCAAGGAAAGGTGGCGCGCAGCAGGGCCGGCATGCCGATGCCCTCGCGCGGCACGGCCTGGACAGTGGAGGTCATCTGCCACACCGTCGCGTAAGGCTCGACCGCGAACAAGGCCGGCACCTCGACCGAGCCGCCGACGGCGATGCGGCCCAGGTCGTTGCGCAGCAGGTCCACGATCATCAGGTTCTCGGCCCGGTTCTTCTCGTCGGCGCGCAGCCAGTCGGCCTGGGCGGCATCGGCCGCCGCGTCGCCCGGACGGCGCGCCGCCGTCCCTTTCATCGGGCGGGCGGTGAGCCGGCCGGCCTCGTGCCGGAGGAACAGCTCCGGCGACAGCGAAAGCACGTGTCGCACCTCGCCCTCGCGCAGGCGATCCTGTGAAGGCGGCAGGGCGATGAAGGCGCCATAGCCCACGGGCTGCCGTGCACGCAGCCGCCGGTACAGGGCCGCCGCAGAACCGAAGGTGCGGCCGTGCCAGCGGTAGGTGAAGTTGACCTGGTAGGTCTGCCCTTCGCGGATGGCCTCCTGGATGCGCCCGATCGAAGCATCGAAGCTCGCATCGTCGATCGACTCGGCCAGGTCCAGCGTGCCCGCTGCGGTGGGCTCGTCGGCCGCGCCATCCATGCCGCGCAGCCACTGCTCCGCCTCTTCGCGGGTGAGACGCTGCAGGTCGCGAAACATCAACACCCGCAGCCCGCCGATCGCGCCGGACCCGTTGCCGCCGTGCGCCGGCGCCAGGCCCTGCAGTGCGACGCCCCATTCGTAGTCCGCCAGCAGCACCGCGTGCAGCCCGGCGCGCAGATCGGCTTCGACCGCCGCCCAGGTCGCATCGAGTGCCTGGGCAGTGGCGGCCCGGTGCTCGCGCACGAAGACCGTGTAGCAGCGGCTGCGCGGCTCGCCGCCCTCGCCCGCCGGGCCGAGGTCGTCGAGCAGGGCGCAGGCGCGGGAGGACTCGGCGCTCACGCCGCCGACGCGGCCTGCCTGCGCCGCGCCCGCCAGCCGCCGATGATGATCACCAGGCCCGGGACGAGGATCATGGCCCAGATGATCTTCTCCAGGTTCTGCTTGACCCAGGGGACGTTGCCGAACCAGTAGCCGGCCAGGGTGACGCTGCCGACCCACAGGGCCCCGCCGGTGACGTCGAAGAAGGTGAAGCGTCGGCGGGTCATCTCGGCCACGCCGGCGACGAAGGGCGCGAAGGTGCGCAGGAAGGGCATGAAGCGGCCCACCACCAGCGTCACGCCGCCGTAGCGCTCGTAGAAGTCGTGCGCCTTGAGGAAGGCCTCGCGGTTGAACCAGCGCGAGTTCTCCCACTGGAACACCTTGGGGCCGACGTGACGGCCGATGGTGTAGTTGCTCTGGTTGCCGGCCACCGCGGCGGTGAACATGAGGGCGAGCGAGGTCGGCAGGTCCATCAGCCCGACGCCGCACAGCGCGCCCACCACGAACAGCAGCGAGTCACCCGGGAGGAAGGGCATCACCACCACGCCCGTCTCGACGAAGATGATCGCGAACAGCAGCGCGTAGACCCAGGGGCCGTAGGAGGTGACGAAGGCCGCCAGGTGCTGGTCGACGTGGACCACGAGGTCGACCAGGAAGGAAAGGAATTCCATCCGAAGATTATCCGCGGGCCTTCCTACAATCCCGTGATGACCGAACTGGCCACCGAAACGCCGACTGCCGCCACGCGCCGCCCCATCCTCGAACTGCCCGACGAGCTGGTGAGCCAGATCGCCGCCGGCGAGGTGGTGGAGCGCCCGGCCTCGGTGGTGCGCGAGCTGGTCGACAACGCGCTGGATGCGGGCGCCACCCAGGTCACCGTCAAGCTGGCCGGCGGCGGCATCCGCGCCATCGTGGTCGAGGACGATGGCGGCGGCATCCCGGCCGAGGAGCTGCCGCTGGCGGTCAAGCGCCACGCGACCAGCAAGATCCGCACGCTGGCCGAGCTCGAAGGCGTGTCGACCATGGGCTTCCGGGGCGAGGCGCTGGCGGCCATCGCCTCGGTCAGCGAGCTGGCGATCGTCAGCCGCACGGCCAGCGCGCCCCACGCCCATCGGCTCGATGCCCGCAGCGGCGAGCTGCAGCCGGCCGCGCGCGCCGTGGGCACCAGCATCGAGGTGCGCGAGCTCTTCTTCAGCACCCCGGCGCGCCGCAAGTTCCTCAAGAGCGAGGCCACCGAGCTCGCCCATGCGACCGAGGCGGTGAGGCGCCACGCGCTGGCCAGGCCCGACGTCGGCTTCACCATCTGGCACGAAGGCAAGCTGGTCGAGCAATGGCGCCGCGCCACGCACGAGCAACGCATGGCCGATGTGCTGGGCGCGGACTTCGTCGAGGCCAGCCGCGCCGTCGAGCATGCGGCCGGCCCGATGCGCGTGATCGGCCGTGCCGGCCTGCCGGAATCGGCCCGCGCCCGGCCCGACCACCAGTACGCCTACGTCAACGGCCGCTTCGTGCGCGACAAGCTCGTCGCCCACGCCCTGCGCAGCGCCTACGAAGACGTGCTGCACGGCCAGCGCCAGCCGGCCTATGTGCTCTTCATCGACATCGACCCGGCCCGCGTCGACGTCAACGTGCACCCGACCAAGATCGAGGTGCGCTTTCGCGAATCGGGCGAGGTCTACCAGGCGGTGCGACGCGCGGTCGAGGGTGTGCTGGCCGCGACAGGCGGCAGCCCGCTGGGGCGCGCGATCGAG
>CAMLGG010000098.1 GCA_946479475.1 uncultured Ideonella sp. | reverse complement strand
CGTGGATGAGCTGCGCCAGGTCCTCGATCGAGTAGATGTCGTGGTGCGGCGGCGGGCTGATGAGGCCCACGCCCGGCACCGAGTAGCGCAGCATGCCGATGTAGTCGGTCACCTTGCCGCCGGGCAGCTGGCCGCCCTCGCCCGGCTTGGCGCCCTGGGCCATCTTGATCTGGATCTGGTCGGCCGAGACGAGGTACTCGGTGGTGACGCCGAAGCGGCCCGAGGCGACCTGCTTGATCTTGGAGCGCAGGCTGTCGCCCTGCTTCATCTCGTAGTCGGACTCGACCACGCCGGCGCCGATCACGTCGGACACCTTGGTGCCGTCGGTGATGGGGATGCCCTTGAGCTCGTTGCGGTAGCGCGCCGGATCCTCGCCGCCCTCGCCGGTGTTGCTCTTGCCGCCGATGCGGTTCATGGCGATCGCCAGTGTCGTATGGGCTTCGGTCGAGATCGAGCCCAGCGACATGGCGCCGGTGGCGAAGCGCCTGACGATCTCCGACGCGGGCTCGACCTCCTCCACCGGGATGGCCTTGGCCGGATCGAACTTGAACTCGAACAGGCCGCGCAGCGTGAGGTGGCGCTTGCTCTGGTCGTTGATGAGCTGGGCGTACTCCTTGTACGTCTCGAACTTGCCGGAGCGGGTGCTGTGCTGCAGCTTGGCGATCGCGTCCGGCGTCCACATGTGCTCTTCGCCGCGGGTGCGCCAAGCGTACTCGCCGCCGGCGTCCAGCATGTTCTCGAGCAGGGGGTCGTCGCCGAAGGCCGCGCGGTGGTTGCGCAAGGCCTCTTCGGCCACCTCGAAGACGCCGATGCCCTCGACCTGCGTCGCCGTGCCGCGGAAGTACTTCGACACCATGTCCTTGTTCAGGCCGATGGCCTCGAAAAGCTGCGCGCCGCAATAGGACATGTAGGTCGACACGCCCATCTTGGACATGATCTTCGACAGGCCCTTGCCGATCGCCTTGACGTAGTTGTAGACGGCCTTCTCGGCCGACAGCTCGCCCGGCAGCTCCTGGTGCATCGCGGCCAGCGTCTCCATCGCCAGGTACGGATGCACGGCCTCGGCACCGTAGCCGGCCAGGACGGCGAAGTGGTGCACCTCGCGCGCCGAGCCCGTCTCGACGACCAGGCCGGCGGTCGTGCGCAGGCCCTCGCGCACCAGGTGGTGGTGGATCGCGGAAAGAGCGAGCAGCGCCGGGATGGCGACCTGCGAGCGACTGACGCGCCGGTCGGTGATGATGAGGATGTTGTGGCCGCTCTTGAGCGCATCCACGCTCTGTGCACACAGCGATGCCAGCTTGGCCTCGATGCCGGCCTTGCCCCAGGCCAGCGGGTAGGTGATGTCGATCTCGTACGACTTGAACTTGCCGCCGGTGGCGCCCTCGATCGCGCGCAGCTTGGCCATGCCCTTGAAGTCGAGGATGGGCTGCGAGACCTCCAGCCGCATCGGCGGGTTCACCGCGTTGATGTCGAGCAGGTTGGGCTTGGGGCCGATGAAGCTGTTCAGGCTCATCACGATGGCTTCGCGGATCGGGTCGATCGGCGGGTTCGTGACCTGGGCGAACAGCTGCTTGAAGTAGTTGTACAGCGGCTTGTTCTTGTCCGACAGCACCGCGAGCGGCGAGTCGTTGCCCATCGAGCCGATGCCCTCCTCGCCCGCGGTGGCCATGGGCGCCAGCAGGAACTTGATGTCCTCCTGCGTGTAGCCGAAGGCCTGCTGGCGGTCGAGCAGGGATTCGCTGGAGGCGGGCGGCTGCGCCTCGGTGGCGGGGATCGCATCCAGGCGCACCCGGACGTTGTCGATCCACTGGCGGTACGGCCGTGCGCTCGCGAACTGGTTCTTCAGTTCCTCGTCGTCGACGATGCGACCCTGTTCAAGGTCGATCAGGAACATCTTTCCCGGCTGCAGGCGCCACTTCTTGACGATGCGGTTCTCGGGGATGGGCAGCACGCCGGACTCGGAGGCCATCACCACCAGGTCGTCGTCGGTGACGATGTAGCGGGCGGGGCGCAGGCCATTGCGATCGAGCGTGGCGCCGATCTGCTTGCCGTCGGTGAAGACCATCGCGGCCGGGCCGTCCCAGGGCTCCATCATCGAGGCGTGGTACTCGTAGAACGCCCGGCGGCGCTCGTCCATCAGCTCGTGCTGCTCCCATGCCTCGGGGATCATCATCATCGCGGCGTGGGCGAGCGGGTAGCCCGACATCGTCAGCAGCTCGAGGGTGTTGTCGAAGGTCGCCGTGTCCGACTGGCCTTCGAAGGTGATGGGGTAGAGCTTTCTCAGGTCTTCGCCCAGCACCGGCGACTTCATCACGCCTTCGCGTGCCCGCATCCAGTTGAAGTTGCCCTTGACGGTGTTGATCTCGCCGTTGTGGGCCACCATCCGGTAGGGGTGGGCCAGGGGCCATTCGGGGAAGGTGTTGGTCGAGAAGCGCTGGTGCACCAGCGCCAGGGCCGAGACCGTTCGCGGGTCGGACAGGTCCTTGTAGTACTGGCCGACCTGGTCGGCCAGCAGCAGGCCCTTGTAGATGATCGTGCGGCAGCTCATGCTGGGCACGTAGTACTCGTGGCTGTGGGTCAGCTTGAGCGCCTGGATGGCGGCCGAGGCGGTCTTGCGGATCACGTAGAGCTTGCGCTCCAGGGCATCCGGCACGATCACGTCCGCGCCTCGGCCGATGAAGACCTGGCGGATGATCGGCTCCTTGGCGCGCACGGTGGGCGACATCGGCATCTCGGAGTCGACCGGCACGTCCCGCCAGCCGAGCAGCACCTGGCCTTCGGCCTTGATCGCGCGCTCCATCTCCTGCTCGCAGGCCAGTCGCGACGCGTGCTCCTTCGGCAGGAAGATCATGCCGACGCCGTACTCGCCCGGAGGAGGCAGGTGCACGCCTTGCGCGGCCATCTCGGTGCGGAAGAGATCGTCGGGAATCTGGATGAGGATGCCGGCGCCGTCGCCCATCAGCTTGTCGGCGCCCACCGCTCCGCGATGGTCGAGGTTCTCCAGGATCTTCAGGCCCTGGGAGACGATCGCATGCGCCTTCTGCCCTTTGATGTGGGCCACGAAGCCGACACCGCAGGCGTCACGCTCGCGTGCGGCGTCGTAAAGGCCGTGGCGGGCCAGGGATTCGATCTCTTCCCGCGCGGGCGCGGCGATGGCGGGGCTGGGCAGCGGCGTGGCCTGGGACATGGCAACGCTCCTCGACGTTGACTTAGGGGAAACGCGAGGGTAAGTGAAAGCCCCGCACGGGACAAGCCTTATTAATCGGGGTCAGAGTCGATTTATTGGAGTTGTCGCCCTGGCAATCAATTAAATGGGGACATAGTCGTCGGCAGTTTGCGGGGCCTTCCGCGTGGTCGAGAGGCCATGGACCGGCCAATCAGCTTTTCCACCTCCGCAAGGTAGCCAGCGTCTCCCAGGGGTCGTCCGCTGACCAGCGCCGAAACGATGCGCTGCTGCTCGGCCGCTCCCACCCCCTGATCGACCCAGGCGCGGTAGGCCGCCTCGCGCTCGAATGGCGTGTTTCCGAGCGCCCAGTACGCCGCAGGCTCGGTGATCAGCGGGTCGCGCCTTGCGCCCAGGTGGTGGCCGAGGCTGGACCAGGCATGGTCGTCCAGGCCGGCCGCCACGCCGACCCGCTGCGGGTTGAGCTCGATGAATCTCATGCAGGACAACACCTCGGCGGGTCCGCCGACCGGATGGGCGCGGTACCTGCCCTCCCACAGCGTGCCCGTCCTGGCATGGCGGTGATTGAAGGCGGCGACGTAGCGGCGGCCCAGGCTCTGGACCGCCCGCGCGAGCGCGTCCGCGGAGGGCGGAGTGACCAGGACGTGCAGGTGATTGGGCATCAGCACGTAGGCGTGCACGGCGAGCGAGTGCTCCCTCACCACGTCGCGCAGCATCTCCAGGAGCTGGCGTCGATCCTCGTCGTCCTGGAAGATCGGCTGGCGGTTGTTACCGCGGATCAGGAGATGGTGGGGATGCCCCGGGATGATCAGTCGCGCTTGTCTTGGCATGGCCGGAGTCTAGGTTCGATTTCGACTCCGACCCTCTTTTCTGCCCGGCAGGCCTCGGACTGGCCGGGCAATCAGTCGCCGAACAGGCGGTTTCCAGTGAGGCGCACGTGCTCGCGGATGGCGAAGCGATCGGTCATGCCGGCGATGTAGTCGGCCAGCGAACGGTGGGGGTCGGCGGTGTCCGTGTAGTCGGCCGGCAGTTCGCCGGGCCTGTCCCGGTAGATCTGGAACAGCTCGGCCACGACCTGCCTCGCCGCGTCGGTGGTCGCCATCACCTGCGGGTGGCGGTACAGGCCGCGATACAGGAAGCGCTTCATCTGGGCGCTGGCGTCCCGCATGGCCGGACTGAAGCCCACCAGGGGTGGCGAATCACGAGCTGCGTCAGGACTGCCCGGCCGGACTTCGGCCAGGCGGGCGCGGGTCGCATCGATCACGTCGTAGACCTGTGCCGAGAGAATGCGGCGCAAGATCTCCGCGAGCAGCCGCCGCTCGCCACGGCTCTGCAGGGCGGGATGCTGGGCGAGGGTTTCCTCATGGAAGCGCTCGAACAGGGGAACCTCGCGCAGCTGGCTCAACTGCAGCAGGCCCGAACGGACGCCATCGTCGATGTCGTGGGCGTTGTAGGCGATCTCGTCGGCGAGATTCGTCAGCTGGGCTTCCAGGCTGGGTTGCCGGCCCTTGAGAAAGCGTTCCCCGACGCCGCCGGGGTCGTCTTGCTCCCACTGGCGAGCCAGTGCGACCGGGCAGCGCTTCAGGATGCCCTCGCGGGTCTCGAAGCACAGGTTCAGGCCGTCCCATTCCGGGTAGCGCTGCTCGAGCTTGTCGACCACCCGCAGGCTTTGCAGGTTGTGCTCGAAGCCGCCGTGGCCGGACATGCAGGCGTTCAGCGCATCCTGGCCTGCGTGGCCGAAAGGCGTGTGGCCGAGGTCATGAGCCAGCGCAATGGCTTCGACGAGGTCTTCGTTCAGCCCGAGGCTGTGGGCGATCGAGCGTCCCAGCTGAGCCACCTCGAGCGAATGGGTCAACCTCGTGCGGAACAGGTCGCCTTCATGGTTGAGGAAGACCTGCGTCTTGTAGACCAGGCGGCGGAAGGCGCTGCTGTGCACGATCCGGTCTCGGTCACGCTGGAAGTCCGTCCTCGTCGGAGCCGGCGGCTCGGGGACTCTGCGGCCCCGGCTTTCTGCGGCCGTGCAGGCCCAAGGCGCCAGTCCGGACTCGCGGGGCGCAGGGTCGAACGCAGCGCCGCCCGCCATCTGGCGTCCTCAGCCGACGTGGGCCGCGATGCAGTCGGCCACCAGATCGTCGGCGGCGGCTCGCAGCCCTGCCCTGCCGAGCCCTTCGATCACCACGAAGCGGATGTCGCCGCCCTCGGCCTTCTTGTCGACACGCATGTGGCGCAGGTACTCGTCCGCGCCGAGCGACGGCCCGCGGGTCGGCAGGCCGGCACGTTCGATCAGGCGGGCCAGCCGCCGGCACAGCCCGGGCGCCGCGAGGCCCAGGCGCTCCGACAGCTCGGCCGCCATGACCATGCCGGCAGCGACCGCTTCGCCGTGCAGCCAGACGCCGAAGCCCAGCCCGGCCTCGATCGCATGTCCGAAGGTGTGCCCGAAGTTGAGGATCGCCCTCACGCCGCCCTCGCGCTCGTCGGCACCGACGACCTGCGCCTTGATCTCGCACGAGCGCTTGATCGCGTGGACCAGCAGCTCGGGCTCGCGCCGGAGCAATCCTTCCATGTTCGCCTCCAGCCACTCCAGGAAGGACGCATCGGCGATGGGGCCGTACTTGACGACCTCCGCCAGGCCGGCGCTGAGTTCGCGGTTCGGCAGCGTGCGAAGCGTGTCCAGGTCGCAGATCACCCGGGCGGGCTGGTGGAAGGCCCCGATCATGTTCTTGCCGAGGGGGTGGTTGACCGCCGTCTTGCCACCCACCGAGGAGTCGACCTGTGCGAGCAGCGTGGTCGGAACCTGCACGAAAGGCACGCCGCGCATGTAGCAAGCCGCTGCAAAGCCGGTCATGTCGCCCACGACGCCGCCGCCGAGCGCGAACAGCACCGTCTTTCGATCGCAGCCTTCGGCCAGCAGGACGTCGAAGATGCGATTGAGCGTCTGCCACTCCTTGAAGGCTTCGCCGTCGGGGAGGACGACGGTGTGAACTTCGCGGTACGAGGCGGCCAGGCGTTCGCCGAGCTGGCGGGCGTAGAGCGGAGCAACCGTCTCGTTGGTGACGATCAGGGCGTGGCGTGAAGCCGGCAGCCCTTGCCACGGCCCCTCCTGGGCCAGCAGACCGCTGCCGATCAGGATCTCGTAGGAGCGCTCGCCCAGCTCGACGGAGACTCGCGTAAGCGCCGAGCCCATGGCGCCCGGTTCGGCCTTGGTGTTCATAGGCCGGCGAGTTTAAGCGCCCGACCGTCCTGCGCCAGGCTTGGCGTTCAGGCCGGCCATCTCGAGCTGCATGTGCAGCAGGTTCACCAGCGTCGGCACCGACGTGCGCCCTGTGTCGATGACGAAGCTGGCGACCTCACGGTATAGCGGATCGCGCTGGCGGAACAGGTCTCGAAGCCGCCGAAGCGGATCGCCGCCCTGCAACAGCGGGCGATGCGTGTCATGCCGCAGGCGGCGCGCCAGATCCTCCGGCGTGGCCCTGAGGTAGACCACCTGGTTGCCGGGCTGGGCGAGTGCGAGCCGGTTGGCCTCGCGCAGCACCGCGCCACCGCCGGTCGCAAGGACCAGATCCGCAGGCTCGGCCAGGCGCTCGATGACGCGCTGCTCGATCTCTCGAAAGCGCTCCTCGCCGTGCCGGTCGAAGAAGCTCCTGATCGAGCAACCGATCTGCTTCTCGATCTCAGCGTCGGAGTCGACGAAGCTCCAGCCCAGTTGCCGCGCCAGCTGCCGCCCGGCCGTGGACTTGCCGCAGCCGGGCATGCCGACGAGAACGATGGTCATGACCAGCTTGGGGCGCGTTCAGCCCGGCGGCGGGCATCGTGCCGGACGTCTTCACGACCGGCGCCCGGCTCGCTCAGTGCACAGTGCAGGAAGGAGTGATGCCGTAGGGACTGACCGCGAAGGCTGGAGTCACCGTCGCGTCGTTCACCGAGTCGGCCGGGATCGGCAGCCAGGATGTATAGCTTGCACGACCTTCGGTGCCGCTCACGCCGCTGCCGGTGATGGTCACCTGGAAGCGGACCCAGCTCGCCACGTTCTTCGGGTACTCGATCTGAAGGATCGCCATTCCGCTGGCGTCCGTGGTTTTCGAGCCAACCATTCGAACCGAGACATCCGCCTTGCGGGGCTCGAGAACGCCATCGCTGTCGAGATCCTCGCCGAGGTCCAGGATCCCGTCGCGATCGGTGTCCTCGTTCGCGCAAACCCAGTGCTCGGTAGCACTGATCTGACCGTCGCCGTCGAGGTCCAGGGTCCACCCACCTACCCCGAGGCCCCATTGGCCCTTGGCGTAGTCGGTCAGGTCGACGACAGGCGTGATCGTGACGCCCGAAAGCGCATTGCCCGCCGAATCCACGACCATGGCGACAAACTGCTTGATGTAGGTCAGGCCGGCTTCACCTTCGGTGATCAACTCGTTGGTGCCCAGGGTCACGGAGATCGCTTCGGAAGTGACCGTGAGGGTGGTCTTGGCTTCGTGCGGGCAGGTCCCCGCGTCGAAATCGGTGTAGTCCCAGCAGGCACGAACCGTCACCCCGTCAGTCGGGCTCGAACGGGTCCCGGGCACGTACGAAGTCGTCACCGTCCCGTTCACCGAGCTGTAAAGCAGGTCATTCCCCGAGGTGAAGGTACCGCCCACCTTGTTCGCATCGCCATCCAGGTCGAAGCGCACGCGAACATTCTGGATCGCGCTGTTGTCCGCCTTCACGAAGAGGGCACGGACCTGCGCCTGGTTTGCCTGGCTTCCGGCGACGTTGGTGCTCACCGTGTTCGGGCTGGCCGCAAGGGACGCAGAACTGACCGGTCCCTTCGCGGCGTCCACGCCGCCGGTCGACTGCACCTGGACGGTCGCCGTGTCGGAGACACCCGCGACGGTCGCCGTGATGATGAGCGAACCGGTCGCTGCCGGCGCGTCATAGACGTAATCGAAGTAGCCGGCGTTGCTCGTGACGCCCTCCACAGTGGCCAGACCTGCTGCACTGACGGAAATCTTCTGGCCGACCATGGGAGAGTTGTTGATGTCGGCCACCAGGTACCGGATCGTGTTGCCCGCAGATCCCGGGGACACCGAGGTCGCATAGGTCGAATTCACTTTGGTCCCGGTGACCTGGAAGGTGGTGCTGCGCGAAACCGACCCGCTGGTCGCCCGCAGGGTCACCGTGCGATTGGACTTGTCCGATCCCACACCGACGGTCGCCGTCACGGTTCCGTCGCTGTTGGTCGCGGAGCTGTCCACCGTAGCGACCGCGTTGGCGTCGACAGCAACCGTGACGGCCACGTCGCTCAGCGCCACGCGGTTGCTGTCAACCGCGGTAATCGTTGCGGTGAGGGTGTCATTGCCCGAGTTGGTCAAGCTCTGCTGGTCCAGCGTGATCAGCAGATCCGCCACCTCGCTGCCGGATCCGCACAGCGCGCACTGACCGGAATCGCCGCCGCCTCCGCCGCAGGAAGCCACCAGGACCACGCAAGCCGCCGCTGCGAAACGAAATACCCGTCGAAACATCGAAAACACTCCCAGGATTCTTGACCGCAGTCGCCTTACCGGACTGCGGAATTGTCGCTCACGACCTTCGGCGTGATGAAGATCAGCAGCTCCGTCCGGGTGCTGAGCTTGACCTTGTCCTTGAACAGGTAGCCGAGGTAGGGTATGTCGCCCAGCAGCGGCACCTTGTTGACGTCCTCGCGGTCGTTCTGGGTGAAGATGCCGCCGATCACGACCGTGCCGCCGTTCTCGACCAGCACCTCGGTGGTGACTTCCTTCTTGTTGATCGCCGGGCCGGCGGTCGTGGGCTCGCCGCGGCTGTCCTTCGAGACGTCGACCGTCAGGATCACGTTGCCCTCGGGCGTGATCTGCGGGGTCACCTCGAGCTTGAGCGTGGCATCGCGGAACTGCACCGAGGTGGCGCCACTCGAGGTGGCCACCAGGTAGGGAATCTCCTCGCCCTGCTTCACGACGGCGCGTTTCTGGTCCGCGGTGATGACCCGCGGGCTGGAGACGATCTTGCCGCGCCCTTCCGCCTCGAGGGCCGACAACTCCAGGTTCAGGAACCGGTTGGCAGTGGCGCTGAACAGGGACAGGGCAAAGGTGGCGGCCGAGGCGGTGCTGATCGTGCCCGTGCTGGCCGGCAGGTTGACGAACTGGGTGTCGTTGTAGCTGGTCGGCGTGTTCGGGGTCTGCAGCGTCTGCACGCCGACGTTCGAGTAGTTGCCGCCGATCGTCAGGTAGTTGCCGCTTCCCACCGAGTAGCCCGGAATGCCACCGCGCAGGCCGCGCATGTCCGAACTGCCCAGCTTCACGCCCAGGGCTCGACCGAACTTGTCGTCCGCCTCGACGATGCGAGCCTCGATCAGGACCTGCCGCACCGGCACGTCGATCTTGGCAATCATCACGGCGACTTCTTCAAGCTTGGAGGGGATGTCGGAAACGAACAGCTGGTTCGTGCGCCCCTCTGCCAGCACCGTGCCGCGCGGCGAGAGGATGCGGATGTTGCTCGAGCCGCCGCCGCCCCCCGACGGAGTCACGCTGATCACCTTGCCGTCCGCGCCTACCATCTGCCCGAGCAGGGCCCGCGCGATGTCCTCGGCCTTGGCGTAGTTCAACTGGAAGGACTGGGTGCGCACCGGTTCGAGGTCGGCGATCTTCTTCTTGGACTCGAGCTCGACCTGCTCCTTGGCGGCCAGTTCTTCCTTCGGCGCGATCCACAGGACATTGCCGGACTTGCGCATGCCCAGGCCCTTGGCCTGCAGGATGATGTCCAGCGCCTGGTCCCAGGGCACGTCCTTCAGGCGCAGGGTCACGTCGCCGGTGACCGTGTCGCTCGTCACCACGTTGAAGTTCGTGAAGTCGGCGATCACCTGCAGCAGCGACCGGACCTCGATCTTCTGGAAGTTGAGCGACAGCTTCTCACCCTGGTAGCCCGGGCCCTGCGTGACCTTGTTCGGGTCGAGCTTGACCGGCCGGACCTCGAGGACGAACTGCGTGTCGGTCTGGTAGGCGCTGTGTTCCCAGGCCCCGCGCGGCTCGACGATCATGCGAACGCGATCGCCGCTCTGCACCGTCGAGATGGCTTGCACGGGGGTGCCGAAGTCGGAGACGTCGAGCTTGCGGCGCAGGGCCTCCGGCAGGGTCGAGCGGAGAAACTCGACGACCAGGTTCTGCCCCTGCTGCTTCAGGTCGACGCCGATCTGGGTGCTGGCCAGGCCCACGATGACACGTCCCGATCCATCCGGACCGCGGCGGAAGTCGATGTCGCGCAGCGGCATCTGCTCGACGTTCTGGCTGTTCGCGAAATGCACCGGCTGCGAAGGCGCGGCCGTAGCCGGCGATGCGGAGGTGGTGGCCGGCTGGTCGAGCGAGATCAGCAGCACCTTGCCCTGCAACTCGGTACGGTAGCTGGTCGGCTGCTTGAGGTTCAGCACCATGCGCGTGCGCTCGCCGGCGCTCGCGATGTTCACGCTGCGTACGTTGGCGGAGTTGATCTCCACGGCGGACCGGCCCATGCCGTTGCCGACGTTGGGCAGGTCGATCGCCACGCGCGGAGGCGCCTGGATCACGAAACCGGCGGGAGGCGCGGCCAGCGGCTCGCTGAGCTCGACGCGGATCACTTCGCCGGTCGACTGCTGGTTGCTGCTGATCGAACGGATCAGGTTCTGGGCCCAGGTAAGCCCAGGCAACGCCAAGCCGAGCGCCAACAGCAGCCCGCCCACAGTCCTACTCCGCATCTTGCGTGACTCCAACTCGTTATTCATCGCGCCTTCTCCTGCAGCTGGAGGGTCGTGGTGCGCTCGATCCATTCGCCCGCCGCGTCCTGCACGAGCTCGCGCAGCGACAGTTCCGTTTCGTCGATCTTGGTGATCTGGCCGTAGTTCTGGCCCATGTAGTCCCCGGCCTTGACGTAGTGCAGCAGCTTGTCGACCTCGACCAGCGCGTAGGGGCGGCCCTGGCGGGAAACCATGCCGACCATCTTCATCGCGTCCAGCGGGTAGGCCTCGAGCGGCTCCTTGCGCCGACGCATCTGGGCGGCCAGCATGGGATTGGACTGGCCACCATCCACCCGCGTGCCGGTCGCGATCTTCTGGTTGCTGAACGGTTCCACGCCGGTGATGGCGCTGTAAGGCTGCGGAACGAACTTCTTCGGTGCGGCGATCGGCTCGACGTTGGGCTTCGCTTCGCGCTTCTGCTGATCCATCCACTGGGTCAGCTCGTCGATGTTGGCACCGCAGCCGGCGAGCGCGAGCGCGGCGCCGAGCAGGCTCAGACCAAGGCGCTTCATGACTTCTTGCCCTTATCTTTTTGCTTCGCCTTGGCGGCAGCCGCCTTGACTTCCGCCACCTCCGCCGCATCCAGGTAGCGGTAGGTGCGCGCCGTCGCTTCCATCACGAGATTGCCCGACGGGTCCTTCTCCTTCGACGGGGGCGTGAGCGTCAGGTTGTGCAGGGTGACGATGCGGGACAGGTTGGCCACGTCGGCCACGAAGGAGCCCACGTCGTGGTAGCGGCCCGACACCTTGATCGCAATCGGCAGCTCGGCGTAGTAGTCCTTGACGACCACCTGGCCGGGACGGAAAAGCTCGAACTGCAGGCCACGGCCGATGCCGGCCTGGTTGATGTCGGAAAGCAGGGCATCCATCTCGGCCTTGCCGGGCAACTGCTTCTCGAGCTGGGTCACGTACTCCTGGACCTGCTCCTTCTGCCGCTTCAGCTCGTTGAGGTTGACGGCCTGGGCCAGCTTGGCCCGATAGTCGTCCTTGAGCTTCGGCTCCTTCGCGCGGGCCGCCTGGAGCCCGTTGTCGACATCGCTGAGCACCGCCACCCAACCGAGGGCGACGACGGCGATGGCGACCGCGATGCAGCTCGCGATCTTCGGCAGCACGGGCCACTGGCCCGGCTCCTTGGGGTTCAGTTCACGGAACTGCGCTGCCGCGCGGCGCAGCGCGGCACCGACATCGATGCTGGGAGTCTTGGACTTGCTGGTGGCCATCATGCGCCTCACGAGACCTTGGCCGGCTTGGCCGCCGGGGCGCTGGCAGGTCGGGCACCGCCCGCAGCACCTGCGCTGGCCGCACCGGCGGGCGCCTGCGGACGCTTGATCGACACGCGCATCGAGAAATCGAACAGGCGCCGTGCGTCGCGGTCCTTGCCCTGCGTGACCGCCTTGATCTCGACCAGCTCAGGCCGCTCCAGCCAGGGTGAGTTGTATGCCGTGTTGCGCAGCATCTCGGAAACCCGCTCGTTGGTCTGCGACATGCCGCCGATCGTCACGATGTTCCCGTTCTGCTTGACGGACGTGAGGTAGATGCCCTCGGGGGTCTGCTTGACCAGCTCATCGAGCAGGTAGACCGGGACGTTGCGGTCGGTCTGGAGATCCTCGACGGCCTTCTGGCGCGCCTTCAGGGCCTCGATCTCGGCCTTCAGCGAGGCGACGTCCTTGATCTGCTCCTCGAGCTTCTTGATCTCGTCGGCCAGGAAGCGATTGCGGGACTCCTGCGCAGAGGTCATCTGCTGCAGAACGCCGAACCAGAGGAGGACGACGCCCACGCCGACCAGCGCTGCCAGACCGAGAGCCGAGAAGAAGGCACGCTTGCGCTCCTGCCGGCGCGCCTCGCGGTGCGGGAGAAGGTTGATCAGGATCACTGCACGAACCTCCGCATCGCCAGGCCGCAGGCCGTCAGGTACGACGGCGCCTCGCGCCGGAGCTTGGCCTCACGCACGGACGATCCGAGCTTCATGCCTTCGAACGGGTTGACCACCTTGGACGCGAAGCCGGTGACATCCTTGACGCGCTCGCGCAGGCCCGGCATGGCCGCCGTGCCGCCGGCCAGCATCACGTAATGCACCTTGTGGTGCGGCGTGCTGGTGAAGAAATACTGGAGCGCGCGCCCGATCTCATGCGCCAGGCTGTCGACGAAGGGCGTCAGCAGCGTGGATTCGTAGTCCTCGGGAAGGTCGCCGCTGATCTTCTTCTGCTCGGCCTCCTCGTAGGAGAAGCCGTACTGGCGCGAGATCAGCTGCGTAAGCTGCGAACCACCGAAGGACTGGTCACGGTCGTAGAGCATCTCTTCTTCGCGCAGCACCTTCAGGCTCGTCGTGTCGGCTCCGATCTCGAAAAGCGCCACCAGCGAATCCTTGCCGCCGTCGGGCAAGGCATTGATCAGACGGCCCATGGCCAGGCGAGACGCGTGCGACTCGATGTCCAGCACCACCGGCGTGAGGCCGGCGGCCTCCGCCAGGCCCTGGCGATCCTGGACCCGGTCCTTGCGGGAGGCCGCGATCAGGACATCGACGTCTCCCGCGGAGTTGGCGTTGGGCCCGATCACGCAGAAGTCCAGGCTCACTTCGTCCAGCGAGAACGGAATGTATTGATGCGCCTCGGACTCGACCTGCATTTCCATCTCGTCCTCGCGCAAGCCGGCCGGAAGGACGATCTTCTTCGTGATGACGGCCGACTGCGGCATGGCCATCACGACATGGCGTGTCTTCGTGCCGCTGCGGGTCACCAGGCGGCGGACGGCGTCGGCCACCTCGTCGAACTTCTCGATCTGGCCGTCGACGATCCATCCCTTTTCGAAAGGCTCGCTCGCCAGTCGCTCCAGGACCAGTTCGCCGGATGCGGACTGTGACAGCTCGACCAGCTTGACGCTGGAGGAACTGATATCGAGGCCAATCATCGGCGGATGCTTCTGGCCCAAGAGGCGGTCAAGAAAACCCACGGATCACGGCTCCAGCGGCGCCACAAGAGGACGCAAAGTTAACAAAGCACTTCAATGCTAGCAGTACAAGTGTTGAGAAACAAAGGAAAAACGGCCAGCAAATCACGCTCCTCGTTGTGAATCACACACGTGTTTCGGCCATATCGCGAAAGGGGCGCCGAGGGTTTCCACCATCCGCTGTGACCAAGTGTTTACGGGGGCAAGCAACTGTGTGGCCAACGCGATTCGGAGGGCCCGCCAATTCACCCGGGGCGGATTTCCCTCATTTCTATAATCGGCGCGCCATTGCAGGAGCCTCATGAGCGACGCCGATCGTGAAAAATCCCCCTCGACCCCCACTGGCGCAGGCGCCAGCAGCTGGTGGCGAACACCGACCCGGCTGCTGCTGGGCGCACTGGGGCTGGTCGTCGCCGGTGTCGCGGTCGTCCTGATCGGTGCAGCCATTGCCCTGGCGGTCGCCTACCCGAACCTGCCCGAGCTGGATTCGGTGACCGACTATCGGCCGCGCCTGCCGCTGCGGGTGCTTTCGGCCGACGGGGTGCTGCTGGGGGAATACGGCGACGAGAAGCGCACCTTCACTCCGATCTCCCAGATCCCCAAGGTGATGCAGGACGCCGTGCTGGCGATCGAGGATGCTCGCTTCTACCAGCACAGCGGCGTCGACTACATCGGCGTGCTGCGCGCCGGCCTGGCCCAGTTCGGCTCTGTGGGCAGCCAGGGCGCCTCGACCATCACCATGCAGGTGGCTCGCAACTTCTATCTGTCCACCGAGAAGACGGTCACCCGCAAGCTCTACGAGATCCTGCTCGCCCTGAAGATCGAGAGCCAGCTCAGCAAGGACCAGATCCTGGAGCTGTACATGAACCAGATCTACCTCGGCCAGCGGGCCTACGGCTTCGCCGCGGCCAGCGAGATCTATTTCGGCAAGCCGCTGAAGGACATCACGATCGCCGAGGCGGCCATGCTGGCGGGCCTGCCCAAGGCACCATCGGCCTACAACCCCATCGCCAACCCCAAGCGGGCCACGCTGCGCCAGCAATACATCATCGACCGCATGCTGGACAACGGCTTCATCACGGCCGAGCAGCACGCCGCCGCCAAGGCGCAGGAGCTGAAGTACCGGGTGCAGACCGACGTGCCGGTGCATGCCGAGTACGTTGCCGAAGTGGCCCGCCAGCTGGTCTACAGCCAGTACGGGGCGGAAACCTACACGCGCGGACTGCAGGTGCAGCTCACGGTGCGCGCCTCCGACCAGATGGTCGCCTACCGGGCTCTGCGCCGGGGGCTGATGGACTACGAACGGCGGCAGGTCTACCGCGGCCCCGAGGCCTACATCGACCTGCCGGCCGACCCGAAGGCGGTCGACGCCCGGGTGGCTGAAGCGCTGACGGATCACCCGGACAACGACGAGCTGAAGGCCGCCGTGGTGCTGGAGGCCGGGCCGAAGAAGGTGGTGGCCGTCCTGCAGTCGGGCGAATCCATCACGGTGACTGGCGACGGCCTGAGGCCGGTCGCCTCCGGCCTGGCCGCCAACGCCGACGCCAAGCGCCAGATCCGCCGCGGCGCGGTCGTGCGGGCCATCAAGGGCGCCAAGGGCGACTGGACGTTGACGCAGCAGCCCGAAGTCGAAGGCGCCTTCGTCTCCATCGAGCCGGCCACCGGCGCCATCCGAGCCATGGTGGGCGGGTTCGACTTCGGCAAGAACAAGTTCAATCACGTGACCCAGGCCTGGCGCCAGCCCGGCTCCAGCTTCAAGCCTTTCATCTACTCCTCGGCGCTCGAGAAGGGCTTCACCCCCGCCACGATCGTCAACGACGCGCCACTGTTCTTCGACGCCGGCGCGACGGGCAGCCAGCCCTGGGAGCCGAAGAACTACGACGGCAAGTTCGAGGGGCCGATGCCCTTGCGCACTGCGCTGGCCAAGTCGAAGAACATGGTCTCGATCCGGATCCTGCAATCGGTGGGCGTCGAGTACGCGCGCGACTGGGTCACCCGCTTCGGCTTCGACCGCGAGAAGCACGAGCCCTACCTCACCATGGCGCTTGGCGCCGGCTCCGTCACGCCGATGCAGATGGCCACCGCGTACAGCGTCTTCGCCAATGGCGGCTACCGCGTCACGCCGGTCCTGATCGACAAGGTGTTCGACGCCCGCGGCAAGGTCCTGCACGAGGTGGACCTGAAGTCGCCCGACGAGTCGCAGCGGGTGATCGACGCCCGCAACGCCTTCGTGATGGACAGCCTGCTGCAGGAGGTGACGCGCTCAGGCACGGCGGCCCGCGCCCAGGCGACGCTGAAGCGGCCGGACCTGTACGGCAAGACCGGCACCACCAATGACTCGATGGACGCCTGGTTCGCCGGCTTCCAACCCAGCCTGGCGGCCATCGTCTGGATCGGCTACGACAACCCGCGCAAGCTGGGCGATCGCGAGACGGGCGGCGGCCTCGCCCTGCCGGTGTGGATCGAGTACATGAGCCAGGCGCTCAAGGGCGTCCCCGTCGCGGAGGCCAAGGTGCCGGAGGGCGTGGTCAACGTGGCCGGCGAGTGGTACTACGACGAGTACAGCCCGGGCCAGGGCATCACCACGCTGGGCACCGAAGAGGCGCTGCCGCAGGCGCCGACCGAGGACGAGAAGAAGGGCATCCTCGACCTGTTCCGCTAGATGCCCTGACGGCGATCTTCGCGCGTCAGGCGGGAGCGTCGAAGCTCAAGGCCTTGCCCGCCTGGGCCGAGGCCTGCTCGGAAAGCCGCCGGAAGAAGTCGACCCCGTCGCGGGTGTCGACCCAGCGGCCGTCGGCCTGCAGGCGGAAGTGGTAGCCGCCGGCCTTGGCGGCCAGCCACAGCTCATGCAGCGGCGGCTGCGTGTTGATGATGAGCTTGCTGCCGCCGGGCAGCGCCAGCTCCAGCAGGCCGCCGGTGCGGTGGCTGTCGATGTCGATCACGTCCTCGTCCAGCCAGCGGTCGATCTGCCGTTCGATCGCTGCCAGCACGGCGTGGGCCCGCTGGAGGTACTCGGCGTCGGAAAACGAAGAAGCAGTCATATGCCCCCTTTGGCGCTTCGCGCCGTCCCCCCGAGGGGGAATTCGCCCTTGGGGCGGCCCTGCGTGCTCATCTGACCCCCTTGGCGCTTCGCGCCGTCCCCCCGAGGGGGAATTCGCCCTTGGGGCGGCCCTGCG